>AZYB01000001.1 GCA_000513055.1 alpha proteobacterium SCGC AAA288-N07
CCAAAAGATAATCTTATAGGTTCGCTAAGTGGAGGCAACCAACAAAAAGTTATGATAGCCAGATCTTTGGCAACACATCCAAAAATTCTTGTCTTGAACGATCCTGCTAGAGGTATTGATGTAAGTACCAAAAGAGATTTATATACCCATCTTAGAAAATATGCAGAAGAAGGAAATACAGTTATTTTCCTATCTAGTGAACTTGAAGAATTTATCGGACTTTGTCCTAAAGTTGTTGTGTTTAGACATGGCACTATATTCGATATTTTTGAAAATGAAAAAGTTAACGCAGATACTTTACTTGAGGGAATGTTTGGCCAAACAGCAGGTATAGGATCAACTGGTATAAGTAGATCAAATAACACAAGCATTTCAGGAAAAGTAAATGATACCAACACTAATTTGAGAAGTGGTGAAGCGCAGGATAAAAAAATTATAAAAATTATAGATTTTGATAAAGAAAAAAAATCTAAAGAAAATAATTCAAACAAAAAAATAAAGATAAAAACATTTTAATGAAAAAAGAAAATATAAATAATTATTATACTGATGAAGATTTAATTAACTTTGAAAAATTAAAGAATTTTAATGACTTTAAAGTTAATAAATTGAATAATAATCAAAATAAGAGTCATCCTGTCAGATATGACATGTCTGATAACAAACATTTCAATAAAATCATGAATATTAATAAAGATAAGAGTTCTTTGACTAAAAAGACCAAAAAAACAAAAAAAGATAATTACTATAATTCATTAGACCTTAAAAATTTTGACAAACTTAAACAATTTGCAATATTTAGCAATAGTGAGACCATAAATAAAAAAACTGAAGTTGCAAAAACTAAAGTTGATTATACGGCCAATGATGTGAATGCATTTGATCAAATCATCAAGTCTAAAGCTGATATAAAAAAACACAACGAAAATAAAATTAATTCAAAAGTTGATAACAAAAAAATTAAAATTATTGATTTTAACAAGTTAAAAGAAAGAGAAAAAATTCTTAAAAATAAAGTCGGTATTGAAAAAATTAAAATAGTTTATTTTGATTAACTAATTTTTAGTTTATGGAATTAGCAAAAAGTGTAAAAAAAGTTTTCAGATCAAGCACAGATACTTCATCCAATAAGTATCTTATGGTGCCAATTTTTATTTTCTTTTCGCTATTAATTTTAGCAATGATAAGAAGTCCAATTATAATTTCACAATCAGGTATTGGTAGTGCAATAATTCTTAGCGCACCACTCATATTAACAACTTATGCTTTAACATTTATTGTTATGGCCGGCCGAGGAGGTGTCGACTTATCTATTGGTCCTTTTATGGGTTTTATAAATGTCAGTAGTATCCAATTATATGCTCATGGATATTTACAAACATCTGTTGGTTGGTTCATTTACGCTATCACCATGGGTTTAATTTGGCAGCTGTTCTATGCTTTGATTGTAGTCTATGTGAGAGTTTCACCAATTATAGTAGCTTTGGCAGGCTTTTTAGCATTCACTGGAATTAATCTTGTTATTCTATCTCGTCCAGGTGGGATTGCTCCAGATTGGCTAATACCTTGGGGAGAAGGCTTTACAATATTTAATGAAATATTTCTTCTGCTGATTTTAGCAACAATTTTATTTTATATCATCACCCACACAGCTTTTTGGGGTCATTTAAAGTTAATGGGTTCAGATGAACGTGCCGCTTTTACAAGTGGTGTTAAAATTAACTGGGTAAGAATAGTTGCACACTTGATATCTGGAGTTTTTGCTGCGTTATCTGCAATATGTTTTACTGCCCTGGTTGGCTCTGGAGATCCTATACAAGGAACTAAATATACGCTTCTGGGAGTAACCGCACTGGTGCTTGGTGGAGCCAGTCTTGTAGGTGGTCGGGGTGGTGCTTTTGGGGCAATTTTAGGTGCTGGAACACTTTATTTAATCAATTATATTTTAGTTACTTTTAGATTTGAAAGATTACAAAGTTTTGTCTCTGACTTGTCCTATGGAGCTGTCCTAGTTATTGCTTTGCTTGTAAGCCTTCTTCTCCCATATGTACAAAGAGTTACTAAGGGTTTGTCTGTTATGGTTTTTTTCATTCTTATGTCTTTTGCTGGTACATTTGTTATAATGCATCAAGTTTACGATCAACCTATCGTAGTTGAATCTGAAATAAAACAAGACATAGACGAAGCTTCTAAAGCATACGAAAGAGGACAAAAGGTACGTAAATTAGATGCAACGGGAAATATTATTGTTGAAGAAGGCGAAGCAGGAACTACTACAGGGACAGGCACTACACTAGGTGGTTCATTAGCTGGACACTCTGTTGTTCGGTTAACAGAAACTCCTGGGACAATAATGCTTTACGTAATTATTGGAATAGCGGGTCTTGCTCTTCTTCTTTATCTTCTTTCCGTACATCGGAGTCCCTCTACCATATCTTTTGTAGTTATTGTTACCATCATAGTTGCAGGATTAATATTTGATCCTGAAGATAAAAATAAAGAAGTACTTAAAAACACTGAACAAATCAGTCTACAATCAAATCAAGTCAGTAGTATTGAAGCTTCTTCACCTCAATATTTTAGTCTTGAAAAAATTAATTATATCTCAAATATTTCTGATACTACACTGATTTCTGGAACTTCATACAGTGTTATCTCTATTGCTGGAGTAATTCTGCTTGCTTCTTTAATTGTTATAGTGATGTTACCTCAATTTACTACAAGAGTTAAATCAACTGCTATGTTGTTCTTCCTTGCCGCCTTATCTCTTATTGTTTTAAAAGGTGTCTCTTATAATAATTTGGTAGAAAGTGCTGGTAAAAGTTTTTTTGGTATCCAGGGATATGGGGTCATATTAGTTATCTTGTTGCTCTTTGTTATTACAGCTCCTTTTGTTCATTCAAAAATAAAAAATCTGACAAATGTTTATATTTTTGGATTAGGCGTTTTAGGTATTCTTGCTGTTTATTTTGTTGGAGGAAATACATTTATACCTAACGACCCTTCTCTTTATCAACCACAGATTATAACTGAATTAAATATTGGAGATATTTCCCAAATAAAATATGCAGAACCCAAAAGATTTTTTTATGAAAGCTTAACTTCAGATTTTGCTCAGATTGCATACAGTATAGTTACAGTTTTTTTATTACAATATTTTTTATTTTTAAATATGGGTCACAAAGGTAGTTACAAACGTTTTGCTCCTTATATGTATATAGTTATCTTTGCTGGTTTTTTATGGTCTGCATTATTTTATTCTGTTGGATATTCGTTTTACAAAATTATAGCCATATTTATTATTGGGGTGCCTCTTACTCCTTTAGTCTGGCAGTTCATGAGAATCTATAGAGAAAAAATAGCTCGAGATAGTCAGTTAAGCCAGTGGGACGAGGTGAAATAATATGAGAAGATCTGCTTTTCTTTTCTTTAAAGGTTTAGGATTATTATTTGCAATCTTGTGCGGTATAGGAACTGCGGTACTAGGTTGGTACGATGCAGCTGACTGGATGAATATAGTCGCCTTCTCAATAGCAGTAACTGGATTAATATTGTGGGGTTGGCACCATTTTTCTATTAGATGGATTCATAGTGATTTAAAGGAAAATATACTTTCTCAATTTCCAAAAAAAGAGCAAGTTGAAGGAAAAGATTTACCAGAAGAAGAGCTCGAAGAAAATTTCTTCTTCAGAACTATTCGTGATCATAAGTGGAAAACATTAGCTTTTATTTTGCTAATACTTGTTTTTATTTTTATTTCATTTATTGCAGAAGGTTTCTTTTCGGGTCGTACCCTAGTATCTTTTTTAATATTCCTAGCGTTTATCATATTAATGGGAGTTGTCGGCCAATACATTACTGCTCAAAAAAGTGTGTTCATTGGTATTTCTGTCTTAATTGCATTGTTTATCATAGGAGCTCTCACAATACCTGGATTCCTTTCGCTTCTTAACATGAAAGCTATGTTGGTGTTTGCTGCGTTCTTAGGTTTAGCAGTAGTGGGCCAAACCTTTGTTGCTTTGTTAGGTGGTCTTGATTTATCAATTCCATTTCTCATAGGAGCATCCAATGTCGCTTTAATGTCTTTAATTACTAAAGGAGTGCCTCCGTGGTTGGCTTTGGTTGCTGTGTTATTATTAGGTCTAATAGTGGGTTTAGTAAATGGTATCTTAAGCTTTAGACTACAAGGTCAGGCATTAATACTAACTTTAGGTGTTGGTTTTTTCGTTAAGGGCGGTGTTCAAATTCTTGTAGCGATGGGTACCTTTTCTGCGGGTACAGTTTTTGGTGTTGTGCCAGATTGGATGAGAAATATTGCTTCTATGAATGGTAAAACTGTGGGACTGCCTATTCCTCCCATTATTTTAATTTGGATTATCGCTTCTATAATTATAATTGTTGCTCTTCGTTTAACTAAATGGGGAAGAAATCTTTATGCTCTTGGAGGAAGTCGTTTATCATCAGCAAGATTATCTATTTCCGAAAGAGGGTACTGGGTTGGAGCTTATGTAATTAGTGGTTTTTTTGCAGCTCTAACTGGTGCATTACTTTTAGGTTGGAGCGGAGGTGGTTTTATAGGAGTTGGTGATACATATTTGTTTTTAACAATTGCTGCGGTAGTAGTTGGAGGAACTTCTTTATTAGGAGGTGTTGGTGGATACGGATTAAGTGTAATTGGAGTTTTGATTTTACAAATAATTACAACTGTATTAGTTGGTTGGGGTTTAAGTTGGCAAGGACAACAGTTTATACTAGGTTTATTAATTATACCAATGGTAGCTCTATACGCTAGATCGCCACACATTAGATCGCAAATATAAATGGAAGCAACAATTAATTTTTCTAAAAAAAATAAAATTTAATCGTAGTAAAACATAGGTGCTTTTTTCCAATCAAGCCAGGAAACTGGATCATGACCCCAAACGACTTTTGCATCGTGTTCTTTTGCTACCCTTCTTAATTTTTTAACTGATTCTGCTGCATCAGAAGAAGAAGAGGCAAGTCCAGGTAGACATTTATCACACCAATGATCTCCTGTATAACAAGCATCTCCAGTAAATAACATATGACCAGTTTTTGGAAGATTAACCAGTACAGATTGGTGACCAGGAGTATGTCCTGGTGTAAATATTAATTTTATAACTCCATCACCATACACATCATAAAAATCAGTTTTTCTAGCCTGCAAGAATTTCCAACGAATATTTGGTTTATCAAAATCTGCTCTGATATAGGCCGGACCAGAAAACCAATCAGGATTAAATGCATAATCGTATTCTAATCTTTGTGTAATATGAGTAGCATTTGGAAAATGTCCTATTGCACCTGAATGATCTAGATGAAGATGAGTTTGTATCACGTACTTGATATCTTCAGGTTTTGTATTTACAGTTTTTATCATATCTCTACACCATTCTGATACTTTCATTACTGGGTCATAGGCTTCGACCACAGAACCCCAATGTTTATGTTTGTCAATAGCTGCTTCTATTGGCATTCCACCATCAATAATAACGTCACCCTCAGGATGTTTAATTAAAAACCATGGCACAGGTATTTCATAAGGTTCATCGCTGTGATTCATTTTTATAAATTTTAATTTCGTTTTAATTGATCCTGTTTGAAACATATATAACCTAATACCTGAATTAAATTTTTTAGTTTGTTCAAAAATGTCTTTGTTTTTTTCTTGCATAAATATCTGCTCTACCAAGCTGCCTGATAAATGTTAAAAGCATCTGCTTCCTTTACTTCTCTCGGATTATTAACTAATAGCCTTGTTTGTTTCATTGCATCACGCGCCATTTTTTCACACGCATTTTTTGGTATATCAACTTCCCTTAATTTTTGTGGCAAACCTAATCTCTTTGATAATTCTTCCATCCTGTCAATAAATTCCGCACTGACCGCTTGGGCTCCTCTATCAGTATTTAAATCTGGAAAAACATAAGGTGCTAGTTCGGCATAATCTTTTGCTGCTTTTGCATCAATACTGTTGAATCTGAGCACATAAGGTAAAACCAAAGAATTTGAAAGTCCGTGTGAAACATGAAAAGTTCCTCCTAAAGGATATGCTAGTGCATGGACAGCTGCGACCGGAGAGTTTGCAAAAGTTTTTCCAGCAAGCATTGCTCCAATAAGCATGTTGCCTCTAGCCTCAACATTGGAACCATCTGAAACTGCCGTTTCTATTGAACCTCCAAGCAATTTAAGCGCCTCTATTGCTAACATTTTTGATATCGGGTTATTATTTTTACTGGTTGAAGCGTATCCCTCAATGGCATGTACCATTGCATCAATACCAGTTGATGCTGTAGTTCCTGAGGGCAAGCCTAATGTAAGATCCGGATCTAAAATTGCCAAATCTGGTAAAATTATTGAAGACGATACTCCTTTTTTTTCTTCTTCTCCTATTGTAATAATTGCAACAGGTGAAACCTCAGAACCTGTTCCTGCTGTAGTGGGAACTAAAACTAGTGGCAAACGAGGTCCTTTAGCGTTTTCAACTCCCCAAGCCAATTCTAAATCTTCGTTAGAACCAAGTATTAGCGCTACAAGTTTAGCAACGTCCATGGATGATCCTCCACCAAACCCAATAACACCCGTTGCATTAAATTTCTTTCCAATTTCTATTGCTGATAAAAGAGTCTTTCGAGATGGATCTGCTTCAACTTCGTCAAATATCTCAACTGAACTAATTTTATTAAGTTCTTCTATGGTAGGTTTAGTCAATCCTAAAGACATCAAACCTTTATCTGTTATAAAAAGTATACGAAGACCAAGTTTTTTGGAAATTTCTTTACAAGAATCTTTTGCTTGACCACTACCAAACCGAAGGCCAGGCGTTGTGTTAAAATTAAAAGAATTTAAAGTCATAATTTTTTATACAAAATAAATATAGAATATCACCGAAAATATTGCCATTCCTACAAGGATCAATATCCAACCATAGCCTGTTCCAACCTTGTCGATATAATTAACTTCTCCCTGAATTTCATCTGGCTTTTTATAAAGATCATTTGCTAGAATTGGTTTGTTGGGCAAGGTTGATAAATCCATTTTGCTAGCTAGAAACCAAATTATTCCTATACCAAAAAGCCACCAAATAAGTTGATATCCCCAAATAGAAGGTATTTTAAGAATCCAAGCTTCATAACCCGCTCCAGGCTCTCCAAAAAAATCATTCCCAATTATTTGTCCTGGTCCAACTGCAAAAAAAAGCCAGATCAAAACAATTACATAAGCAAAGGATCTTAGCTTTGTTCTGCTTGGATGAAGGCCCATATGATCATCTAAAAAATCATGAAACTTTTGTCTATGAGATCTATAAATATCAATTTTTGTAATATTAGAAAAAGCAGAAATAGAAAAACAAACAAACACATTAAATAACAATCCCCATACTCCAGAGTGTATTGTTAGCGGCCATCTTCCCCAGGGCAACCTGTTACCAGTAATTTGTTGTCCTATAGTTTCTGTTAAAATAACTATAATTATTCCAATAATTAATCCAAATGTTGCCGCTCCTTTTGTTATCCAAGGAAACCAAATTAGGCCTAGTAAAACAATTAAAAACTGGAATGCTATAGAAATTGCTATGCCACTAAAAATCACCATTGCCGGTTTAGCAAATGTTGCTATATAAAGTGAGGCCAAAAATATTAACATCATTATTATACGAGCGACCGCACGTTCCTTTTCCCAACTTACGTTTTGATTAACATAAACTTTATATAAATCTCTTGTGACAATACTTCCGGATGTCATTAAAAGTGCGGCGGATGTTGACTGGAGAGCTGCAATCAATCCTACTCCTAACAAACCAGTTAACCAGACAGCATGCTTATCCATTAAGCTTATAATGTGATAAATTATTAGGGAGTGATCCTTATTAGAAACTTCTGGCAATAAAGTATTTACAGAAAGACCGCTATTATTGATATCTGCATTGGCCCCTAGTAAACTTGCTCCAATTCCTTGATATGTTGTAAATATAAATAATAATAAACCTACAATAACAGCAGATCCCCAAATCTGATAATAAGAAAAAGCTTTTGGATGTTTTACAGAATAACTCCACATAGAAAAAGAAGGCGAAAGAACTATTCCCATAAATGAAATTGTAAAAGTAAAAATCATCATTGCTGTCCAAGGGCCACCCACTGCTTCATTCTTTCCTAGTCCTGCCACCCATTGAATGACACCTGGCAAAGCAAAATAGCTATTATAATCACCACCTCCATAGCCATTGGTGTTTCCCCAACTGCTTACTGATGTGCTGGCTATTTTTGCTAATGATTTACCAAAAGTTTCAATATCTCCTACAAAAAAATAAACAATAATTCCCAAAAGAATTATAGTTAAAAAATAAAGCCAAGATTGAACCACCCCTATACTGACAATAGATTTAAATCCTCCCCTTGTTACATAAAACAAAACAATTAAAGAAATCACCCACATACTAAGTTCTCTAGAAACATATCCTGCTGTTAATGTGTTTACTAAATAGCCTGTAGCACCAAAAAAAACTGCTAATAGAGGTATTGCTATAAATAAAGTTACCAATACTGAAATAACACGAATTGTATCACTTTTATAATAATCATAATACATTTCGCCCGGCGTAATATATCCAAACTTTCTACTTAACATCCATTGTCTTTTAAAAAAAAATACACTTCCTAAAGGAACAGTTATGGCAATAAAAGCTGTACCGACATACTGAAAACCATCGTGAAAAACAAGACTAGTTTGAGATATTACTGTTAGTCCGGCAAATGTGGCGGTAGTGGCTGCGAAAAAAAAAACCCATGAAGAAATATTTTTGTTTGCTAAATAATATCTTTCTGGATTTTCAGAATTATATCTTGATCCCCTTACGCCCCAAAAAAAACAATAAACAGCGTACAACAATAAAAAAATAAATAACCAAAGAGTTTTTTCGGACATTTAATCCTTTTTAAATTTAGGTACAACGCCTTGGTGCTGATTCACCTCGCTCTTTTTTAATTCTTTCTGCTTCTTTCTGTGCCGTTTCAATTGAAGGAAAAACTTTATCTTCGTACAAAATAAATGGTTTAGCTCTGTCAGCATTAAGTTGGGCTACGCACCATTCTTTACCAGGTTTAGTACACATTACCATGTATGCCCCTGGTATCGGACCGTATTTTCTATTATTTAAAACAAAAAGACATTCTGCAAGATCATTAAGTTTGTCTTTATCCAAATTGTTTAAAGCAATTTTTTCTAAATCATTTATGGAAGTGACGTTATCAGAACCAAGTATTCCTTTACCGTCGGTACCAGTTGGTCTACTTATTTCTACTTTTGACATTATGGTAATGGCCCTTCCTTTAAAAATCCTCTAATTGCGTTTTCTAAAATTTTAGATACGTTATTGTTGTAATTATTGTAAGATAAACTTCCACACCATGATAATGATCCAGGTGCGAACAAAGCTCCATCTTTTGGTGTTTTATAGTAAATCATATCAGCTCTAACCATTGGGTTTTCAGTACCTCCTCCATAAAAACCTCTCACTGAAAAATGAATTTCTTCATTAACTTGTAGCATTAAGTTTGTATGATTTTCAGATCTTGCTAATAAATAAGCGTTGTGTGGTGTTCCAAAATCTAAATCATATCTATCTAATTCAAGACCAGCTGCTCCACCTCCTACTAGACCAAAATCTCCTATTATTTCGTCTTCTCCCACGCCTTCAAAAATCCACGAACATTCTGGTCTCTTACTATCTGGTTCTCTTTTATAATATGAAGAAACATCAAATCCATAAGCAGTAAATGTTAAACCACATACTTTTGAAGGTATTCTTCCACGCGCACGCCACATACCACCATATTTTCCATCAAAAGCATTATTGTATTCCCCGGGATTTGCTGTCCAAGCTCTTGTTCCGGCTTCACCTTTTCTTACCTCAATAATATTTGTATTGTCCGGGTGATATTCACTAATCCAATAAAAACCATCTGAACCTAAATATATCCATCTCCCACCGTTTAATTGATAGGACTCATATGCTGCTAACATTTTTTCAGAACTATATTCTGGATGTGAACCAGTTAGTACACATTGGTAACGATTCAACAAATCAACACCTTCTATATGTAAATCTTCATCAGTAACAACATCAAAATCAAAATTCTTTTCCTCTAACCAATCAGTTAAATGTAGGTCTGCATTTAATTGCCATAAAGATGGAGATAACCAGTGTCTATATTTTGGTCTCATATTAAGTATAGGTCTTAATCTTGAAGAAATAGCTACACCAGTTCCATCAGAGTGTTTTGAATAAGTTGATAGTCCATATTCTCTGTGTTCATTAAGATACAAATCTGAAGCTGCTAAAACTGGAACCTTTCCAGCAAGTAATTGAGCAACTACTGAATTTGTTCCTAGGTTGTCGTTTGAATAAGCCATATAACTATTTGAAGGAAGTACGAATAAAAGTTTTGAAGTTGTTTTACCTTTTGGTGGTTTTATTACAAAAGGAACAAAATCTTCGGTCTCAGGAGAATCTTCTCCATTAATTCTTAACCTTGCAGCATAAACTCCACTTTTAATAAGGTCTGGAATATCAAAAGTAAAATCAACTTCCCATCTTGCATCATCTATGTCGTCATCGTGAAAATGAATTGCTCCATATTCTTCGGGTTTGTGGTGATATACCATCTCATCTGCAGTCCAATTATATCCTGTCATTCCTCTATTAGGTAAATTAATAATAAAACCATTTAGGTGATTTGAAGTTGTGTCAATTATAAAAGTAGAAGCTATATTTTTAGTAATATTTGCGTGAAAATCCCAAGCGCCAATAACTTCAGATCTTAACTCTGATGTGCAACCACCATAACCTCTTGCTAAAGATTCGATCTCAGCTTTTGATAGAGCTTTTCTACTTAGTCTTGGTCTATCAATCTTTCCATTGTAAGTTAAAGTTTGTTCTGGTAATTCGACTGGTACAGTAGCTTCTTTGTAATGTCCTCCTTGAATATGTCTTCCTGTACGATCTACAAGAGTACATGCGGCCATTAAAAAAGGCGTCATGTTTGCTCGTGGTTTTAAATTGCTCGTTGTTTCAACAACAGAAGTAGTTTCATCAGCCGGGTGCAACAAAGACATTCCCAATCCACCATTTGTGGGTGTAACGCAAGGTTCTTGATAAAGTTTTACTTTTCCTGTTTCAGCATCATAGCTTACTGCAATAAGGTACCAGACTTTGGCCATTAATTTTTTTTCACTAGACAAATTTGTAACTTGTCCAGCTCCATCACCTATCATTACTGAAAGACAAGCTTTTTCATCAATAAAAAGGCCATAACCACTTTTTTCAGTTTCATTCCATTTTGTTAAAAGACCTTGCTTTCCTTTATCCGGAGTTGTTGGAAATATATATGCCTGCAAGGTAAAGCTTTTTGCATTTAATCTTTCGTCATGAGGGATAACAACATAAGATCCTCCATGGATTCTTTGGTTTCTTCCTTTATAGGTTTTATTACATTGTGCTCCAGTTTCCTCTTCTTTGTATCCTGGTCCTTCCGGGTTTGTATCTCCATGAATTAATCTTATAATTTGAACATCATAATCTTCATTTTTTTCAGAATTAATATAAAACTTAACTTTTTCTCCAGGAAACGCAGAGTATTTGTCGCTGTAGCCAGTAATTCTTAACATATTAACCTTTCAATAATAGTAATCATTCTCCGTACTTTTCTAAAAGTTCCAAAATTCTTTTTAAAAAAATTGCGTGCTCACAGGCTTCTTCTGAAGAGAAAGGATCGTTTAAAATTTTTACAGGTTGACCTCTTACTCCACTGCAAACTCCAATCCTGTAATCTTTAAAATCTTTTTTGCATACAGTTATGTATTTTCCAGCCATTGGTTGTCTTCTTAATTTGTCTAAAACAGTTCTTAATTCTTTGCTATGTTCAACTCCTGGCTGTCCTTTATGAAGTGCAGGAGCTTTACCAACTGGGCATGCTCTATGTTCTTCAATTAATCGATTTCTGGTTTTTTCATCTCTTAATAAAGGCAAGACATATTTGCGAGTTATAAAATCATCCGTACTTGTATGTCCTTGATTTAATTGTACTCCCGTTTTATCTTTAGTCATTATTACTCTCCAAAATTACTTGTTGGTCCTTTCTTTAATAATTTTTAACGCTTCCATTAAATAAACACGAAATACTTCATGATTTTCGCTCATTGGAAAATGTCCTATATCAGTCATTTCTATATAAACTCCTCCTTTTATTTGTCGGGCTGTATTTTCAGTTGCTTCTGGAGGTGTTAGATAATCATATGTTCCTGTTAACATAACAACAGGACACTTATGTCCATCAATATTTTTTAATTCTTTTCTTAGATCATGATCAACTGAGTAAAAATATAAATCTCCCTTAAATGCTTCTGAGCCTTGAGTATAATAGTGCCAAGTCAACCATCTGTCTTTTTCTGGTGATTGTGGTGCCATAAGGTCCCATGTTCCACTTGCACAAACTTGAGCCGCATTTGCATGAGGATGACGCCACCAATCCAAATAAAAACCAGGAGCATAATCTGCTGCCTCTACTGGTATGACTGCTCTAAATTTATTTGGATAACGCAAGGCTAATTGTAAAGCTACATTTCCACCAAAAGAAGAACCCATAAAAATAGGTTTTTGCAAACCTAAGGCTTCACATAATTTTAGAATAAAATTACAATAATGTTCAGCTGTTAATTTGTATTCTTCCTTCCACCATTCTTTGTTATGTGGGGGATCTGACTTTCCATGTCTTGGTAAATCGTAAGCAATAACATTGTAGTCTTTAGTAATTTCTTTATCTTCAAGTAAACCTCTCCATTGATGATTGTGACATCCAGCTGTATGTTGGCAAATTAAAGGTATTCCTTTTCCATTTTGTAAATAGAAAACCTTATATTCACAATCATCAACTTCAATCGTAACATAGCGGCCTACGACTTCGTGATGCACTACCATTATAATGCTCCTTTTAATTCAAAATAATTCATTAAACTGGTACTCCTATTTTTCTTAGTAATTCAAACTGAACAGTAAAATTTCTTAAATTTTTCATTAAAATCAAATGATTGCCCTCAATTTTTAAATCTCTTAAAAAACTTGCAGCCCATATTCCGTGATACATTGGTTTTGGAACGGGTTGCCCAAATTCTTTCCAAGTTTTTGCAGAAGCTCTAAGAGCAAAATCATAAGGATCCAAAGGTGATGGTTTCGTATTTATGTTTTTAACTTTGCCATCATGCATTTCGATAATTGCTTTTGCATTTTCCATATCGAACATAAAGGAACAAGTATAATATTTTGCCATAGCCTTAATAGTTTCATCGCTATTAGTAACCTCTTCATATTTCTTTGCCCAATTATCTAACTCACTACTCATAATATTTTACTTTCGTTACTTAGAACTTTTGCTTCCTTTAGTTGGATCTTTATCAAAATTCATATGATAATCTTTTTTAGGATTTTCATAATCGCCAAGAATATTTCTGATATTGCTTATCTCTCCAGGATGCATGCCAATTTCTTTAAGCAAATGATCTAGAAATGGTTGGTGTGCTCTATAACGTAATGCAGAACTAACTACGCTATCTGCTAAATTGCCACTTCTTCCAGATCCACCACCTTGAGTGCCTGCAGTTACTGCTTCACCACTGCCCCCCTGAACCAGAAGTTCCACTAAAGCCAGGTAAACCATTAACATCAACAATTTTAATATCTCCAATGTTCGCCATCGGTTTAACACTTTCTCTAATGATTGCTTCAATTTTTTCAGCAAGTTTTAATCTTAAAGCACTTCTTCTGCTTGCATCACTTCTCAAGTTCTCAGCAGCATTTAATGCTTCCTTACCAGCAGCATCTATCTCATATCTTAGTTTTGCTGCCAAAGTTGCAAATCTATCCTGTTCGGCTTTTGAAGCAGCAGTGATGACATCAACTTTCTTAATACCTTGGGCTTTTTCAACGTACATAGCTGAGTTCGCTTTTTCTTCAGCTTCTACTGCTCTAGCTCTAGTAACCTGTTCTTCAGCTTTAGATTTTAAAACTTGTTTAGATTTATTTATAACTTCAAGATTTTTTTGATGTTCTTCTATACTTAATCTTTTCGTTTTATCTATATCAAGAAGTCTTGTTTCTCTTTCTGACTCAATTCTGTGAGCATCTAGATTTCTTTGTTGAGCAATTTTAGCATTTTTAATATCTTGTTCAGAAATTATTTGTGCTTCCTCAGCATCTTTTTGTCTTTCAGACTGTTCTTTAATTATAGTAGCTTTCTCTTGTGCCCGTTTCACATCAACGAGTCTTTGTTTTTCTAAACGTGCATACTCACTTTCTTTATCTAATTTTAAAATCTTAACTTCTGTCTCAAGATCTTTTTGCCTAATTTCATACGCCGAATTTTTCTCTAATTCGTTTTGTTCTTTTCGACGTTTTTCAATTTCTTCGATCAATCTTGTTTCTGTTAGTTTTTTTTCAACTTCAATAACCTGATTTTGCGAAATTTTTGCAACTTCAATTTGTTCTTGACTGCTTATTTCAGCTTCCTCAGCTTCACGTTCTTTTTCTGCTCTTTGTTTAACAGTTTCAGTTCTTTCTTTGGCTTTTTGAATGGCAATTTCTCTTTCTTGTTTGTATCTAGAAAATTCTTCGTTCTTCTTAATTTCTAGTTCTTTTTGAATCGTTTCTAAATTTTTACTTTCAATTGAAACTCTTGTATCTTGTGAAATAGCGTTTCTTTTTTTCTTTCTAGACTCAATTTGTTCAGTTAATTGTGTTAAACCTTGAGAATCAAAAGTATTTGCAGGATTAAACTGTTCGATTGGAGTTTGATCCAAAGATATAATAGAAACTGTTTCTAGTGCTAAACCTGTATGTCCTATCGATGCATCTGCAATTTTTGTAACATCTTTTACAAACTGTCCTCTATTTTCTTGTATTTCATCCAGTGTCATTTTTGCAGCAACTTCCCCTAGCGCATCTGCAAAACGACCTTGTACTACCTCTCTTAAATGTTCAGGATCAAGAGTTCTGTTACCTAAAGTTTGTGCAGCAGTTGCTACGGCTTTTTGTTCAGGTGGAACTTTTGTAAAAAATTCCGTAACTAGTTCTGCTCTCATTCGGTCTTTTGTTATCAAAGATTTGTCTCCACTTCTTTTTATAGTTATGCTCAGAGTACGCATTCCCACTTGAGTTATGTTGTGAATTATAGGTAAGACAAAGGCTCCTCCCGATATAACTACTTTCTCACCAAGCATTCCTGTACGTACAAATGAAACTTCCTTAGATGATCTTCTGTATAACCAATGCAATAGATAAACTATAATCGCTATTGCAAGTGCTAGTAGAATTATTGCTGCTATTATATCTGCTCCTCTAGTCATAAATTATTTCTCCCAAATTTAAGTTGCTTTCTTTGTATCGTTTAAAGCAGCGCCGTAGATTATCATTCCAAAAATGATTTTGTTTAATATGTCTGCTAAGTTGTAAATAATGTTTAAACTGTTAATGTTTGCGCCTCCGGCCAAGTGCTCAATAAAATATCCTATATGGTAAATTGAGAAACCTATGGTTATAATCAATCTATTTGCAAAGAATGCCATTTGAACACTTTCATTGTTACAAGAAGCATTTTGTCTTCCTGCATCTCCCATGTAAAGTTCGCCAATAATATAAAGCCAACCAACAATACCTACTAAAAAGCCAAGAGTAACACTCATATATCCATAAGCTCCTAATAGCTGGGCTATAACCCAGACTAATGTTCCCACAAGCAGTCGCCAGAACATTCCTCTCTTAACGTTAGTAACCGACTTAAGCATTACGTAAAAAGTTAAAATCGTGAGCGGGAAAGTTAATATCCAATCAATATATCTTAAAGCTGTAGGTGCCTGACCATTCAAAACCCATAAATTTTTTGCATAGAGATAATGTATAGAGGACATTAGAGCTATTACCCCCACAAGATTCATTGCCGTTCCCCATCTGTTCGACAGACGGCCTCTCTCTAAGAAGAAAAATATCGCCGCTCCTATCATTGCAACCGAAATTAACCAAAAAGATCCTCCGACGACGTCCTGTGGCAGCAATAATTTGTTCATGATTTCCTTTTCAGACTTTTTTTTTATTTTTTTCTATTAAAATTGTATTTTTTATACAAATCAATAAAATAAAATTTGATTTAAGTAAAAAATATTTCAAAATCTTTTAAAATACCTCTAAAAAAAATTTATTTTTTTAACAATTCAATTAACACTAGAATTTTTTTAAAATTGTTTTTTTTGGTTTAAGTTAAGCAACGGATGGGTTGTTTATAATTTTAAAATTCCACTTCGTTAAATATTTATTATCTATATTATTATGCTTGAATGCTTTCTAAAGTCATAACAATAGCGCAACAAAAAGGAGGTACGGGAAAAACAACTTTGGCAGTGCATTTGGCTCTGGCTTTAATAAAATACCATAATCTAAAAATTGTTATTATTGATACCGATCCACAAGGAAGTCTTGGTAAGTGGTATATTATTCGTTCAGAAAAAAAACTTTCAAACGACAATTTAACTTTTAAAACTGCCAGTTTATGGGGGGCTCAGTATGAGTCAAAAGCATTAAAAAAAGATCATGATATTGTAATTATAGATACTCCACCGAAAATTGAATCTGATGCACGTCCATCTATTGAAGCTGCAGATTTAGTTTTAATACCAATGACACCTTCTCATGTTGATTTTTGGGCTACTGAAGCAATTGTAGAGATTGCAAAAAAAGCAAATAAAAAAATATTAATACAAATCAACAGAGCTAATCAACGATCTAAACTTATAAGTAAGACAAATGAATATATTAAAAGTATAAATCTTTCACCAACCCAAACAATAGTTGGACATCGACAAATTTTTGCATCATCTATGGGGGAAGGTAAAACTGCAGTGGAAAAACAAAAAAAAGGTAAAGCTGTAGAAGAAATAAAAAAGCTAACAGAACAAATTCTATTAGAATTAAAATAATTTTATCATTTAAAATTTATTGGCGTAATTTAAATCTATGTTGCAATTTTTATATCCTTCTATAATGGTATTTATATAGCTTTTAGGAGGTTTCTTAATAAAATATTTATTCATCATATAAATGAGGTTTCTTAATAAAATATTTATTCATCATATAAAACATAATTTTTTTTCCATCCAAATAAAAATATTCTTTCTGATATGTGTCAGGAAATTCTTCATAACGATCTAATATTTTTTCATGTTTTTTTGTAATTTCCCATATTGCACCAGGTACTTTGAACCCTTTTTTTTTAATAACATTTGCATATCCAAATTTATTTTCTATATTTGAATGACAAAATGATAATTTGTAATCTTTAAGAAAAGTTGTCTTTAAATAATTCGACCCAACACATCGAATATTTTTCATCTGATGATGATTAAGATTGCTACCATAAGCAAAATATAACATTGATTAATCTTGTTTAATTAATTCAATTTTTTTAAAATTAACAAATTTTAATATTTGTTCATTGCAAATATTAATTTTTGATTCTTCTTCAGATCTTAAAACTATAACGACTCCAATTTTTCCCGCTCTAAAAAAGGGATAGCTGCCTATTTCAACTTCTTCATTATTTTCTTGAACTTCTTTTAGTGATATAGCAATTTCACTTTCCACAGTTCTTAAATTAATTGTCTTAGTCAATAGTTTTTTACCACCAGAAATTTTATCGTTTATTCCTGACAACATAGACTGAAGTATAGAGGGAACTCCTGGTAAACAAAAAACATTTTCAACGGAAAAACCAGGTGCTCCGCTTGTTGGATTGTAAATTAAAATTGCTTTTGAAGGCATCATAGCCATCTTCTGTCTTCCTTTATTAAATTCTCCAGGTTTATAATATTTTTCCAAAATATTGAAAGCTTCGTGATGAATTTCGTAATTTAAATTAAATGCCTTTGATATTGACTCAGCTGTTATATCATCATGAGTAGGTCCAATTCCTCCGGTTGTAAAAACATAGTTAAATTTTTTTCTTAGTTCATTAACGCAATCAATAATCTTATTTTCTTTATCGGTAATAATTCTGACTTCATCAACCCTTACACCCACCTTATTAAGCCAGATTGAAAGATGAGAAAGATTAACTTCCTGGGTTCTTCCAGATAAAATTTCATTACCAATTATAATTATTGCAGCAGTTATTTTATTTGATTTGTTATTTATCATTAAATTAATATTATATTTTTTTTATGAGATTTACAGATAATTTATTAAATGGAATATTAATTAAAAGATACAAACGTTTTTTTGCAGATGTGGAAATTAAAAATCAAATAGTTACCGCCCATTGTCCCAATACTGGCTCGATGATGGGATTAATAGATAAAAAAAATAAAGTTTGGATTTCTAAATCAGATAACCCAAAAAGAAAACTAAAATATACTTTAGAGTTGATCAAAGTCAAAGAGAGCCTTGTTGGTGTTAATACTATATTTGCAAATAAAATTGTAAATGAGGCTTTAAAAAAAAAATTAATTAAGGAATTTATTGAATTTAATGATATTAAATCTGAAGTAACATATGATAAGCAAACAAGGTTTGATTTTTTTCTTGAAAATAAAAATAAAAAAATTTTTTTAGAAGTTAAAAATGTCACCCTATCTTTAGAAAAAGGTATTGCAGAATTTCCTGATGCAAAAACTTCAAGGGGGACTAAACATTTAATAAAATTGCTTGAAGCAAAAAAAAAGGGTTTTCAAAGCTATATTTTATATTTAATTCAAAGGGAAAATTGTAATTTCTTTAGAATTGCAGATAAAATTGATATTGAATACAAAAAGACTTTTATTAAAGTTAAAAAAGAAGGTGTAAAAATACTTTGCTATAATTGTAAATTGAGTCCTCAAGAGATAAAAGTAAATGAACCCGTTGAAATACTATAGTTAAAGATGAAAAAAATTGATGTTGAATTATTTGAAAAAATGCACATTGCAGGAAAGCTTGCTGCAAGAACTCTCGATGAACTTACTTCATTTGTTAAGCCTGGTGTAACTACAAATTTTTTGGACAAAATTTGTTATGAATATATAAAAGATCATGGTGGCAATTCCGCTCCACTTTACTACAGAGGTTTTCCAAAATCATGTTGCACTTCAGCAAACCACACTGTGTGCCATGGAATACCTTCTGAGAAGATACTTAAAGACGGTGATATTATTAATGTTGATGTTACGGCATTCATAAATGGACATCATGGTGATACGAGTAGAATGTTTTATATTGGAGACATTTCTGTTAAAAGTAAAAATCTTATATCTGCAACTTATGTATCAATGATGAAAGCTCTATCAATAATTAAACCTGGAATGAAATTAGGTGATATTGGTGCAACAATTCAAGATTATGTTGAATTAAAGGGATACTCGGTAGTAAAGGATTTTTGCGGTCACGGAATTGGAACGGTTTTCCATGAACCACCAAACGTATTGCATTATGGGAAAAAAAATTCTGGAATAACTTTAAAAAGTGGAATGATTTTTACCATAGAGCCAATGATAAATGAGGGAAAGTATGACATTAAAATCCTTAACGATGGATGGACAGCCGTTACAAAAGATAAAACTTTATCGGCACAATTTGAACATACTGTAGGTGTAACAGATGAAGGGTTTGAAATATTTACAAAATCAGATAAAAATCTTACTCAACCCCCTTACTTAGTATGATCAAAAGATATTCGAGAAAAAAATTAACCGATATTTGGGAAGAAAAAAATAAATATAGAATTTGGCTTAATATTGAATTAGCTGCTGCTGAAGGAATGGAAAAAATTAAGGCAATTCCTAAGGGAGTAGCAAAAGCTGTTAAATCTAAAGCAAAAATTAATGTTAAAAGAATCCATAAAATTGAAGATAAAGTTAAACATGATGTAATCGCTTTCTTAACATCGATAACAGAACAAGTTAATTCAAAAGGAAAATTTTTACACCAAGGAATGACTTCTTCTGATGTTTTGGATACTTGTTTTAATATTCAATTAGTTCAATCAGGAAAAATTTTGTTAAATGATATTGATGAAATTTTAAAAGTTTTAAAAAAACAAGCAAGCAAACATAAGTTTACTATTTGTATTGGAAGGAGTCACGGTATGCATGCCGAACCGATTACATTTGGCTTAAAATTGGCAAGTTTTTATGAAGAATTTAAAAGAAATCGAAAACGTTTAGTTCAAGCCATAACCGAAATTTCAACTTGTGCTATTTCTGGTGCTGTCGGTACTTATGCAAATGTTGATCCTAGAATAGAAAAATATGTTGCCAAAAAATTTAAATTAAAAATTGAACCTATTTCATCACAAATTATACCTAGAGACAGACATGCATATTTTTTTTCTATTTTAGGAATAATTGCCGGCTCAGTTGAAAGAATAGCAATCGAAATAAGACATTTACAAAAAAACGAGGTACAAGAAGTTCAGGAATTTTTTTCAAAAAATCAAAAAGGTTCTTCAGCTATGCCTCACAAAACTAATCCAATTCTAAGTGAAAATCTAACTGGACTTTCTAGATTGGTAAGAAGTTATGTTATTCCTGCTTTAGAAAATATCTCATTGTGGCATGAAAGAGATATTTCTCATTCTAGTGTTGAACGAAATATTGGCCCAGATTCTACAATTACGTTAGATTTTGCACTTTTTAGGTTAAAAAATATTTTAAAAAATCTAAATGTTTATCCAAAAAATATGCTTAACAATTTAAATTTATCTAAAGGATTAATTTTTTCACAAGGATTAATGCTTGAATTAACAAAAAATGGTTTTTCAAAAGAACTTTCATATAAACTATTACAAAAACACTCTACAAACGCGCGAAATAAAAATATTTCTTTACTAGACAGTCTTAAGAGCGATAAAAAGATTTATAGATACTTTGATAATAAAAAATTAGCAAAAATTTTTGATTTTAAATATTATACAAGAAACATTGGTTTAATTTTTAATAGAGTTTTTAAGTAAAATATGCAAAATCAACTGTTATGACTATGAATTTGAATGAAATTGAAAATCTAGTGAAGAAAGCTATTCCTGATGCTATAATTGATATTCAAGATTTAGCTGGAGATGGTAATCACTACTCTGCTACAATAATTTCATCCTTATTCAAAGGTAAAAGTAAAATAGAACAACACAAAATAGTTTATAATGCTTTAAAAGGCAAAATGGGAAACGAACTGCATGCTTTAGCAATAAAAACAAAGGAAAAAGATAAATGAGTGAAAATACAAAAAATTTAATTAAAAATGAAATAGAACAGAATGATGTATGTTTTTTTATGAAAGGTACACCAGATGCTCCTCAATGCGGTTTTTCAATGGCTGTATCCAATATTTTAAAAATTTTGGATGTAAATTTTAAAAGTATCAATGTTCTAGAAAATGATGAATTAAGACAAGGGATAAAAGAATTTAGTGATTGGCCTACAATACCCCAACTTTATGTTAAAGGAGAATTTTTAGGTGGCTGCGATATAGTTAAAGAAATGTATGAGTCAGGCGAACTACAAAAAAAATTTTCTGAAAAATCAATAGACTACAAAAAAAAATAATTTATCTATATTAAAACTATTTTTTTTTAAATTGATGAATTACCTAGAATAATATTCTATTACCAAGTTTGGTTCCATCAAAACTGGATAAGGAACTTCAGCAAATTTTGGTGTTCTTACAAACTTAATTTTTTTTTGTTTTTCATCTACTTGTATATACTCTGGAACATCTCTTTCTTTACTAGCAATCGAAACTTCTACGGGCATTAGTTGTTTCGACTTTTCTTTTAATTCTATTGTGTCTTCTTCTTTTAATTGATAACCAGGTATATTAACTTTTTTTCCATTTACTTTTATATGCCCATGATTTATTAATTGTCTCGATGAAAAAACTGTTAATGCAAATTTTGCCCTGTATACAATTATATCAAGTCTCTTTTCTAACAATCCAATCAAATTCTCTACGGTATCACCCCTTTTTTTTATAGCTTTTCTATAAAAATTTCTAAACTGTCTCTCGTTTATGTTCCCATAATAGGATTTCAATTTTTGCTTAGCTTGAAGTTGAAGTCCATAATCAGATAGTCTTGCACCTCTTTTTGTTCCGTGTTGACCAGGAAGGTAATTTCGAGAATTAAATGGACTTTTTGGTCTTCCCCATAAATTTACTTTTAATCTTCTATCTACTTTATGCTTTGAAGAAATTCTTTTCGTCATTTTTAATTTGATGATTTATAGTCACTACCTATACTTTGTCAATCAACCTTTTTATTTTTTAGAGAAGCAAATATACCTAATAAAATTCGCGCTTCTTTGTCTGATAAATTCATCTTATGAAAAATTATCCGTATGTTTTCTATCATACTTTTACGCTTATGGTCTGGTTGCAAAAATCCAACCTGATCTAAAGAATTTACTAAGAAATTTATGAATTTATTTAGATCTTTTTTATTAAATGATTTATCTTTATATCTTGATTTATTTTTTTTAATTTTTTTATTCAGAATTTTAAATATTTCATAACAAAGTAAAATTACACAATGAGATAGATTTAGTGATTGAAACTTGTTATTAGTTGGTAATTTTATCACATAATTTGCATAACTTATTTCATTATTTGTTAATCCTGATGCTTCTGGACCAAAAACAATTGCTATTTTTTTTTTGAAATTAATTTTTTTTAATTCATTTATTGAGAGATATTTATAATTTTTTTTTCTTATTCTTGAAGAGGTAGCAATTACACAATTCACATTTTTAATGGCATCTTCAAAATCATCATATATTTTGCTTGAATTAATTATATCTTTAGCACCAACGCTGGTAGCAAAAACTCTTTCATTTGGAAAATTTATTTTTGGAGAAACAATTATTAATTTACTAAAATTAAAATTTTTTAATGCTCTTGCACAGAAACCTATATTCTCAGCTAATTGAGGTTTAAATAATACAAAATGAACATTTGAATAGCTCATTATATATTGGCTGGGGCTTTTTCTTTATATAATTTATAATCTAAACTATCTATTAATGCTTTAAATGAGGCTTCAATAATATTTGGTGACACACCTATTGTAAACCAACTTTGACCTGTTGAATCTGTGCTTTCTATAGAAACCCTCGTGGTTGCGTTAGTACCAGTATTTAATATTCTTACTTTGTAATCTACTAATTTCAAATCTTTTAAATATTTAGAATATTTTCCAACTTTTTCAACATTAGATCTTATTGCATTATCTAAAGCATTAACTGGACCATTTCCTGATCCTTCGCAAACAATTTCTTTACCATCAACTATAATGTGAGCTTTTGCAAAAGAATTTATTTCATCTTTCGATTCTTTTTTAACTGATACATCATATTTTGAAATTGTTAAATATTTTGGTATTTCTCCTAAAAGTCGCCTTGCCAGTAATTCGAATGAAGCATCTGCGCCATCGTATGAATAACCAATAAATTCTCTATCTTTAACTTCATTAAGTAAATTTTGAACTTTGGGATCATTTTTATCAATTTTAATTCCATATTTGTTTAATCTTGACATTATGTTTGATTTGCCAGCTTGATCTGAAACAATAATATTTCTTACATTTCCTACTAAGCTCGGATCTATATGTTCATACGTCTTGGGATTTTTAGAAACAGCTGAAACATGAAGTCCTCCTTTATGAGCAAAAGCAGAAGGTCCAACATAAGCAGCTCTTCTATTAGATTTTCTATTTAAAATTTCATCTAACAGCCTTGAATATTCAGTCAAAGTCTTAATTTTATTTTTATTTATTTTTATTTCAAAATAATCAGAAAAAGACTTTTTCAAGGCTATAGTTGGAATTAAAGATATTAAATTTGCATTTCCACACCTCTCGCCAAGTCCGTTGATTGTACCTTGAACTTGACGTGCGCCAGCCAAAACTGCTGTCAAAGAATTTGCAACGGCATTTTCAGTATCGTTGTGGGCATGTATTCCAAGATTTTTTCCTGGAATTTCTTTACTTACTTTTGAAACAATCTCTCCTAATTCGTGTGGTAATGTTCCGCCATTAGTATCACAAAGAACAATCCATCTTGCCCCTTCATCATAGGCTGTTTTAATACAGGATAACGCATAATCTTTATTGTGTTTGTATCCATCAAAAAAATGCTCTGCATCAAACAGAAATTCTTTCTTATTTTTTACAAATAATTTTGCTGATTCTTTAATATTTTCTAAATTTTCTTCATTAGTTATATCTAAAGCTACATCAACGTGAAAATCCCAAGATTTTCCCACTAAACAAATTGCGGGTGCTTTCGAATTTAACAAAACTGAAAGCCCAGGATCATTTTCTGCACTTCTACCAGATTTTTTTGTCATGCCAAAAGCAGTTAGAGTTGTATTTGTTAACTTTGGTGGATTATTAAAAAAAGTTGTATCCAAAGTGTTTGCTCCTGGCCATCCGCCTTCTAAATAATCAACTCCTAAATCCGATAATGCTCTAGCAATCTTAATTTTATCATCAATAGAAAAGTTCACACCTTCGGTTTGTGCGCCATCTCTAAGTGTAGTATCAAAAATATATATTTTTTCTTTACTCATTTATATTTCCAATTTGTTTGGTTTTGCTTATCTTCAATTATCACTCCATCATTTTCTAATTTTTTTCTTATGCTATCTGCTAATTTATAATTTCCTTCTTTTCTAGCTTTATTTCTATCTTTAATTTTTTGATTAATAAAATTCTCATCGACATGGGATTTAGATTTTTTAAAATTTTCCCAAGATTCCTTATCTTCTTCAAGTAAACCGATTAAATTACAAGCAGACAAAAATTTTACTTTTGAAGATTTACTTCCTTTAGATGTTTCTTCGTAAAGCAAATGTAGTTTGGATATATATTCGGGTGTATTCAGATCTTCTAATAGTGGAAGTAATACATCTTCTTGAAATTCTCCTGGATCTATTTTTTCAAATTGACTATACCATTTATTTAATGTGTTTTGACTTTCTTTTATTAACTTTTCGTTCCAATCTAATGGCTGTTTGTAATGTGAACTTAAAAGTGCCAACCTTATAACTTGACCGTTTATATTTTCTCTCAGCTTATGAATCTGGACAATGTTTCCTATGGATTTAGACATCTTTTCCTTATCAAAGGTAACAAAACCATTATGCACCCAATAATTTGCAAAATTATCTATCTTGTTGGCGCAACATGATTGAGCAATTTCGTTTTCATGGTGAGGAAAAATGAGATCTAGACCTCCACCATGGATGTCGAATTTCTTACCCAAAAATTTTTCACTCATAATAGAACATTCTAAATGCCAACCTGGTCGACCTCTACCCCATGGAGAGTCCCAACCAGGATCCTTTGTCTCAGAAGGTTTCCAAAGAACAAAATCTAACGGATCTTTTTTATAGCTGGAAACTTCAACCCTTGATCCTGCAATCAGTTGTTCTGAATTTTTATTTGATAATTTTCCATATTCTTTGAAAGACGAAACAGAAAAATAAACATGCTTTTCATTTTCATAAGCATGTTTATTTTTTATTAAATTCGTAACCATGCTTATCATTTCTTTAATATGATCAGTAGCTTTAGGTTCAAAACTTGGTTTCAAACAATTTAAATATTTGCAGTCTTTATGAAAGCTAGTAGTAATAGTTTTGGTTAAATCTCCAATGCTTTTATTATTTTTTTTTGATGACTCGATAATTTTATCATCAATATCTGTTATATTTCGCACATAAGTAACTTTATTATTTCCATGAATTTTTTTTAGCAGACGGTATAAGACATCAAACACAACCAATGGCCTAGCGTTACCGATATGGGGATAGTCATAAACTGTAGGTCCACATACATACATTCCTATTTTGTCTTTGCTGATTGGAACAAAATTTTCTTTTTTTTTTGTTAAAGAATTAAATATTTTGAGTTCTTTCATTTTTTAATCTTAAAAATTTAAATGCAACAATTAAGATGCTGCTTGAGCAATATTTTTAGAATATTGAGAATTTTTTTTAATTTCATCAGAAATTAAAAACGCTAATTCAAGTGCTTGGCTCGCATTTAATCTGGGATCACAATGCGTGTGATATCTGTGGGATAAGTCTTGATCTGATATCTTTTGAGCACCTCCTGTGCATTCAGTAACATTTTGACCAGTCATTTCTATATGAAGACCTCCGGCAAAACTTCCTTCGGATTGGTGAACAGAAAAAACATTTTTTACTTCCTTAACAACGTTATTAAAAGGTCTGGTTTTGAATCCAGTAGCTGACTTAATCGTATTACCATGCATTGGGTCACATGACCAAACAACATTTAACCCTTCTTTTTTAATAGCTCTAATTAATTTGGGCAAAAACTTTCCTACATTATCATGCCCAAATCTTGAAATTAGTGTAATCTTTCCTTTTTCATTTTTTGTATTTATTACATTACAAATCTTTACAATTTCATCTGGTTTAGATGTAGGGCCGCATTTTATTCCAATTGGATTTTCAATTCCTTTACAAAATTCAACATGTCCTCCATCAAGTTGTCTTGTTCTATCACCGATCCATACAAAATGAGCAGAAGTATCGTGAAATTCTCCTGTGGTTGAGTCTACTCTTGTCATGGACTCTTCAAAAGGTAATAACAGCGCTTCATGAGAAGTCCAAAAATTCACTGTTTTTAATCTTCTATTAAAATCAGAATTAATTCCACATGCATCCATAAAAGCTAATGCATCTGCAATTAAATCTTCAAGTTCTTTAAATTTTTTAGCTTGCGGACTTTTTTTTATAAATCCTAAGTTCCAAGTATGAACCATTTTTAAATCTGCAAAACCACCATGAGAAAATGCTCTTATAAGGTTTAAGGTAGATGCTGCTTGAGAATAAGCTTTAAATAACCTTTTGGGATCAGGCACTCTTGATCTTTCATTAAATTCTATACCATTAATATTGTCGCCTAAGTAACTAAGCAACTCTGCACCATCTTTTGTTTCCGTTGGTTCACTTCTAGGTTTTGAAAATTGCCCCGCTATTCTTCCTAACTTAACAACTGGTAATGATGCAGAATAAGTAAGAACTAATGACATCTGTAAAATCACTTTAAAAGTATCTCTAATATTATCAGGATGAAATTCAGCAAAACTTTCTGCACAATCTCCGCCTTGAAGTAAGAAAGCTTTTCCATCTACAACATTTGCTAATTGTTCTTTTAGATGTCTTGTTTCACCAGCAAATACTAAAGGGGGGAAACTTTTAAGTTTCTCAAGAACCTTATCTAGTTCTTTTTTATCCGGATATTCCGGAATATGTTTTACAGGATAGTTTTTCCAACTATTTATTTTCCATTTTTTCATTTTCAACCTTTAATATATAAGATAATTTGGTTAAAAAACCAAGATCAGTTAAGCTCCAAGGCTTACTCTACTGTAACTGATTTTGCTAGGTTTCTAGGTTTATCTATATCGCAGTTTTTGAACGAAGCAACATAATAGGCTAACATTTGTAAAGGCAAAGTTAAAAGGAAAGGTTTTATGTGATCATTGCTGTTTGGAATATTAAACTTATATCTTACATTTTCGCTTATAATTTCATTATCGTCATCGGTGAACAAAAATACTTTTCCACCTCTTGCAATAACCTCTTGCATATTTGAAATTGTTTTTTCAAAATATTTATCTTTTGGAGCTAAAACCACAACTGGTAAACCATCTTCAATTAATGCTAACGGTCCATGTTTCATTTCTCCTGCCGGATAACCTTCTGCATGGATATATGAAAGTTCCTTTAATTTTAAAGCACCTTCCAAAGCAATTGGATAAGAAAAACCTCGCCCTAAAAACATGGTTCCTTTTGATTTAATAAAATCTTTTGCTATGATTTGTATTTCATCTCTTTTTGCTAAAACTTCTTCGATTAGTGATGGTAAATTATTTAAATCATTTATACTTTTTGCATAATTTTGATTTGTTATTTCATTTCTAATTTTAGAAATTTTTAAAGATAGCATGTACAAAACCAACATTTGACCAATAAAAGCTTTTGTTGATGCAACACCAATCTCTGGGCCAGCATAAATTGGTAGAACAAAATTAGCTGTTCTGGAAATTGAGCTTTCTACAACATTCACTATTGCGCATGTATTTGCTTTATTTTTTTTACACAATTCTAGTGCTGCAAAAGTATCTGCTGTTTCTCCAGATTGTGAAACAAAAACATAAAGATTATTTTTTTTAAAATTAATTTTTCTATATCTAAATTCCGATGCAACATCAGTATCGACTGTAATCGATGTAAGATCTTCAAATAAATATCTTGCTATTAAACAAGAATGATAAGCCGTACCACATCCTATAAACGTAATTTTATTTATTTCATTTGGATTAAAAGGAAAGTTATGAAAATTAATATCTTTTTTTAAATGGTCTATATATTTCTTTAAACAAGTTTTAGAAGTTACTGATTGCTCATTAATTTCTTTGGACATGAAATCTTTAAAATCACCCTTGCTAGTTATATTTTCATCGATTGATAAAGTTAATATTTCTTTATTAATTTTATTTTTTTCTGAATTATAAAATTCGACCTTGTCTTTAGTTAAAATACAAATTTCTCCATCCTCCAAATAAGAAATTTTATTTGTCATTGACTTAAGGGCATAAGAGTCAGAGCCAATATAATTTTCTTCATGCCCATACCCAACTGCCAGAGGGCTTCCTCTTCTAGCACCTACAACAATATTTTTAAAATTCTTAAAAATAATCCCAAGTGCAAAACTTCCCTCGAGTCTTTCTAGAGTTTTATGCACTGCGTTTATGATGTCATAATTTTTTAAATAATTTGTTAGAAGAAGAGTGACTACTTCTGTATCTGTTTGTGATTTGAATAAGTAATTTTTTTTTGTTAGTTCACTTTTGATTAAATTTGAATTTTCAATTATGCCATTATGAACTACAGATACAACCTCTGATGAGTGTGGATGAGCATTAATTTCATTGGGGATGCCATGTGTTGCCCATCTTACATGACCAATGCCCAAATTTCCTTTTGATGGATTTTTAAATAAAATTTTTTCAAGATTATCAACTCGCCCGGAACATTTTTTTTCATTTATTTCATTGTTATCTATCGTTGATAGTCCTGCTGAGTCGTATCCTCTGTATTCAAGTTTTTTTAATGCTTCAATTATATTTCCAGATACGGGTTTGGCACTAGCAATTCCAATTATTCCACACATAAGCTATTTTTTTTTATAATTTTTTTTCTCAACTTGTTTTGATCTTGTCAAAGCTAAGGATTTTTCTCTAACATTTTTAGTTATCACCGAACCAGCTCCTACAACGGAATTTTTTCCAATTGTTACTGGTGCCACCAACGAAGAATTTGAACCAATAAAAACTTCATCACGAATATTTGTTTTATGTTTTCTTTTACCATCATAATTACAAGTTATTGTTCCTGCTCCTATGTTTGTGAACTTACCTACCGTTGCATCACCAACATATGATAAGTGATTTATCTTCGTTCCAGTACCTACTCTGCTATTCTTGACTTCCACAAAATTTCCTATTCTAGATCTTTTGGATAAAACTGTTCCTGGTCTAACTCTCGAAAAGGGCCCTACTTTTGCGTTATCTTCAATTTTTGCACCCTCAATATGAGTGAATGATAAAATTTCTACATTATTCCCAATTTTTACGTTTGAACCAATTACAACGTAAGGATTAATAACAACATTTTTTCCAATCTTTGTGTTTGCTGATAAAAAAATTGTATCTGGAGCTACCAGTGTTACTCCCTTTGTCATAAATTTATTACGAATTTTGTCTTGCTTTTGTTTTTCTTGTAATGCAAAATTTTTTTTATTTTTCGATTTCATGAAAAATTATCTTTACATTACTAATTTAATTATAATAACTCACAAAATATTTCTTATTAATACTTTTTAAAATGAGTCAAAAACTAACAATTTTATTCGATCTAGATGGTACATTAATTGATACTGCTCCTGATTTAATGAGTGCGCACAATCACGTAATGAAAAAATTTGGTTATATAGTAAGAGAATTGGAAGACATCAAAAAACTGGCAGGACGTGGATCAAAAGCAATGATCAAAAAATCAATACATGAAATAGCTGAAAGAACTGGAAAAATTAAAAAAACGAATGAAAATGAAGCTGAAGAAATGACGAAAGAATTTATAAATTATTATAGTCAAAATATTTGTAACAAAAGTAAACTAAGAGCTGGGGTGTTGAATTTTTTAACCTGGTGCAAGAAAAATTCTATTTTGATGGCTATTTGTACCAATAAGCAAGAACATTTATCCATAGATCTTTTGAAAAAAATTAAACTTTATGATTTTTTTGACTACATTGCTGGTGGTAATACATTTAATTACAATAAACCCGACCCAAGACATTTAACAAGTACTATCGAAATTGTTGGTGGAAATTTGAAAAAAAGCATTATGATTGGAGACAGTGAAACAGATTCCAGAGCAGCTGAAGACGCCAATGTAACTTTTATATTAATTGAAAATGGTTATACAGAAAAAAAACCGAATCAAATTCATTATAATCATTTGGTTAAAAATTTTATCGGATTAGATAAAATAATTCAAAAATATATTAATGATTGAATATAAATTATTTTTTGCGTTAGTAAGTTATTATTTTGTAATGTTTGTAACTCCAGGACCTAACAATGCAATGCTTACCGCCTCTGGAATTAAATTTGGTTTTAAAAAAACTATTCCACATTTAATTGGCATTCCTTTTGGTCATGTTATTCAAATCACTCTTGTTTGCTTTGGTTTAGGTAATTTATTTCAAAAATATCCATTAGTTCAAAATTATTTGAAATGGTTATGTTTTTTTTACTTACTTTATTTAGGTTGGAAAATTATAGGATCCTTTTCTGAACATAAAAAAGAATCAGGTAGACCTTTAAAATTATATGAAGCTGCGCTTTTTCAATTTATGAACCCAAAAGCCTGGGTTGTAGCATTAACTGCTTCAACGGCTTTTTTTCCAGTAAATGAAAACTTTTATTTGGCAACCATTTTTGTTGCTTTAACTGCTCCTTTTATATGTTTTCCATCAATTTGTTTATGGGCTTTATTTGGTTCTTCGATAAAAATGCTTATAAAAAATGCTAAAATAAAAAGAATTGTAGAATATTTTTTGGCTGTTTTACTAGTAATTACAGCTATAATTATACTTTTTAATTAGCAAGGGAAAAAATTGAAAAAATTTACTGTAAAAGTATATCTTTCTAAGTTTAGGTTAAAAAAACAAAACCAGTTGGCATGGAAATTGGCTGAAGTTGCCTCGGATAAAGCCCCGCTAAATAAATTATCTATAGAAATGGTAATTAATCGACTAATTGATAATGCCTCTGTTGCAATTGCATCTTTAAACAGAAAGCCTGTTATTACAGCTAGGCAAATGGCGATAGCTCATCCCAGAAAAAATGGTGCTTCTATTTTTGGAATATCTTCAAAAAAAAAATTCAATTGTGAATGGTCTACATGGGCTAATGGAACTGCAGTCAGAGAATTAGATTTTCATGATACTTTCTTAGCAGCTGACTATAGTCACCCAGGTGATAATATTCCTCCAATATTAGCTGTTGCCCAACAAAAAAGTTTAAATGGTTTCGACCTTTTAAGAGGAATAATTTCAGCTTATGAAATTCAAGTTAATTTAGTAAAAGGCATATGTTTGCATAAACATAAAATTGACCATATTGCGCATTTGGGACCAAGCATAGCCGCTGGATTAGGCTCATTATTAAAACTAAATACTGAAATTATATATCAAGGTATACAACAAGCTTTACACACAACAATATCAACAAGACAATCAAGAAAGGGGGCAATATCAAGTTGGAAAGCTTTTGCACCTGCGCACGCAGGAAAACTTGCAATCGAAGCAATAGATAGAGTGATGAGAGGTGAAAATGCTCCAAGCCCTATTTATGAAGGAGAAGATAGCGTTATCGCCCAAATATTGGATGGAAAAAAAGCAAGATACTTAATTTCACTGCCAAACAAAAATGAACAAAAGAAAGCAATATTAGAGACTTACACAAAAGAACACTCTGCTGAGTATCAAGCACAAGCTTTGATAGATATAGCAATTAAACTAAATAAAAAAATCGACAATTTTTCAAAAATAAAAAAAATAGATATCTACACAAGCCATCATACCCACAATATAATTGGAACTGGAGCAAATGATCCCCAAAAATATGATCCCAATGCAAGTCGAGAAACACTTGACCACTCGATCATGTATATATTTGCCGTAGCTTTAGAAGATGGAAAATGGCATCATATAAAATCGTATAATAAAAAAAGATCCCACCAAAAATCAACAGTTGATTTATGGCATAAAATAAAAACTCAAGAAAATAAAGTTTGGACAAAAAAATATCATCATCCTGATCCCAGAAAAAAATCTTTTGGAGCAAAAGTAATTTTAGAAATGAAAGATGGAAAAAAAATAATAGAATCTTTAGAAAAGGCAAACGCACATACCTACGGGGCATATCCTTTTAAAAGAGCAAATTATATTGAAAAATTTTTAACCTTAACTAAAGGAATTATTAGAATTAGTGAAAGTAATAGATTTTTGAAAGATGTTCAAAATTTAAGAAAAATTAAATCTGGAGAGTTGCATAAACTGAACATCGAAATTGATGAAAGAAAGTTAAAAAAAAATAATGCTAAGGGTATCTTTTAATGCATTTCGTTAAAAAAACAGTAAAAGAAAAAAGAGATGATTTTGATAATAAATTATCAAGTAAAAAAATTCTCAGAATTCCTGGTGCCTATAACCCTCTAACAGCAAAAATAATTGAAGAAATTGGTTATGATGGGGTCTATGTTTCTGGAGGCGTTATGTCAAATGATCTTGGTTACCCGGATATTGGCCTGACTACACTCAAAGAAGTAGGTTACAGATCTAATCAAATAGCTAGGGTAACCAATTTACCAACCATTGTTGATGTAGATACTGGATATAATTCCTGCGAAGAGACTGTTAACACTTTTGAAAGATTAGGATTATCAGGGATTCATATTGAAGATCAGATCAGTCAAAAAAGATGTGGGCATTTAGATAATAAAGAATTGATATCAAAAGAAGAAATGGTAAAGAAAATTAAATTATCAGTTAAATCAAGAAAAGAAAAAAATTTTAAAATAATTGCTAGAACGGACGCAAATAGTGTTGAAGGTATTGATAAGATGATTGACAGAGCTAAATCTTATCAAGACGCTGGTGCAGATATTATATTTCCTGAAGCATTAAAAGATGAAAAAGAATTTGAAAAAGTAAGAAAAAATTTGGACGTATATTTATTAGCAAATATGACTGAATTTGGCAAAACAAAAATTCTTTCGTACAAACAACTAGAAGATTTTGGATATAATATTGTTATATATCCAATAACTACACAAAGACTTGCAATGAAAAGTGTCGAGGATGGATTAAGAAATATTTTTGAGTATGGACATCAAAATAATATTATTGATAAAATGCAGACAAGAAAAAGATTATATGAATTGGTTGAATATGAAAAATATAATTCTTTAGATGAAAAAATTTATAATTTTAGTACTGAAGGACATGAATAAATTATGACTGACGAAATTAAAAAAGGTTTATTGGGTATAGTAGTTGATGAGACTACAGTTTCACAAGTAATGCCCGAAATTAATTCTCTTACTTATAGAGGCTATGCTGTTCAAGATTTGTGTGAAAAGTGTAGTTTTGAAGAAGTTGCTTATCTAATTCTTAATGGAAATCTCCCCAATAGTATTCAACTTAATAAATTCATGAAAGAAGAAAGAACAAATAGAAATATCACTATAAATCTTAGAGAAATAATCACGCACGTTCCAAAAAAGGCTCATCCGATGGATGTTGTAAGAACTGTTGTTAGTGTTATGGGACTAGAAGACAAAGAAACAGTAGATAATTCTCCAGAGGCAAATATGAGAAAAGCAATGAGAATTTTAGCTAAAACACCAACCGCATTAGCAGCTTTTTTTAGAGCCAGAAAAGGTAAAAAGATAATAAAGCCTAAAAATAAATTATCATTTTCTGAAAACTTTTTTTATATGTGTTTTGGTAAAGTTCCTCAAAAAGAAATAGTAAAAGCTTTTGACGTTTCTTTAATCTTATATGCTGAACATAGTTTTAATGTTTCTACATTTACAGCGAGAACTATTACAAGCAGTTTATCAGATATCCATGGAGCCATAACGGGAGCTATTGCTAGTTTAAAAGGTCCTTTACATGGTGGAGCAAACGAAGAAGTAATGAATATGATAAAAAAAATTAAGACACCAAATAAAGCAAAAAATTGGTTAATAGATACCTTAAATAAAAAGCAGGTAGTCATGGGTTTTGGTCATAGAGTTTATAAAAGTGGAGACTCAAGAGTTCCGAGTATGAAAAAATATTTTTTAAAAGTTGCTAAAATTAAAAAAGATAAAAAATTACATAAAATTTACGATATCTTAGAAAAAGAAATGATAGAAAGAAAAAATATTTACCCTAATCTAGACTTTCCAACTGGGCCTACTTATCACTTAATGGGTTTTGATACAGATTTTTTTACGCCTATATTTGTTATTTCAAGAATTACTGGTTGGTCAGCACACATTATGGAACAGTATGCTTCGAACAAACTAATTAGGCCTCTTTCTAAATACAAAGGTAGTAAGCACAGAAAAGTAATGCTTTTAAATAATAGATAATTTTTGTTAATTAAGAGAAAGCTTCGACCCAAGAACCTTTTGTGGAAGCTTTTGAATACTCGGTAGCTCTTCCTTCAAAAAAATTCATATGTTCAACTGCATTGAGCATTGTATCAAGCCAAGGGAGAGGATTTTTTTTTACATTATAAATTGGTTTTAATCCTAGTTGCACTAACCTTCTATTTCCAATCCATCTAATATATTGCTTAATTTCTTTAGGTGTAAGTCCATTTATAGGTCCCATTTCAAAAGCTAAATCAATAAATGCATCCTCATGAGATATAATTGTACGACAAGCTTCGTAGATTTCTTTTTTTAATTTGTCATTCCAAATTTCTGGGTTTTCTTTAACAAATTCACTAAATAATCTTATCATTGAGTTACAATGTAAAGTTTCATCTCTTGCTGACCAAGTAACAATTTGACCCATTCCTTTCATTTTATTTTGTCTTGGAAAGTTGAGTAAAATTGCAAAGCTTGCAAATAACTGTAGACCTTCAGTAAATGCGCTGAATACAGCAATTGTTTTTGCAATATCTTGGTTTGAATTGATATTGAAGCTTTGCATATAATCATATTTGTCTTTCATTTGTTTATATTTTAAAAATGCAGAATACTCAGATTCTGGCATACCTATGGTATCCAATAAATGTGAGTAGGCAGCTATATGCACCGTTTCCATAGATGCAAAAGCTGACATCATCATTAGAACTTCTGTGGGTTTAAAAACATTCATGTAATGTCTAATATAACAATTGTTAACTTCCACATCTGCTTGGGTAAAAAATCTAAAAATTTGTGTTAATAAATTTTTTTCTGATTGATTTAAATTTTTTTGCCAATCTCTAACATCATCACCCAAAGGAACCTCCTCTGGTAACCAATGTATACGTTGTTGAGTCAACCAAGCATCATAACACCAAGGATACCTGAATGGTTTGTAAACAGGATTTCCAACAAGTAGTCCTTTTTTATTAGGTATTACTGTTTCTTTTGATAATTTTGCTACTGACATGATAAACAATCTTCATATTCTGTTTCTTCAACTGCAAAATTTTCAGTATTTACATTTTCTGCTCTTTGAATTGATTTAGATCTACAATAATAAAGGCTTTTTAATCCTTTTTTCCATGCTTGAAAATGTATTTGATGAAGTTCTTTTTTATGAACATCCGCTGGTAAGAAAATATTAATGGACTGAGCTTGAGAAATATATGAAGTCCGATCAGCCCCTAATTCAACGATCCATTTTTGATCTAATTCAAAAGCTGTTTTAAACACATCTTTCTCAAGATCGGTTAAAAAGTATAAATGTGACACTGAACCTTGATTAGTAGTAATGCTAGACCAAATTTCTTCATTATTTTTTTTATATTTTTCTAATATTTTTTCTAAATATTTGTTTCTTACGTTGTAAGAACCAGAAAGAGTTTTATGCGTATAGCTGTTGGCAGCAATTGGTTCAATTCCCGGCGAAGCTCCTCCACAAATTATTGAAATTGAAGCAGTTGGTGCAATCGATGTTTTATTAGAAAATCTTTCATTAAAACCATATTCAGCTGCATCAGGGCATGGGCCTTTTTCTTCAGCAAGAATCTTCGATGCTTCATTAACTCTTTCTTGAATATTTTTAAATATCTTGTTGTTCCAAATTTTACTCATCACTGATTCAAATGGAATCATTTTTTTTTGAAAATATGAATGCAAACCCATCACTCCAAGACCTACACTTCTCTCTCTCATAGCTGAATATTTAGCATTTTTAAATGTTTCAGGAGCCTTTTCAATAAAATCAGTGAGAACATTATCCAAAAATCTCATCACATCCTCAACAAAACCTTTATTATCTTTCCATTCATCATATTTTTCCAGATTGAGCGAGGACAAACAACAAACAGCTGTTCTTTCTTCTCCATCTTTGTCAATTCCTGTTGGCAAAGTAATCTCACTACATAAGTTTGAGGTTTTTACATTCAATCCAGCAAGCTTATGATGTTGTGGTATCAACCTATTAACTGTATCTATAAAAATAATATAAGGTTCTCCTGTTTCAACTCTTGCAGTTAACAATCTTATCCATAAATTTCTTGCAGAAACAGTTGACTGGGCAATTCCATCTTTTGGACTTTTTAAAGTCCACTGGTCATCAGTTTCTACTGCACGCATAAAAGCATCGCTCACCAAAACTCCATGATGTAAATTTAGTGATTTTCTATTTGGATCACCCCCGGTTGGTCTCCTCATTTCAATAAACTCTTCAATTTCTGGATGTTCAATTGGCAAGTAACATGCTGCAGAGCCTCTCCTTAAAGATCCTTGGCTTATTGCCATTGTTAGAGAATCCATTACTTTTATAAATGGAATAATTCCAGAAGTTTTACCAACTTTCCCAATTTTTTCTCCAATAGATCTTAGATTGCCCCAATAACTACCTATACCACCACCTTTAGCTGCCAACCAAACATTTTCATTCCATAAATCTAGAATTCCATCTAAACTATCACTTGCTTCATTTAAAAAACAAGAAATGGGCAAACCTCTTTTTGTGCCGCCGTTTGATAAAATTGGAGTTGCTGGCATAAACCATAAATCACTTATGTAGTTATAAATTCTCTGTCCATGTAAATTGTTATCAGCATATGTACTTGCGACTCTTGCAAATAAATCTTGAAAGGATTCGTTAAATCCTAAGTACCTATCGCTTAAAGTTGCTTTACCAAAATTAGTTAAATTACTATCTTTAGATCTATCTATTTTTACAGTGATACCCTTATTATTTTGAAATAACTCTGTTTCCTGATTTAGTGAAAAAAGATCAGGTCTTTTATCAAGATCCTTAATTTTATGTTCTGATGGAAAATTGCGGACAGCTTCCTCTATTGCCAAAGACAGGTTTTTATTCATAAAATAACAATATTGTTAAGATTTTATGTAAAATCAACTATATGTTGTATGTATATTAACTTAATATACTATATAAATTACTAAATCAATAGAACATTAGTAGAACATTAATAAAAAAAAATCAAGAAAAAAATTTACTGTAAAACTTATATAAATATTACATAAATAAAAATGAACAAGCCAGAACTTATCCACATAGAGCCCTTGGGGTTTAGAGAATATGATGCAAGATGGATCTACCCCAAAGATATAAATGCAGAAGGAATTGCAAGTGTCGGTAGAGGATTAGGTACACAAATAAAAAATAAAACCAAAAAAAAAAACCCAAGAGTAGTAGTGGGTCATGACTACAGATCATATAGCGAAGAGGTTAAAAAAAAATTAATCGAAGGATTAATGTCTACAGGATGCAATGTAGAAGATATAGGTCTGTCTTTATCTCCTATGACATATTTTTCACAATTTAAGTTAAATGCAGATTCAATTGCAATGGTCACAGCGAGCCATAATGAGAATGGATGGACAGGGATAAAAATGGGGATTGATAAAGGACTAACTCACTCTTCAGAAGAAATGAAAGATTTAAAAGAAATAGTTTTAAATAATAATTTCATTGAAGGCAAAGGTTCCTATAAAAAAATTAATAATTTTAAAGAAACTTATATACAATATTTATCAAAGGAAAAAATTAAAAATAAAATTAAAGTAGTTGTAGCCTGTGGAAATGGAACTGCTGGAATTTTTGCGCCAAAGATAATAAAAAATGTTGGTTGTGAAGTAATTGAACTTGATTGCAATCTTGATTATAATTTCCCAAAATACAATCCTAATCCGGAAGATTTAAAAATGCTGCGTGCTTTAAGTGATTGTGTTAAAAAAAATCGAGCTGATATAGGTTTTGCTTTTGATGGAGATGGAGATAGAGTCGGAGTGGTAGATGAAAAAGGCAACGAAATATTTGCTGATAAAATTGGACTCCTTATTGCAAGAAATTTATCTTATAAACATAAAAATTCTAAATTTGTTGTAGATGTTAAATCTACGGGTTTATTTAAAACTGACGAAATACTGAAAAAAAACTCTTGCAAAACAGTTTATTGGAAAACGGGACATTCATATATTAAGAGAAAAGTAAGCGAAGAAAATTCTCTAGCTGGATTTGAAAAAAGTGGACATTTTTTTTTCAATAAGCCTTTGGGACTGGGCTATGATGACGGAATACTATCTGCTCTTCAAGTATGTAAATTACTCGATAACAACCCATCAATAAAAATGTCAAACTTATTAGACCAACTGCCTAAAACTTATCAGAGCCCTACCATGGCACCTTATTGTAGTGATGAAGAAAAATACAAAGTTGTAGATATTGTGACAAAAAAGTTCAAGGATTTATTTGAAAAAAAAACAAAAATTACAGATAAATTTATAAGTGAAATTTTAACAGTTAATGGGGTTAGATTTACTTTAGAAGACGGTTCCTGGGGACTCATCAGAGCTTCTTCAAACAAACCTTCATTGGTAGTAGTAACAGAAAGTGTTCGCTCAACCGCTGAAATGAAGGCAATATTTGTTTTTATTGATAATATACTAAAGACAACTGGAAAAATTGGTGAGTACGATCAAAAAATTTAAAAAGAAAAATATTCATAAAATAATTTAAAAGATACGATAAAAAGATAAATACCAAACAACTTTCCAATAAGTCTTTTGTCAAATTTATGAACTGTTTTAGCTCCTATCTTGGCCATAAACATTGTAATCGGTACAAAAATTAAAAATGTTGGTATATTTACAAATCCTAAGCTCAATGGAACATTGATATTAAGGTAACTTCCTGAAACTGCAAAACCTATAGCTCCGATTAAAGCAATTAAGAACCCGACAGCTGCTGAACAGCCAATAGCTACTTTAATTGGATAGCCAAACATTTTTAATACTGGGGTATTAATTACACCTCCCGCAATCCCCATTGGAGCTGATAAAAAACCTGACAAAAAGCCACAAATAACTCTATAAATTAATTTTATTTTTATGGGTTTAGGATTAATTTTTTCTTTTGAAGTCAAAAAATAGAGAGAGAAAAGCATGGTCATAATTGAAAAAAATAAAACTAAACTAGAAGTCTTTAAACTGACAGCAAATACCGTACCAAACACAACTCCAATTGCAACAAATGCCCCGAAAGTTTTAACAATGCCAAAATCGACAGCCTTAAATTTCATGTGTGTCATTGTTGATATTATTGATGTTGGAATTATAATTGAAAAAGATGTTCCTAAGGCCAGATGCATAATAATAGCTTGTTCTATGCCGGCAAAACCAAATATATAAAAAAGAATAGGAACCATTATTAAGCCACCACCTATTCCAAAAAAACCAGCCATAAAACCAGCAACAACAGCCGATGTAGTCATTACAGTTAAAATAAATATTATTTGATTTTGATCTAAGCTTTCTAACAACTTATCTACCTAGAGAAGTAGTCTTGCTATTACTTTTAATGTGATCCATGATGTGATTGACTTTCTGTAAATCAGCTTCTCTTATACACATGTTTTTACTTAAATATCTTTTCCAATGAGCCGAACCTTTTTGACCATGGAACAAACCGATTGTATGTCTCATTATTTGATTTAACCTAGTACCTCTTCCCATTTCTTCTTTAATGTAAGGAATCATTTTTTCCATAACTTCAGTTCTTGATAGTATATTATGATTATTAAAAATTTCTTTTTCAACTTCTGCTAAAAAATATGGGGAATGGTAGGCTGCTCTGCCAATCATTACTCCATCTACTTTTTTTAAATGAGATTGAATTTTATTTACAGAGTCTATCCCTCCATTTACAATAATGACATTATTAGGAAAATCTTTTTTGATATTATAAACAAAATTATAGTTTAAAGGAGGTATATTTAGGTTTTGCTTAGGTGTTAATTTATTTAATATAGCTCTCCTAGCATGAATAATAAAAGTTTTTGTTCCAGCATTTTTTATTATTGTGATAAATTTTTTTAAAAATTCATAATCTTCTACGTCATTAATTCCAATTCTTGTTTTTACCGTAACTGGTAAAATAGTAGCGTTTGTCATTTCATTAACGCATTCTCCAACTAAATTTGGTTCTTTCATTAAACACGCACCAAACTTATTTTTTTGAACTTTTTTACTAGGACATCCTAAATTTAGATTAATTTCATCATAACCAAAATCTTCTCCTATTTTTGCAGCTTCAGCTAAAATTTTTGGTGAAGATCCTCCAGTCTGAAGAGCTAGAGGTTTTTCTTTAATATTAAATTCTAGCAATTTTTTTTTATCACCATTTTTAATTGCTTCTGATACAATCATGTCCGTATACAAAATAACATTCTTGCTAATCAACCTTAAAAAATATCTATCATGACGATCTGTGCAATCCATCATTGGTGCCACGGAAACTTTTTTATTCATTTTACGGGTATTAAAAAAAAATATTTAATTTAATTTTATTTTAATTGTTATCAGAAGTCTCTATTGAATCTTCTTCTATTTTTTCTTGATCTTTTAATTCTTCTAATGAAATTTCACTATTTTCTGGTAAGTTTTTTTCTTCAAGTTTTTTTTTTTGAATTTTATTTACTTTAAAAATTTCTATTTTTTCAGGAATTCTTCTAGCTCTTTTAGATGGTAAAATAGGAACCCCGCTTTTTGAAACTTCTCCTTTGTAAATATTTTCAAAATCATCTCCCTCTGATTCATCTTGATCTGAAATACCTGTATCTGGTTTGACATGTTTTCTTAGCTTATTAATTGCCGATTCCTGTAACTGATCTACAGAAATTTTTTTTTCTGCAATCTCTTTTAATGCAATTACCGTATTTTTATCATTTTCGGGATCAACGTTTGGCTTTTCACCAGAATTTAACTGTACAGCTCTTTCTTTAGCAATCAAAACCAAATCGTAAGGACCTTCTACCTTATCAATACAATCTTCAACAGTTATTCTGGCCATAAGTGAGAACTATTATAAAATGTACAATAGAAAATCAAGATTTATTTTTCACTAAAGTTGGTTTGTATGAACTTCGAAAAACCATAACAATAACAATTGATATGACAGTATAAATAGCACAGAAAAATGCAATATTTTCAATGGAATAACCTAAATCAATCAAAACCCCAAATACCACGCTTGCTAAGGCCGTTGAAAAAACCATTAGTGATCCTGTTAAAGCTTTAATTGATCCTAGATAATTTACACCATAAATTTCTGCCCAAAATGAAGATATTAATACATTTGTTAATCCGTTTGAAATGCCCATCATCCCCATAAAAATAAAAGCAGAATAAGGTTGATCAAAAACAGCTAGTATAATTACACTTAACAACAAAGGAACATTTAGTAGCGGAAAAATTTTTCTGCTTGTAAATTTATCAACCAAAAATCCCGATAGGAACAAAGTAATTACTGTGAGTATTGAATAAATCATAAATGATTTGGCCAACGCAAATCTTCCCCAGTCCTTTGATTCTATAATAAATGTTTGATTTATAACTATGCCTGTAATAATAAATGATGAAGCTAGCAAAGCTGGTAAAGCTGAATAAAATTTTAGATCTTTTAATACCTCTTTTCTTGTCCAACTTTTAATCAAACTAACATTATTTTTTATATGATCTCCTTTTTCTTTTTCTCTTGAAAATATGCTTATTTTTTTAATTGTTAGATAAGTAAATATCGGCAAGAATAATAAAATCATAACTGCTAATCCCTGCCACAAATTTCTCCAATATATAAATGTTAATAAGTAGACTATTAGCACAGGTAGTAAAAACTCTCCTAATGACATGCCGACCCAAACACAGCTCAATGCTTTACCTCTGCTCTTGTCAAAATATCTAGCAATAGTAGTTGTTGCGGTATGTGCCATTAACCCTTGGCCGGATAATCTAAGAAAAAAAATTCCAACAATTAAAAAAATTATTCCATTAATAAATGAAAAAAAAAGAGCTGCAAAGGACAAAAAAATAACTACTAATAGAGAGTAATTGACCAGCTTTAAATCATCAATTTTTTTTCCTAACCAAATTAATGTTAGACTACTACATAAAGTAGCTATTCCATAAAGTGTTCCAAATTCCCCATGAGAAATTTTTAATTCCTCTCTAATACTAGAGTTAAATAATCCTATAAAAAAACTCTGCCCAAAACTTGAAAAAAAAGTAAAAACAAAGCCAAAAAAAATTATTTTGAAGTTTGTTCTAATAATATCTATAGTCATAATTATTTATGAGTTGCAAAGTTTCTTTTATTGGTCTTGGTGTAATGGGTTACCCTATGGCTGGATATATATCAAAGGCTGGTCATAATGTAACTGTATTTAATAGAACTAAATCAAAAGCTGAAAAATGGCTTAAAACATACTCTGGTAAATTGTCAGAAACTCCTGCTGAAGCTGTAAAAGATTCTGATTTTGTATTTACATGTGTGGGAAATGACAATGATTTAAAAGAAGTAACTTTTGGAAAGAATGGAATATTTAAAACGATAAAAAAACGATCTGTTTACATAGACAACACAACTGCTTCTGCTTCGATTGCACGCGAAATTTATTCTTACGCAAAAAAAAACAGTTTTGGTTTTTTAGATGCCCCAGTTTCAGGAGGACAAGCTGGAGCAGAAAATGGTTCTTTAACAGTAATGATCGGTGGTGATCAAAAAGATTATGATAAAGCAAACCCAATTATTGGTTGTTATAGTAAAAAAATTAAATTATTAGGCAAAGCTGGAAGTGGTCAACTTGCTAAAATGGTAAATCAAATTTGTATAGCTGGATTGGTTCAGGGTTTATCAGAAGGCATAAATTTTGGAATTAATGCTGGCTTGAATATGGAAGATGTAATTGAAGTTATTTCAAAAGGTGCAGCCCAATCATGGCAGATGGAAAATAGATATAAAACTATGATTGAAGATAAATTTGATTTTGGATTTGCTGTTAATTGGATGCGAAAAGATTTGAAGTTTGCACTAGAAGAAGCAAAAAAAAATAATTCATTGTTGCCAGTAACTGAAATTATAGATAAATATTATGGTGACATTCAAAAAATGGGTGGCGAACGCTGGGACACCTCTAGTTTAATCAAACGATTAAGGAAACAATTAAAATGACACTAACAAAAACGCCTATCTGTAATTTTGGAGAAAAAGCAAAAGATTTTAATTTGTTATCTGTTGAAAATAAAAAAATATCTCTAGGTGAAGTTAAAGGAGAAAATGGCACTTTAATTATGTTTATTTGCAATCACTGTCCTTACGTAAAAGCTGTAATTAAAGAAATCGTTCAAGATGCAAAATTTTTAGAAAACCAAGGTATAAAATTTTCAGCTATAATGTCTAATGATGTAAAAAACTATCCAGAAGATTCTTTCGAAAACATGATATCATTTTCAAAACTGCATAATTTTTCCTTTCCTTATCTGATTGATAAATCACAACAAGTAGCTAAAAATTATGGCGCAGTATGTACACCAGATTTTTTCGGTTATAATAATAATCTAGAACTACAATACAGAGGTAGAATTAGAGAATTAAAAGATCATAAACCCGTTAGTACAGGAGATAGTGAACTAAGAATTGCTATGAAATTAATAGCTACCTCTGGAAAAGGTCCTGCCAAACAAACTCCGAGTATGGGTTGTAATATTAAATGGTTTGATTAATGTTTTTGGTTAATACCAGAAATTTTCCTCCCGAATTAGGTGGAATGCAAGCATTGATGGGAGGATTGTCTGTGGCTTTATTAAATTACGGTCCAGTTAAAATTTTCGCAGAAAAACATAAAAATTCTGATGCCCACGATAAAGAATTTAAATACGATATCACCAGAGTATCTGGAATAAAATTATTCAGAAAATTCAGAAAAGCTAATTTAGTAAATAATTATTTAAAAGAGAATCGATCTATCAAAGCTCTGATTGGCGATCATTGGAAAAGTTTAGAATATATAAATAAAAAAAATTTGTTAAATAAGAAGACTCTTTGCTTAATCCATTCCAAAGAAATAAATCATCCTATAAATTCACGATTAAACAAAAGAATGATAGAATGTTTCTCAAAAGCAGATTTTATAATATCTAATTCAAATTTTACAAAAAGATTGGCAGAAAAGAATGGAATTGATGTGAATAAAATTAAAGTTATTCACCCAGGAGTAAATTATTGCGAAGAACCTGGTGAAGAAAATATAAAAGCTGCTCAAAATTTATTAAAAGATTCATTTCCATGTTTAATTACAGTGGCTAGATTTGATAAAAGGAAAGGCCACGATAAAACTATTATGGCAGTAAAAAATCTTAAAGAAAAATTTCCTAAAATAAAATATGTTTGTGTAGGATATGGAGATGAAGAAAAAAATTTAAAAAAATTAGTCCATGAATTAAACTTAGACAAAATTGTTATTTTTATGAAAAATGTAAATTCTGATCTTAAATCAGCTTTAGTAAAGAAATCTCACTTATTTATTATGCCTTCAATTATTTATAAAAAATCAGTAGAAGGATTTGGCATAACATTTATTGAAGCTGGCCAACATGGAATTCCGTCGATCGGTGGCAAAGATGGTGGTGCATCAGATGCAATCATTCACAATAAAACCGGCTTAATTTGTAACGGTAATGAACTTGATTCAATTTATCAAAGTATAAAAAATATTTTTGAAGAAAATAAATATTTAACACTTGGAAAAAATGCCAAAGAATTTTCAAAGCAATTTGAATGGAGTAATATTATAAAAAAATATATTGAACTTTTAGACTAATGATATTTCTTTAGAAATATTTGAATAAACTTCTTTAGCTGATAATTCTTTTAAATTTTCTTTAACTATTGCTTTAAATTTATTTGTTTCTATACTGACTTTTTTTGGTGTTGTATGGTACCCAAATAAAGTTACTCCTTTTGCTCCCAAATGAGCTGCCATGTGAGCAGGGCCTGTATCATTTGAAATAATAAACTGAGCATTGTGTATTAAACCTGCTAACTGAGTTATTGTTAACGCTTTATTATTTTTAAGTATTACTTGAGCATTTATTTTTTTCGATTCTTCTATTTCACTAGGACTTGGTGCAATAACTAGTTCAAATTCTGGATTATTCTTTTTAATTAGTAAAATTAAATCATTGTAGTATGGCCATTTTTTATGCGGTAAACTTATAGAGCAGAAAGGGAATAGTAAAATATATTTTTTTAAACGATATTTTTTTTTTAGGTCATCTATGTTTTCACAAGCCCAAGAAAAATTAGGCTTCAGTGTATGTTTAGTAATAATGTTGGAATTAGATAATTGAAAATTAAATCTCTCTAATACTGGGTCATTGTCAAAATCTTTTTTACTAGTACCTGGGGGTAGTGTTGTTCCTGTACTGGACCATTTTATTTTATTGAACAAGAACTTTCTGTAAAATGATGTTCTCGATGAATTTTGTAGATCAAATATTTTTGCTAATTCAAGTTTGGATATCATTTTTTTTAATTTTAACAAATAAAATAAGTTCAAACGCGAAAATCTTGGATCAATATAAACTTCATCGATGTATGGACATTTGTGAAATAATTCTTCATAAAGAGAAGCTGTAAGTATAATTATTTTATCACTAGAATGATTTTCTTTTATATCTTGAATTGCACCACTAATTTGAGCTATATCTCCAAGAGAACCGTGTTTTATGATCAATATATTTGACATTAAAATTTATCAAATAATCTTATATCACTTATATTTATAAAATGAGAAAAATTCTGATTGAAATATCTGCGGGTGAATTATTGGATAAACTTACTATTTTAGAAATAAAGTTAAAAGAAATAAAAAATCCAAGTTTATTGCAAGAAATAAAAAAAGAATACAACACATTAAATGAAACAAAAGTTAATAATATTAATTCCACAAATGAATTAGATGCCCTTTATAAAAGTTTAAAAGAAACAAATGAAAAATTATGGAAAATTGAAAATAAAAAAAGATTATGTGAAAAGAATTCTGATTTTAATGATAAATTTATTCAATTAGCTAGAGATGTATATATTGAGAATGATAAAAGATCCAAAATAAAGTTAGAAATAAATAAAATCCTAGGCTCAAATATTAAAGAAATTAAGCAATATACCAAATATTAATCTACAATATAGACTTTCAACATATTTCTATTTTGAATAATCGAATTTTTTTTCTAAAATTTTTATAAAATTATGAATGATAAAGGTCATTAATAAGTAAATACTTCCTGCAACAATAAATACTTCTATCGGTCTAAAAGTTGTTGATATTATATGTTTTGCTACTCCAGTAAGATCAAGAAGAGTTACTGTGCTTGCTAAAGAAGTTCCTTTCAACATTAAAATCATTTCATTTCCATAAGCTGGTAAAGATTGTTTGATTGCTATGGGAAGTTTGATTTTAAAAAAGGTATGTATCTTGTTTAATCCAAGACCTTCGGCTGCTTCCAAAATACCTTTTTGAATTGTTTCAAATGCCGATCTAAAAATTTCAGACGTGTAAGCTCCTGTGTTTAAAGTGAAAGCAATAATGGCACATGAATATGGTTCTTTAAAAATTACCCAAAGAAATGATTCTCTTAACCATTCTACCTGACCAAGACCAAAATATATTATAAATATTTGAACTAGTAGTGGTGTTCCTCTAAAAATGTAGGAATAGTAATAAGATATAAAGTAAAGAATTTTAACTTTACTAGTTCTCAAAACTGCAAAAAAGGCACCAACAAAAACACCAAAAAGTAAAGATAACAAAGTTAACTCAATTGTTAAAATTGTAGCATTAAGTAATCTTGGAAAGCTTTCTATCATTAAATCCATTTAATACCCCTTGCTATAATGTTTTTCTAAATTGTTAAATAATTTCAAGCTTAGAAAAGTTAGAAATAAATATAAAACCGCTGCAAAAGAATAAAAAAACAAAGGATCTCTTGTAGATCCTGCGGCAATGTAAGACTGTCTCATAATCTCAACAAGTCCGGTAACTGATATTAATGAAGTATCTTTTAAAGTGATTTGCCAAACGTTACTTATATTGGGCAAAGCCAATCTCAACATCTGGGGAATTATTACTTTGTAATAGTAAATTTTTTTTTTTAAACCTAAAACTTCTGATGCTTCAAATTGACCTTTATTTATAGCTTGAACTGCACCACGAAATACTTCTGTAGAATAAGCTCCAGAAATAATGCCTATCGATAACGCTCCTGTCAAAAAAGCATTGACCTCAATATAGCCATCATAACCAAATATTTTGGCTACGTACATTACTGCACCACTACTTCCAAAGAAAAATAAATAAATTACTAAAAGTTCAGGAACTCCCCTAAAAACAGTTGTATAAAAACTTCCAATTAAATTTAGCGTTCTAATATTTGATAATTTAAATGAGGTAAAAATTGCTGCTAATAAAAAACCAATAAAAATTGCCGTTAGTGCAACGGCTATTGTCATTAAGGTTGCAAAAAAAAGTTCGTCTCCCCAACCAGTATCACCGTAAGCTAAAAGTCCCATATATTTTAAGGCGATAGATTAAATATCCACCGCCTTAAAAATAAATTTATTACATTGAAGCGTCAAAGCCAAAATGTTTAATCGCAAGCTCGCTTATAATTCCTTGTTTTCTTGCTTTATCAATTGCTTTGTTAAAATCTTTGAGAAGTTTAACATCTCTTTTGCCGATAGCTCCATCACCAGCTTGTCTTATTCCAACTCCAACTCCATTACCAAAAGCTCCACCTGAAAAAGTTGGACCAACTAGCACAACTGATTTTCCAGATTTTTCAGCATAATCAGTAAAAGCAACTGCTGCTGCTAAAGCAGCATCACATCTACCTGCCGCTAAATCTAAATTAACTTCATCTTGTGTTTTGTAAGTTCTAACATTTACTTTACCTACGTCACCCGACTCTAAAAAGTTTTGGTGAATAGTTGCTGTTTGAACACATACAGTTTTTCCAGCAAGAGCAGCGGTTATAGTTGTTAAAGCTTTTTTAACATCGGCTCCACCTATTGATAAATTAACACCTTCAGGTGTATCCATGCTTCCTAAACCAGATCCCTTCATAACTGCAAGTGAAGCAACTTCATCTGCATAACCTTGAGAAAAAGTAATTGTTTTTTGTCTTTCAGCAGTAATTGACATTCCTGCCATAATCGCATCAAACTTTCTCATTAAAAGAGCTGGGATCATTCCATCCCAATCTTGTTCAACGATGGTACACTCGCGACCCATGATTGTACAAAGCTCTTTAGCCAAATCAACTTCAAATCCAATAAGATTACCCGAAGCATCTTTAGCATTCCATGGTGGATATGCACCCTCTGTTCCTATTTTTATTTTATCAGCTATTGCACTTGTACTTAACAAAAGTACTGAGGCTATTGCAGATAAAAAAATTTTCTTAAATTTACTCATTTACCCCTCCTCATTAATTAACAATAGTAGAATTAAAAAAAAGATTATTCCAGAAAAATTAATACGTGAAATAGTTGAATTATTTAAGAATTCATAATAGAAGAAGCGAAATTCCAGCGACAATCAAAGCTTGGTATTACCGCTTCATCCAATTTAGAATTACCAAAATTCTGCGAAAGTATTTTTAACCAATTATTTACTTGTTTAGGTTTTTTAGACAGAGAACCAACTTGAACAGTAATAACTCCATTTGATTTTAAAATTCTCTTCAAACCTTTCATATTTTTTTCAGCTAAATCTATACAGTATTGGTCATCGTTAAGGTCTACAAAAATTTTGTCATATTTTGAATCTTTAACTTTTTTAATACTCTCAAAAGCATCTCCCCAATAACATTTTACATTATTATTTGCTTTTATTTCACCGCAAATTTTTGGAAGGTGTGTTTGACAAGCTTTTACTACTTCGGGATCTAGCTCGTACCAATCAATCAAATCAAACCCTTTTGATAAACACTCTCTTGCAACGCCACCGTCTCCACCACCAATTATTGCTGCACTAGAATTATCTTTGGATAAACTAAGAGCTGAATTTACGAATTGCCCGCTATACTTTTTTTCATCTTTTTCTGCAACTTGTAATTCACTATCAATAAAAAGAGCGTTGCCAAATTCTTCAAGTTTTAAAATTTCTATATGTTGACCAACTTTTGAAATAAAATTCTCTAGAACATCATCTACAACATAATATTTTTTATGTCCTGGTGTACTGTATATATCTTCATATATACCCTTGTTACTTCTATCAAAATTTCTGATTACTGCTCTTTCATGTTTAATTTCTTTTTTTAAAATGTCCAGTGCAGCTGTTGGAGAAATTTTTGCGCAGGTAAAAAAATCAAAACTAATTATTCCTTTTTCTGGAAAAGTGTGAAAACTCATATGACTTTCCGCTAAAAGAGCAACGCATGTAAATCCGTGTGGTTTAAATTTATGTTCAGCAATATTAAGAATATTGACTTTGGCTTTTTTAGCAATTTTGTCGATAATCTTTTTGTAAAAATCAGGGGTATAATCCTGTTTTACGCCTAAAAAATCTATTGTTACGTGTTCTCCAACTTTTTTCATAATATTTTACGAATCGATATTTATTATTTTAAACTAATCAAATTTTTTACTTCTTTCAAATAAAAAACTGCTATAAATATTTCCGACGGAGTAAATTTTGAAAAACGATTGGTCGAATAGCGAAGCAATAAAATTTATAAAAAAATATAAAAATCTTGGTTTTTCCAAAGATATAGCTTTGCGCATATATACAAGCCGGTTATTGGGAAAAAATAAAGAATTGGTGTTACATGGTGGAGGAAATACTTCTGTTAAAACGAGAATCAAAGATATAGATGGGGAAAAATACGAAGTTTTGTGTGTAAAGGGTAGCGGTTGGGATATGGCAGATATTGAACCTGAAGGTTTACCTGCTGTCAAGCTAGAACCATTATTAGCTATGAAAAAGAAAAAATACCTATCTGATGAAGATATGGTCAATTTCCAAAAAAGAAACTTGATTAATATTAAATCACCAAATCCATCTGTTGAAACATTTTTACATGCTTTTTTACCATTTAAATATGTAGACCATACTCACTCTAATGCAATCTTAAATTTAACTAATAGACCAGGGGGACTAACTTTTTGCAAAAAAATATTTTCAAATAAAGTTAGTATAGTTCCATATGTAATGCCTGGTTTTATTCTGGCCAAAAAAATAAATGAGATTTATTTAAAAAATTCAAACATTAACTGTTTAATATTAATGAACCATGGAATCTTTACTTTTAGTGATGATGCCAAAGATGCTTATGATTTAATGATAAAATATGTATCATTGGCTGAAAGGACTATTAAGAAACTTAAAGTTAAAAAAATTAAACAAATAAAAAGTTTTTACACAAAATTTGATGCTCATGAAATTGCTCCTATTATAAGAGGTCTTTTGTCTAATAGTAAAGATCAAAAATTTGTAGTTAATTATAGATTAAACAAAACTTTAAAATATTTTATGAATGGAAAAAATGTAAGATCCTATTCATCAAAAGGAACTGTAACGCCAGATCATGTAATTAGAGTTAAACCTTTTCCATTAATAATAACTCCAAAGAAAAATTCCTCTATTGATGAATTTAAAACTTCAGCAATAAAAGCTTTTGAAAATTATAGAAAAAAATACATCAATTACTTCAATATTAATAAAAATAAAGTTAAAGGTAAAAAAGTAATGCTAGATACTTCTCCAAGAGTAGTTTTGGTACAAAATGTTGGAGTGTTTACTATTGGAAAAGATTTAAATGCTGCAAAAATAGCTGGGGATTTAACTGAAACAAATGCTAAAGTAATAGCTTCAGTTGAAGAAACCTCTACTTATAAATTCATTCCAGAAAAAGACCTGTTTGATGTAGAATATTGGTCTTTAGAACAAGCAAAAATCAAAAGAAAGAAAAAATTACTTGAAGGAAATGTTGTTGCAATCACTGGCAGCACAGGAACCATTGGTTTTGCAACTTATAAGATGTTTAAAAGTCATGGGGCTGAAGTTGTTCTGCTTGATTATAATCTAGAAAGATTAAAAAATCTACAATCTAAAATTAAAGATCTTTGTATTCATTGCGATGTAAGAAAAAAAAAAAGCGTTAGAAAAGCTTTTAATCAAATTTGTGAAAAGTATGGAGGTGTAGATATCTTAATTTTAAATTCAGGAACAGCAACTAATGGGGCTATCGGCGATATAGAAGATAATATATTAAGACAAAGTTTTGAAGATAATTTCTTTTCTCATCAAAATTGTGCCTCTGAGGCTATTAAAATAATGAAGAAACAAAATATAAATGGTTGTCTGCTTTTTAATATTTCTAAACAATCTGTAAACCCTGGAAAAAATTTTGGACCTTATGGATTACCTAAATCTGCTTTACTTAGTCTATGTAAACAATACGCAGTAGATTACGGATCGTATGGAATTAGATCTAATGGAGTCAACGCAGACAGAATAAGGAGTGGTTTAATGACAGATAAAATGATCAAGACTAGAGCAAAAGCAAGATCAGTTAGCACAGATGATTACATGAAAGGAAATTTATTATTAAACGAAGTTAAGGCAGAAGACGTTGCTAAAGCCTTTTTTCATCTAGCTACTTCAAAAAAAACTACTGGAGCTGTTCTAGCTGTAGATGGCGGTAATATAGCTGCTTCTTTAAGATAATTTTTTAATTTTTTCTATTAATTCTTTGTTTATTTTTCTTGGTCCTAAGTCTAATCTGTTTTTATGTCTTCTTTCACCCGGTAAGCGTACACCATCCATTGATGACATTTTTCTAAAAAATTCATCTGAATGTTTACCCCAATCAGGACCAGCTATTTTTTCTGGTGAAATAGCTAAAATAAATTCTCCTCCGCTTGGTGGACCGCCATCATTATTATCTTTTGCAGCAGTTTCATAACTAAAATTTTCTCCAACGAGAGCACCGGCTAATAATTCTACCATCATTGCAATTGCAGAACCTTTATATCCACCAAAAGGAAGCAATACTCCTCCTTTTGAAATTTCGTTTGGGTTTGTTGTTTCTTTTCCATCTTTATTTAAACCTGTTCCCAAAGGAACTTTGTGTCCATCTCTAGCTGCAACCATAACCTCTCCCATAGCCATAGCTGCTGTTGCCATATCATAAACAACTGGAGTTTTTCCTGGACGTGGCCATGCAAATGAAATGGGATTAGTTCCAAATAATGCCTTCTTAGCACCCGCAGGTGCTACCATTGGTTTATATGATGTACATGCAAAACCAACCAGGCCTGTTTCTGCTATAGCTTCGGTCTCAGGCCACAGAGCAGCCATATGATGTGAATTAGTAATAGCTAAAACTGCAACCCCTGTTTCTTTAGCCAGTTTAATTAATTTTGGTAAACCAACTTTTAAAACTATTGGTGCAAAAGCACTATTACCTAAAACTTTAATAACACTTGGTGAAATTTTTTTTAGTTCTGGTCTTGCTTTACCATTAACTTTTTTACTTTTTAAAGCAGCGACATAAGCTGGCAATCTAAATAAACCATGTGAAAGAGAACCATCTCTTTCAGCACGCATTATTGTATCAGATAAAATATTTGCATTTTCTTCATCACAGCCATTAAATAGTAATGTTTTTTTAGTTAAATCATAAATTTCATCTAGTGATATAGAAATGATGCTCATTTAATGTTTGGATTTTATCTTATATTTTTTTTATTTAAATAATTTTTTTAGCCCTTCTTTAGATGCCTCACAAACACCTTTTTCAGTAATCAAACCTGTTATATATTTGGCTGGAGTTATGTCAAAAGCTAAGTTCATTGCCTTACTCTTCTTTGGATAAATTAGTATTTTTTTGAGCGTGCCATCTTTGCCTAACCCTTCCAAATGAGATAGTTCTTCAGAATTTCTTTCTTCAATTGGAATCTTTTTTAGGTCAGTAGTTTCCCAATCTATTGAGGAACTTGGTAAAGCTACATAAAAGGGAATATTATTATCTTTAGCAGCTAAAGCTTTTAAATAAGTTCCAATTTTATTTGCTACATCCCCTGTAGCAATTGTTCTATCGGTGCCAACTATGCACATATCAACTTCGCCTCTTTGCATTAATATTCCACCAGCATTATCAGCTATAATTGTATTAGGTACTCCTTCTTCGTTTAGTTCATAAGATGTAAGGAAAGCACCTTGATTTCTTGGTCTCGTTTCATCAACCCAGACATGAATTTTAATTCCTTTTTTATATGCATGATAAATTGGAGAAGTTGCTGTACCCCAATCAATTGTTGCAAGCCAACCTGCATTGCAATGGGTCAAAATATTTACTGTATCTTTCTTTTTATTATAAATTTCTTCAATAATTTTTAATCCGTTAAGTCCAATATTTTCGCAAAATTTTACATCTTCTTCACAAATTAATTTTGCCTCCTCTAAAGCGATTTTTAAAACTTCATTATTATTTATACCTGACAATTTTTTTAGCATCCTATTTACTGCCCATTTTAAATTTATTGCGGTGGGTCTAGATTGTACTAAATTTTCACAGCTCACTTTAATAAATTTATGGTCATTATTTTCCATAATGGCTAAAACTACTCCATAAGCTGCTGTAGCTCCTATAAGGGGTGCTCCCCTTACCTCCATGATTTTGATAGCATTAATAGCATCTCTAATTGTTTTAAGATTTTTTATTTCAAATTTATGAGGAAGCTTAGTTTGATCAATGATTTTTACTGCTTGGTCTTTTTCATCAAACCAAATTGTTCTAAATGCCTTTCCATTTATATGCATTATTTTTTAAAAAGTACTCTTCCAGCTATATTTTTCAATTTCTTTTTAGTTCTTTTTGTCATTAATTTTGGATTCGTAATTATAGCAGTATCAAGACAATTGCTTGCTGGATCATTTTTTTTAATTTCGCTTTCAAAATTCTCTATGACTATCTTGATCATATTTTTTGCCTTTTCTGCATTATCCATTAAGGTCTTAATTATCATTTGAACTTCAACATTTTCATGGTCTGGATGCCAGCAATCAAAATCTGTTACCATAGCTATAGTTGTGTATCTAATTTCTGCTTCTCTAGCTAATTTAGCTTCAGGCATATTTGTCATTCCTATTACATCAGCGTTCCAGCTTCGATATAGATTAGATTCTGCAAAGCTAGAAAATTGAGGACCCTCCATAACTATATATGTGCCACCTCTTTGATATTTAATTTTTAATTGTTTCAAAGCATTTTCACACGCATTTGCTAAACCGACACTGGTTGGGTGTGCCATAGAAACATGAGCAACAATCTCTTCATCAAAAAAAGTTTTTATCCTTGAAAAAGTTCTATCAATAAATTGGTCTACAAGTACAAAAGTTCCTGGGTCAAGATTTTCTTTAAGTGAACCTACAGCTGATACAGAAATAATATCTGTAACACCTAATTGCTTTAATGCATCAATATTGGCTCTAAAATTTATATTTGTTGGTGAAATTTTATGACCTCTACTATGTCTAGGTAAAAAACATACTTCTTTTCCTTTATATTTGAAGTTTAATATTTCGTCTGAAGGATTTCCCCATGGAGTTTTAATTTTCTTCCATTTGGGATTTTTCAATCCGTCAATTTCATAAAGACCACTTCCACCAATTACTGCTAATTTTGAATTTGTCATTTTTATAATTAATTATTATGATGTTTCTTTTTTAATTTGAATAAAAAAATGGATTTAAAAAAATATATTAGGTCAATTCCAGATTACCCCAAAAAAGGTATATTATTTAGAGATATTACAACCTTAATTAAAGATGAAAATGCATTTAAAAGTTGCATTGATAAGATTATAGAAATTTCAAAAAAGATTAATTTCGATAAAATAGCAGCTATTGAATCAAGGGGATTTATCTTCTCCTCTCCAATTTCCTACATTCTTAATAAACCTTACGTGTTATTAAGAAAAAAGAATAAACTACCTGCAGATAAATATTCCATGGATTTTAAACTTGAATACGGAACTGCTACACTTGAAATGCATAAAGATTCGGTTAAAGAAAATGAAAAAGTTTTGATAATTGACGACTTAATAGCAACAGGGGGAAGCGCAGAAGCAGCGGCTAAACTTATTAAAATGGCTGGCGGGAAAGTTAGTGGATTTATTTTTGTAATAAACTTATTTGATTTAGGTGGTTTAGATAATCTCAGAAAAAATTCTTACTTTGCTGAAAGCATAATTAGCTTTCCTGGTCACTGAAATAGTGATCCAACTCTATACCAAGACTTTTTTCCTAAAATACCATTGATTATTCCTAAAGTTCTTGCAGAGTATATTTTTCTTTTTTCTGAATTTAACAAAGTTGCATATAAAAAAAAATAAAAAATTGATCTAAAAAGTTTTCCGTAGGTTTTGTATACAGCATAAAAATAACCATAGTATTTTTTTTGATAATAGAATGTTGACCACATCCAATGCCAATTTCTTAACAATTCAAATTCTAGATTGCGATTATTTTCGGTAGAACTTTTTTTGCCAAGATGTTTAACGTATAAATCTTTAGCAGAATAAATTTTTCCTTCTCTACTTTTAACTCTCCTACAGAGATCAAATTCTTCAAAATATAAAAAAATATTTTCATCAAATAAATTTCTTGTATCAAACTTTTTTAAATCAACTAACATTGCATTCCCTGACACCCAGTCAACTACTTCGAGTGAGTCATCATTAGACTTTTCTTCATTGTTAAATTTTACTCTTTTGTCAAATTCACTAAATACACCAGAGCTCTTCCATGTTGAATCATTTCGATAGTTAGCGCCGATGATATGGAAATTAATTTTTTGATCTAAATATTTATCAATTTTTTTAAAAAAATCTTGTTCTAAAATAACATCTGGATTTAAAATTAAAGCATATCTTGTTTTTACCTCTGTTATTCCAAAATTATTTCCTTTACCATATCCAAAATTTTTACCAGTCATAATTATATTTAGTCCCGGATATTTCTTAGTAATATTTTCCTTAAATAAGTAATTTTTTGAATTTTCTACAATTAAAACTTTAACCTTAGAATCGATAGAATCTAAACAATCAGACAAAATCTTTTCATTAGTTTTATATGTTAGAATAACTACAGTTAAATTATCAATATTATCCATTTGTTATAATTTTTATCAAATTATTTATTAAGAAAAAATGTATACTTTTTTTTTTCATTGATGTAAAAAATCTTAATGCAGAAAAAGGCTATTGTTACAGGCGGATTGGGTTTCATAGGAAGCAATTTAATCAAGCTACTTTTAAAAAACAATTTTTTTGTCATCAACATCGATAAAATTACCTATGCATCAAATTTTTACAATTTAAGAGACATTAAAAAAAATAATTATAAGTTCTATAAATTAGATATCTGTAACAAAAAAAAAATAAACTTAATTTTAAAAAAATATAAACCAAATGTTTTATTTAACTTAGCTGCTGAAACACATGTAGATCGTTCCATAAATAATCCTGAAATTTTTTTTAAGTCAAATATTATGGGTGTCTATAATATTTTGGAATGCATAAAAAAATATGTAAAAATTAAAAAAAACTTTAGAATGATTCATGTCTCTACTGATGAAGTTTATGGAGATATCAAAAAATTTAAAAAGTCTAAAGAAGGAGACAAATATAGCCCTAGTTCACCTTATTCAGCTTCAAAAGCAAGCGCAGATCATTTAATTAATTCTTATATTAGAACTTATAAATTACCAGTTGTGATTTCAAATTGTTGCAATAACTTTGGTCCTAATCAATTTCCAGAAAAATTTATTCCCAAAGCAATATTTAATATTATAATTAATAAAAATATTCAAATTTATGGAAAAGGCCGAAACCAAAGAGAATGGATATATGTTGAAGACCATTGTCGAGCACTAATTAATATATTTAGGAAAGGAAAAATTGGTGAAAGTTATAACGTTGGAACTGGGTTTATAGTCAATAATTTAGAGCTAGCAAAAAAAATAAGAAAAATTTATAGATCTAGTTTCGATAAAAAAAAACAAAAAGTAAAAATTGATTTTATAAAAGATAGGCCTGGACATGACTTAAGATATGCTTTGGATAGTAGTAAAATTAAAAAAAAATTGGGTTGGAAACGTCTGTATAGTTTTGATAGAGCATTGTTTAAAACAATAGAATGGTATTTAAATAATCCAAGATTTTATAGTAGCAACCAAAGAAAAAAATTTGATAAAAGGTTAGGTTTAATTAATGATTAAAAAGGGGATTATATTAGCTGGGGGTTATGGAACAAGACTTGGTCCTCTTACAAAGGGGGTAAATAAGCAATTGCTTCCCCTTTATGATAAACCTTTAATTTACTATCCTTTGTCAGTTTTAATGCTTGCTGGAATAAAAAATATTTTAATTATTACTAATAAAGGTGAAAAATACAATTTTATAAAATTGTTCGGAGATGTATCTCAACTTGGTATAAAAATTTCATTCTTAGAACAAGATAGGCCCAGAGGTTTACCAGATGCTTTTATTGTTGGTAAAAATTTTATCGGAAAAGATGACGTTGTATTAATTTTGGGTGATAATTTTTTTTATGGCCAAGGATTTACTAACAGACTTAAAACAGCCCTTAATAAAAATAAAGGTGCTACTATATTTACTTATATTGTAAACAACCCTTCTGACTACGGAATATTAGAAATTGATGATAAAAATAAAATTAAAAGGATTGTTGAAAAGCCATCTAAACCTAAATCCAACTTAGCTATTACCGGACTGTATTTCTTTAATCATAAAGTGGTTAATTTTGCCAAAACATTAAAACCTTCTAAAAGAAATGAATTAGAAATAGTTGATTTACTGAATATATATTTACAAAATAAATCATTAAAGTCAGAATTTATGGGTAGAGGTAGCGCTTGGTTAGATACTGGAAATGCAACAAATCTATTTAATGCATCACAATACATAGCCGCAATAGAAGAAAGACAGGGATTAAAAATTGCATGCATTGAAGAAATTTCTTATCAAAATAAATGGATTTCAAAAAAACAAATCTTAAAAAGAATTAATTTCTATGGGAAATGTGATTATTCCAATTATCTGAAGAAGATAATCTAATTATCAATAATATGAGAATTATTAATACTAATTTTAAAGATCTCATAATTATTGCTCATAAAAGTCATTCTGATTTTAGAGGTAGTTTAAGAGAGACATACAACAAAAAAATAGTTGATTGGGATAAATTTATATTTGATTACGCAACTATTTCTAAAAAAAATGTTTTGAGAGGATTTCATTTTCAATATAAACATCAACAATCTAAGTTAGTTACTGTTATTAAAGGAAAAATATTAGATTTGGCAATTGATCTTAGAAGAAATTCGACTACGTTTGGTAAAACTTTTTCTATAATCTTGTCAGAAAATAACTGTAAATCTTTATATATTCCTAGAGGATTTGCTCATGCTTATTTTTCAATACAGAAAATGAACGTAATTTATTACAAACTATCTGATTATTATAATCCTAAATTTGAAGATGGAATTTGTTATAATGACAAAGATATAAACGCTAAATGGCCTAAAACAAAATTAATTGTGTCAAAAAAGGATAAGTTGCTAGGTAACTTTCAAAGCTTCAAAAAAAAATATAAAGGATTGTAAACAATTTATAAATAGATTTATTTATTAATGTTTCAAATTAAAAGTAATATACAAAAGAAAATTTTAAGACTTAAAGGTAGTAAAAATACTTTAAAATTAAATTTTTTTTTTCATAAGTACTTTGGTGAAAAAAACATAGGGAAAATAGGATTAAATTTTTCAAATAAACCAGATAAAAAAAAAATAGTACAAGATACGATCAATAGAAAAAAATATAAATCTTATTTGGAGATCGGTTGTTTTGATGACGATTTATTTAATCATATAAATTGTCAAACAAAAGTGGGCGTTGATCCTTATTCAGGCGGAACTTTAAGAAAAACGAGTGATGATTTTTTTTTAAAAAATAAAAATACTTTTGATTGTATTTTTATAGATGGTCTTCATTATTATCATCAGGTAAAAAAAGATATTACTAATTCAATAAAATCTTTAAATCAAAATGGAGTAATTTTTATTCATGATTGTTTGCCAAATAATGTTTTTGATCAAGCTGTCCCTCGATGTAAATATGTCTGGAACGGTGACGTTTGGAAAGCAATTGTGGAATTTAGAACCCTAGATTATGTGGATACGTATACATGTTATGCTGATATGGGAATAGGAATAATTTTAAAGAACAAAAACAAAAATAAATTAAAAATAGATATTAATGATTTTTCGAAACTTAAATTTTCTGATTATTTTAAAAACTTTAAGGAATATATGAATATAGTTGAATATGAAGAACTAGTAAATTTATTCTAAATAATGGTAGCGGGGGGCGGAGTTGAACCGCCGACCCCAGGCTTATGAGTCCTGTGCTCTAACCAACTGAGCTACCCCGCCATTAGCATTGTATTGAGTTATAATACTTATAAAAAATTCTTCAATTAATTTTTCAAAGCAGGAAAAACAGGGTTCATTTTTAAAAATAATCTTTGATATTCTTGTTTTATACATCGATTAGCAACGTAAATAATATTAGCAGAATTAGAAATATTTTCTGCTTCCATATTTTGAATGCCATATTGCAACCAAAAAACTCTTGTTTTAATTTCAGTAGCTAATTTAGCTATTTCAGGAGTCTCGGTTGAGGGACGAAAAACATTAACTATATCGACTGGCACAGTTATATCTTTAAGGCTACCAACTATGGTCTCACCAAATAATTGCTTTCCTTCAGAAGTTGGATTCACTGGTATGACCTTATAACCAAATTCTTGAAGATACTTCATAACAATAGTTGAAGGCCTCCTTTTAATAAAACTTGGGTTCTCTTCTTTTTTTAATGAACTCACCCCCACCATCGCAATAGTTTTTGATGTAGTAAAAATTTTTTTTAATAATTGATCATCTGGTATTAAAGAAGTCATTTATTTATTTTTCCAATGAGGATCTCTTTTTTCTAGAAAAGCAGAAATACCCTCTTTGGCATCTAAAGTTGTCATATTTTCGGACATTACTTGACTTGTATACTTGTAGGCCTCTTCTAATGGCATCTCTAGTTGTTTATAAAAGGCTTCTTTTCCTATCTTTACTACTTTTGTTGATTTAGAAGCAATTGTCTCTGCTAGCTTTAATACTTCTTCTTCTAGTTTTGATTTTTCAAAATGGTCATTTATCAATCCAATTTCCTTTGCATATTTAGCAGAAATAGATTTTCCAGTTAGAAGCATATTCATTGTTTTTTTTCTATTAATATTTCTACTTAAAGAAACCATAGGTGTGCTACAAAAAAGTCCAATATTAACTCCGGGAGTGGCAAATATTGCATCGTTTGTACTTAAGGCTAAATCACATGTAGCGACCAATTGGCACCCTGCTGCAAAGGCAGCGCCATGTACTTTAGCTATAACGGGTTTGTTATTTTGCACAATACGCATCATCAATTCAGAACATAAACTAAACAACTTGAGATAATCAGGTTTACCCTTTAAAGAATTAATTTCTTTAAGATTGTGGCCAGCACTAAATCCCTTTCCTAACCCCTCTATAATAATTACTTTTGTTTTTTCATCATCATTAAAACTATCAAAACTTTTTATTAATGATTTGAGTGTATTTAGAGATAAAGCATTATAAGTACTAGGCTCATTTAACTTAATACGTGAAATTCCATTATTTGATGATTGAACAGTAATATTTGATAATTCTCTCATTAGAAAAATCTACCAATGTGATTATACTGTGGCAAGATTATTATTTATTGACGAAAATAGCTCTATTTAAAATATTTTTTGGAAGAAAAATTGCTATTGCTGTTTTTTTAATTTATTGGCTGACCATATTCCTTTTCTTATACCTCCGTCAGGATATGATAGTGATCCTTGGCCGTGCCTTTTACCATTTTTCCATTCACCAATATAAACTCTTCCATTAGAATACTCCATTGTTCCATGTCCGTTCAATTTGTCATTTAACCATCCCCCTTCATATTTTATAAATAAACCTCTTTTTTCTTTTTTGTTTTCTGATGAAGCTGCGGTAAAATTCATAGTACCTAGTCCATCACGTTTATTTTCTTCCCATTCTCCAACATAACCCCCTCCATCTTCATAAGTAAAAGATGCTTGTCCATTTCTTATAATTAGTTCACCATTTTTCCAGATGCCTTCTTCTGCTGATCCGTCAGCTTTAGTCCATGATCCTTGCCCGTTTCTCTCACCATATTTGTATAATCCAAAATATTTACCACCGTCTTTTAAGAAAATACTTACTTCACCATCAAGCAAACCGTTAACCCATCTTCCGCTATTTTTTCTTCCATCAGGAAATATAAATGTTCCTTGTCCATTATATACCCCTTGCGCGAATTCACCTTCATATTTTCCCCCAAGATGATTGGTGAAAGTTCCTGCTCCGTGAAATGAGTCTGCTTTAAACTCACCAATATATAGATCTCCATTAGCAAATTTGTACACTCCATATCCTTCTGATTTACCTCTTTTAAATCCTCCTTCGTAAATCGCCCCATCATTATACGTATAGGTTCCTTGCCCTGAAAATTTTCCACCTTGAAATTCACCAACGTATTTGGATCCATCTTTACCAATCAAAGTTCCTTGACAATTTCTCCATTTAGCAAACATCTTCATTCCTGAAAAGGAAAATGTTTTAACTTCCATAGGACTTCCTTCACATTCAATAAATGAACTTTCTATTTGCGTTGGTTCTTTCTTAGCTGACTTAGCTTCCTTTTTTTTCTTAGCTTTATTTTTCTTAGCTTTATTTTTACCTATTTCAATACGTTCAATTAATTTCCCCTTTTCCCAGATACCGTGATCTATGTCTCCATTAGAAAATGTGTAAGTTCCTAAACCACTTCGTTTACCTTTTAAAAACTCTCCAACATATTTATCTCCAGCAAATTCACCATCTCCCCATGTGAAAGTTCCTTGTCCTGAATATTTTCCACCTTGAAATTCACCAGCATATTTGGATCCATCTTTATGAATCAAAGCACCTTGACAATCTCTCCATTTAGCTAGCATCTTCATTTTAGTTGCAACTCCACCGCCTGTTAAAGAGAATTTTTTAACTTCATAAGGGCTTCCTTTGCACTCTGGCAATGAACTTGCTGCCTGTGCTATATTGAAAAACAATGAACTTAGAAATAAAGTAACTAAAAATTTTTTCATCAAATATAATTATGAAAAATATCAATCTATTTGTAAAGTTTTAATTTATAAATGTTAGGAAAAGCTGCAATTCTTTTTGTTATACTTGCTTTACTGCTTGTATTTTATTTGGTCATTAGGTTGGGCGCAGGGAAAAAAAAAGACATTTCTAAATCTCTTCAAATATCCAATTATTTATTTGGGGTTCGTATTTTAATAATTATACTTGCCATAGTAGCTTTAATTTTATGGTTTTTTTTATAAACAAATTTAAGGTGCTGGATTTGGATTGTTTTTGTGAACTACATCAATTTCATTAATAATCTCTGAACTTAATTCAACATTAATACTTTCTACATCTTCTTTGAGCTGTTTCATAGTTGTGGCTCCTATTATATTACTTGTTACATGTGGTTGTTGATTAACAAATGCTAAGGATAATTGGGCTAGAGAAATATTATGTTTTTTTGCAATTTTAAAATATTCTTCTACTGCTAATAAAGGCATTTTACCAACATATCTTGGAAATTGATCACCAAACAATTGTAATCTTGAGCCCTTTGGTCTTTGATTATTTCTATATTTACCACTCAAAACACCAAATGCCATTGGAGAGTATGCAAGCAAACCGGATTTTTCTCGAATAGAAATTTCTGCCAAACTAACTTCATATGCTCGGTTTAATAAATTGTAAGGATTTTGAACAGATACAAGTCTAGGCAAATCATAAGATTTTGAAATTTCTAAAAACTTAGAAAGCCCCCAGGCCGTTTCATTTGAAAGACCTATATGACGAATTTTTCCTTGATCAATAAATTGTTTTAAAACTCGCAAAATAGATTCGAAACTATTCCATTCTTTTTCTTTATCTTCGTGCTTATAGCCTAATTTTCCAAAATAATTTGTATTACGTTCTGGCCAATGTAATTGATAAAGATCAATATAATCTGTTTGTAATCTTATTAAACTTTCTTCAATAGCTTTTGAAATATTTTCTTTTGTATAATTAAGACCTCCCCCACGTATCCATGGAAGACCTGGCCCAGAAATTTTTGTTGCCAATATTACTTTCTCACGATTATTTCGTTCTTTAAACCAATTTCCAATAATTATTTCAGTTTTTCCAAAAGTTTTTTCTTTAGGTGGAATAGAATATAATTCTGCTGTGTCGAAAAAATTTACACCTTGATTTATGGCATAATCCATTTGTTCGAAAGCTTCTTCTTGACTATTTTGTTCGCCCCATGTCATGGTGCCGAGACAAATCAAACTTACTTTTAAATCAGTGTCTCCAAGTTTTTTAAATTTCATAAAAAAATATTCCAAATAATATTTTATTTTTTTTGAATTAAATTTTTCTTAAATAAAGAAATCCCGTTTTTGGTTTTATATTCATAAGATTCCTTAAAACTCTCTAGTTGCCAACCTGACATTCTTTTGGTGATTTCGCTAAGATTATTTTTTTTCCACTCTTCAGTAGTTTTTTTTTCTTTCCATATTCTTTTTTCTTCATTAGTTCTGGCACATCCATAACAATAGCTAGTTATAGGATCTGTTTTACAAATACTTAGACAAGGTGAAATAATCATATAAATAAAAAAACCTAATTTAAAATAAATTAAGATATTTTTAAACTATTAAAATATGTATATAATATTTGAAGGACTGTTAGCTCAGTTGGTTAGAGCAATCGCCTCTTAAGCGATGGGTCCTGGGTTCGAATCCCAGACAGTCCACCATAAGACTATTTATTTATCAAATTATATAGCCAAGCAAAAATTGCTCCACCAATTCCGAAATCAACGAAACCCCAAATAGCACCAATAACACTTCCGAGCGGGGTAAAGCTGTAGCCAATATACATCCTTTCAAGCAGGGTAGTTGGTCCCTCTGCATTTCCAATGATAATTAACCACCAGGCAAGCAAAAACATTGATACTCCACCCATAATACCTAGAGTCAAAGCAACCGAACGAATAGACAGCATATTATTATTCCTCCTTAACGATTTTACGATACTGCATTATTTTTTAGTTGTGAATAGATTTTATTATAAATTTTATTTTTGATTTGAGTGATAAAAATCTCAATTAAGACAACATTAAAACAAGCAAATATCCAAATTTGGATTTAATTAGTTATCATGAAAAAAATCATAATTATACTTTCAACATTATTGTTAACTGAATGTTCGAATCATTTGGTCAAAGCAGGAAAGCGTTGTACCCTTTTGGACAATAATGGCGCCTATGAAAGGTCATTTGTATGGCTTGTAAATAAAGATAATTTAGAGTCCTTTGACGAAAAAATTAACAAATTAAATTGTGAAATGAATGGGGAAAAAATTTGAAAACGTTATTTATATTGATCCTCGCATTTTATTGGTCAGTAATAATTTTAGCTCCAGTTTTAGCTAATTAATATATTTAATTAATATTTGTAGGTTTTTTTCCAATTATATAATGTTGTTGTTCCGTGATTTAACTTTTATAATAAAAATACATTATGAAAATCAAGGTTGAACTATATGGGGCTAGCAAAGATTTTAGTCCTGAAAATACTATAGAATTAGACTTAAAAAGTAACAGCCATATCAAAGATTTAAGAAATGAATTAATTAAATTTATTAATAATAAACACAATGGAAATAAAAATTTTTTCCAAATAGTGAAGTCCTCGGCATTCTGTTCAGAAGATAATAATATTGTGCATGATGATTACCTAATTTCAAAAGAACAAAAAATAGCTATTATTCCACCTATTGCAGGCGGCTAAATCTTAAGCTTATTTAAGTAAAAAATCTTTTTGTGTATTAAAATCTTTAAAAATAGATTTAGAATTTACTTTAATCAAACTAAGATTTTTTTTATTTCTTTTAATTATTTTTTTTGCCCCCGAGTCTCCCTTAGTTTTATTTAGTATTTTAGTCATTGAACTTTTAAAACCGATTGGGTTTCCCATCTTTCTTTTATAGATCGGTGCAATTATTTCTTTTTTTCTAATGTTTTTTATAGCATAACAAATAGAATTAATAATATTCTTTGAAATTAAGGGCATGTCAGCCTGGATAATTAAAAATCCTATATTTTTTTTTGAAACTCTTTTCAAACCAGTTTTAATTGAACTTGCCATACCAGACTTATAATTCTTATTAAAAACAAAGTTAATTTTTTTATTTTTAACTGTTATCTTCTTAACTTTTGAACTTTGAAAACCTAAAACAACAATTATTTTGTTTACGTTGCTTTTTATTAAAGTGCCTATAATGTGATTAATTAAATATTTTTTATTATATTTTTTTATTAGTTTATTGTCACCACTCATTCTTTTGGATTGTCCTGCAGCTAATAGAATTGAGGATATCATTTATTTTTTATATGTTTCGGAAACTAATTGAGCAACTATTGATAATGCAATTTCTGGAGCGGAACGTCCTCCAAGTTTTATTCCGATAGGTCCAAAAATTCTTTTGATTTCATCATCTTTAAATCCTGCTTCTTTTAATCTTTTGCATCTATTTTCATGAGTTTTTTTACTACCAAGTGCTCCTATGTAAAAAAAATTATTTTTTAGGGCATGTTGTAGCGCTGGATCATCTATTTTTGGATCGTGAGTTAAAGCTATAAGGGCTGAATTTTGATTAGTTTCAATATCTTCAAATGCTTCTTTAGGCCACTTGTTTATTACTTTTATATTTGGAAATCTTTTCTCTGTTGCAAAATAACCTCTTGGATCAATAATGGAAATTTCAAAATTTAAACTTTTAGCAAAATTAACTAAATATTGAGCTATATGAACCGCTCCTACAATAATTATTTTTATCGGACGTATGTAAGTCTCTAAAAAGATGTTAGTTCCTTCTATTATTCCATCTTTTTTACTTCTAAAGTGTAAATCAATTTTATCTTTATATTTCTCAAAATTTTTATCTATTGGTTTATTTTTTTCAAAAATACAACTTTCTCCATTCTGAAGATCTGTAACAATAGCAAACTCAATCTTTTTTTCTTTTTTCTCAATAATTTCTTTAAGTAATTGCTTTTTCATTACTTAATAAAAAAATGATAAATCAATAATCCAATTATCAATCCTTTAATAAAGGAAATCCATAAAAGACCATAATCAGATACATTTAATTTTTTTTTCCACCATTTTATGTATTTTTTATGAAAAGCTACGAATGTACTCATAATATTTTATTTAATTAATCTGTTCTAAAAAGATTGCAATTTCTCCACCGCAAGCTAAGCCAATTTCCCAAGCACTTTCATTTGAAACTTTAAATTCTATTTTTTTATGTGTTTTTTTGTCTTTTAATAAACCTAAACATTCACGAACAACCGCGGTTTCTACACATCCTCCTGATACCGAACCTGAAAAATCACCTTTATCGTTAATAATCATTCGACTCCCAACCGGTCTTGGGGATGAGCCCCATGTTTGAGTGACAGTTGCTAAAATCACATTTCTCTTGGCTGACAGCCAGTCTTGGGCTTCTTCCAAGATTTTCTCATCAAACGAATTTTTCATTGATCTATCTTAAATTAAAAGTGAATGGTTTTGAAAGAGCTTATTTGCAGCCAGCAACTGCTTTTTTAGCTAGAACTTTTATTAGATGTGCACGATAATCAGATGACGCGTGAATATCTGAGTTAAAACCTGATGAACTAATTTTTACACTGTCTAGGGCTGAACTTGAAAAGTTAGATTTTAAAGCACTTTCAATTTTTTTACATCGAAAAACTACAGATTCAACACCAGTAACTGCAACATTTACTTCTTTTTTATACTTTGCAACATAAACTCCGACTATTGCATATCTAGATGCAGGATTAGGAAATTTTACATAGCAAGATTTATCTGGAACTTGAAATTCTACTGTTTGTATTAATTCACCTTTTTTTAAAGCAGTTTCAAACATTCCTTTAAAAAATTTATCAGCACCTATTTTTCTATCGCTTGTGTGAATTATTGCATTTAAGGCCAAACAAGCTGATGGATAATCAGCTGCAGGATCATTATTTGCAATTGATCCCCCTATCGTTCCACGATTTCTAACTTGAGGATCTCCAATACCGTCTGCTAAATGAGCCAAAGAACTAATAGCTCTTTTCACTTCCTTTGAAGACGCAACTTCCGCATGTTTAGTTGTTGCTCCAATTCTTAGACTCTTACTTGATACTTTGATACCCGATAAATCTTTAATATTTTTTATATCAATAATATCTGAATACAAAGCTAATCTAAGTTTCATTGCCGGAATCGTAGTCATGCCTCCAGCCAAAAAAGCTGATTTACCTGAAGCTAATTTTTTTGCTTCCTTTACATTTTTTACCGAATGAAAATTAAAACCTTTCATAATATTTATGCTGCTTCCTTATTTTTTTTATTTTTCTGCAATGCATTGCATACTTTTTCAGAAGTTGCTGGCATTGATATATCTTCGCCAATTGCATCAATAACTGCATTCATTACCGCTGGTGGAGCTGCGATTGTTCCTGCTTCTCCACACCCTTTGGCTCCTAATGGATTTGATGTAGCTGGTGTCGATGTAAAACCTAATTTAAATTCTGGAAAATTGTCAGCCCTTGGCATTGTATAATCCATATATGATGCAGTTATTAACTGTCCCGATTCATCATAATGCGCATTCTCATACAGAGCTTGTCCAATACCTTGTGCTACACCTCCATGAACTTGACCTTCAACTACTAAAGGATTAATAATCGTTCCAAAATCGTCTACTACAGTATATTTAACTACTTTTGTTTCACCCGTATCTTGGTCTACTTCAACTTCACAAATATGTGTACCAGAAGGAAATGAAAAATTAGAAGGATCAAAAAAAGATGTTTCTACTAAACCTGGTTCAACTCCTTCAGGAAGTGGCGACTTAATATCACCATACGTTCCAGGTAAATAACAAGCAAATGCAATTTCTCCTATTGTTTTCTTTTTATTTGAATTCTTCACTATAAATTCTCCATCCTTAAACTCTACCTCTTCAGGTTTTGCTTCCAACATCTTAGCAGCAACCTTTCTTCCTTTTTCAATAATTTTATCACATGCTTTAACAATTGCTGTTCCTCCTACAGCAAGCGATCTTGATCCATAAGTTCCCATTCCAAATGGTCCTTTATCTGTATCTCCGTGTATGATATCTATATTTTCTATTGGAACTCCTAATTTTTCACCAACAATTTGAGCAAATGTGGTGTCATGACTTTGTCCGTGACTATGAGCTCCTGTAAAAACAGAAACATTTCCTGTTGCATTAAATCTTATTTCGGCCGACTCCCACAAACCTACGCCTGCGCCGATTGACATTACTACAGCCGAAGGAGCAATTCCACAGGCTTCCAAATAAGTTGAAAAGCCGATTCCTCTAAGTTTTCCTTTTGCAGATGACTGTGACCTTCTATTTTCAAAGTTTTTGTAATCAGATAGTTCTAATGCCTTATCTAAATGAGCATTATAATCACCTGAATCAATATTATGTACTAAGCATTGTTGGTGTGGAAATTTGTTAATAAAGTTTTTCTTTCTAAACTCAGCCTGATCCATTCCGATTTCTTTAGCAGCTTCAGTGACAATTCTTTCAACTACATATGTTGCTTCTGGTCTACCAGCTCCTCTGTAAGCGTCTGTTGGGGCTGTGTTCGTATAAACAGTTTTGACATTACAACAAGCTGCTGGAATATCGTAAGGCCCAATAAGTAAAGGTGCGTATAAATAAGTTGGAGTTACAGTGGCAAAAACTAAAGCGTATGCTCCTAGATTTGCAATTGTTTCAACCTTTATGCCTGTTATTTTACCATCATTTTTAAGCGCTAGTTCTACATGAGTGAGATGATCTCTACCATGATTATCAGACAAAAATGATTCTGTTCTCTCAGCAACCCATTTGACTGGTCTTTCAATTTTTTTAGATGCCCAAGCTACAACTACATCTTCAGCATAGGCGTTAATCTTTGATCCGAAACCTCCACCTACATCAGGTGCTACTACTCTAAATTTATGTTCTGGATGTACGGCATTAAACGCCGACAAAATTAATCTTGATAGATGTGGATTTTGACTTGCTGTGTACAGGGTTAATTCTTCTGATGATGGATTATAATCACCTATTGCAGCTCTGGGCTCCATTGCATTCGGTATTAATCTATTATTTACTAAATCAAGTTTGACAACTTTATCCGCGTTAGAGAAAGCTTCATCAGTTTTTCCTTTGTCTCCCAATAAAAAATCATAGCATAAATTTTTATCTATCCCATCATGGATTGGTTTTGAATTCATTGCATCGCCAGTATTTACTACCGCTTTTAATACTTTGTAATCAACACGAACTTTTTCCGCTGCATCTTTGGCTTGATCTAGAGTTTCAGCAATTACAATTGCTACATGATCGCCCACAAAATTTACTGTATTGTTTGCTAAAGGAGGATGAGGCGGACATTTCATATCAGTACCATCCTGACTTACAATTTTCCATCCTGCGATAAGACCCCCAATTTTATCCTTGGCTAAATCATCTCCAGTTAATATCTTTACAACACCTGGTGCATTAGAAGCTTTTGATATGTCAACTTTTGATATAGTAGCTCTTGCGTGTGGAGAACGAACAAAATATGCATAAGTTTGGTTAGCAAGATTAATATCAGCGGTATACCTACCTTTACCAGTAAGGAATTTCTTATCTTCTTTCCTCTCTACTCTTGATCCAATTAAACTACTTGCCATACTCTATTCCTTTTTTTTATCTACATTTTTGAGGCAGCTTCTTTAACCGCAGCCACAATATTTTGGTAACCTGTACAACGACAAATATTACCTTCTAGCCAATCTCTAATTTCTTGTTCGCTGGGATTTTTTTTATTTTTTAGTAAGTCTACTGCACTCATCACCATGCCTGGAGTGCAGAATCCACATTGTAAACCGTGAAGTTTTTTGAAAGCCTCTTGCATTGGGTGCATTTTTCCATTTCTTGCAAGTCCTTCTATAGTTGTAACTTTAGATCCATGAATATCTGCGGCAAAAAGTGTGCAGCTTTTAACAGATTTTCCATCCACATGAACCACGCAAGCTCCGCATTGGCTAGTATCACAACCAATATGTGTACCGGTTAAACTTAATATATCTCTTAATAAAGTTGATAATAGTGTGCGATCTTCTATTTCCCGTGAAACTTTCTTGCCATTAATTTCTATCGAAACCTTCTGCATTCGACTTTACTCCTCATAAATATTTAAACACAATGGTTAAAGAGGCGCAATGCTAAATTAAAATACACGCTATATTAGAAAGTATTATTTGAGCAGGTATATGGCTAGTAAAATAACAATTATAATAGTTACAAATAATAATTTTTTATTAATTTGTTTTACATCAAAACTTTTTTCTGAAGTAATTTTAATGTCCTCTTTTTTGTCTTCTTTTTTTTCTGCTGGAGATAGCAGTTCTGAAAATTTACCAAAAAAAATATCTGCCATTTTTTTTGCTGTCATATCTATTAACCTTGATCCAAGTTGAGCTATTTTTCCACCAACGTTTGCCTCTACACTATAAATTAACTTTGTAATTCCATTACTTTCTTCTAATTCCACCAAAGCTTCTCCGGATGCAAATCCAACTGGCGAATTCCCTTGTCCTATTATTTTATAACTATCAGGAGGATTGAGATCTTTGAGCTCAATATCTCCTGCAAAAGTAGCGTTAAATGGTCCAATTTTATTTGTAGCTGTCGCTGTAAAACTAGTATCAGTATTTTTTTTAAATTTTTCACATCCAGGTATACTCTTCTTAAGAATTTCAGGATCATTCAAAGCTTTCCAGACTGAATTCTTATCTAGCTTTATTTCGTATGATCCTGTTAGTTTCATGATTCAAATAAACTAGTATATAATAAATTTTATTATGGATGACACTACAAAAAAAGAATTACAATCTGCGGCTTTTGAAAGGTTAATTCACCATCTGCGAGACAGGAAAGATGTTCAAAATATTGATCTTATGAATCTAGCAGGGTTTTGTAGAAACTGCTTATCTAAATGGTATCGAGAAGAAGCTCAAAAAAAGGGGGTAGATATCTCCGATCCCGATGCTAGAAAGCACATTTATGGTATGCCATACGAAGAATGGAAGCAGAAATATCGAAAATAATTATTAATATGAAAAAATTTTTACTTTTACTGTTTATTATTACTTGTTTTTCAGCTTCAGCTGTTGAAAAAAAAACCAATTTTTCAATAGAAATATTTGAAAAAGCCAAAACAGATGGGAAAACAATAGTTATAAATTCATATGAAAAATGGTGTGGAACTTGCGGTGTTCAGACAAAAATTTTAGATCAAGCGGAGAAAGAATTTAAAGAAATTGTTTTTTTAAGCTATGAGCAAAGTAAAAATGAAGATATAGCTAAAAAACTAAATATAGATTTCTGGACAACTATTGTGATTTATAAAGGTAATAAGGAAGTTACTCGTATCATTGGCCAAACAGATAAAAAAACTATTTATTCTGCTATAGAAAAAGGAATCTAATATAATATTGAGTTGAGAAAAAAATTATTTTCTGTGTCTTTTTTTTAAATCTTTTTGAAGATCTTCGTGGTCACCGATTGCGATATGATATTTGCTCTTAGTTACATATTTTTCCAAAAAAGGAATAAATATTAATGGTAACAAACCTCCAACAACAATACCTAGAGCAGCTGGTCTTATATCTGGATCAAGAGTTGCAGCAATATAGTCTGCTACTACATGTGCAATTACTACACCAACGATGCCTGCAATAAATCCATTGGAGACAATTTTTAATAACCTATTAATACTCCAACCAGTATAATAACCGATTAGCATTATACCGACGTGGACAAGTCCAAATACGAACCCTCTAAGAAATATTTTATTTTGTAGAAAGGCTATCTCTTCAATTAAATGTTCCATACTGAGACATTTTTAGCTCATTACATAAAAAAATAATATAGTAATATTAATTATAATGAAAATTAATGCTATGCGAGCTTTTCTTATATCGGCTTTAATAATAATAATTTTATACGCTTTAGGTTTATTTTTACCAATAATGATGAAATCGAAAGATTCAAAATTACATAAATTTTCCGAAACAAAATTAGTTTTTATTATAAATAAAAAAATTATTTCTCTTTAAGTCTTGGAAATAATTCTACAAAATTGCAGGGTTTGTGATTGATATCAAGTTGATATTTTAAAATTCCATCCCACGCGTCCGTTACCCCTCCTGAAGAACCTGGTAAAGCAAATATGTATTTTCCATTTGCTAATGCAGCACAAGCTCTTGATTGCATAGCAGAGGTTCCGACAGTTTTGTAACTTAATTCTCTAAATAGTTCTCCAAATCCAGGAATTTCTTTATCAGCAATTTCTTTTATTACTTCTGGAGTAATATCTCTACCGGTTAAACCAGTTCCTCCTGTTGTAATTATTACATCAAGTTCGTTATTTTTTAGCCAGTCAGATAAAATTTTTTTTATTTCTTCTTTTTCATCTTTTACAATCTTTCTATCAACTAACTTATGATTTTGTTCTTTTATTTTTTTTACCAAAATTGCACCCGATTTATCGGTATCAATGGTTCTGGTATCCGTTACTGTTAAAAGTGCTATGTTAACTTGCATAATTTATTTGTAGAATAAATAACGATGGCGTTATTAGCAATATTATTTTTGGCTACTGCTATATTATACTCCAGTGTTGGTTTTGGTGGTGGATCTACTTATTTAGCTCTCCTTTTAATTGGGGGCATTCCCTACTTTATTTTTCCTGTTATAGCTTTATCTTGTAACATTATAGTCGTATCAGGTAATTGCTTTAATTATATTAGAGCAGGAAATTTAAATCTTAAACTTTTAATTCCTTATTTAATTGGATCAATACCTTTAGCTTTTATTGGTGGTTCTTTACCAATAGAAAAAAAATTGTTTGAAATATTGCTGTTTTTAGTTTTGCTGACAGCAGGAACTTTGTTGTTATTAAATTTTAAGTCTTACAATGATAAAGAAGAAAATTATATAAAAATTCCAATAACGGTTTCAATTTTAATTGGAGGAGTATTAGGATTCATTTCAGGCATTGTTGGAATTGGTGGAGGAATTTTTTTGAGCCCAATACTTTTTCTAATAAGAGCGGATAGACCAAAGCATATAGTAACCACTGCCTCGTTGTTTATCCTGATTAATTCTGTATTTGGAATTTTTGGACAATTGACAAAAAATGCAGTTATAAATGAAATTCCAAATTACTGGTACCTTTTGGTAGCTGTTTTAATTGGAGGACAGCTAGGAAATTTTTTAAATTTAAAAATATTTCCGACTCGTATTCTAGCCTTAGTAACTGCTATACTTGTCATTTTCGTTGCAACAAGAATGGGATTTAAAATTTTTTAATTAATAAGAATTATGGATATAAATTACTTTTCAAAAACAAGAATCTTGGACGGTGGCATGGGCCAGGAATTACTGAGAAGGGGATTGAAACCTCAAGGAACACTTTGGTCTGCAAGTGCTTTGATAGAAGAAAAATATCATCAATTAGTAACTGATACACATCTAGATTTTATTAATGCTGGTGCAGATGTTATAGTGACAGCAACCTTTACCGCTAGAAGAATAAGATTAATTCAAAATAAATGTGAAGAACATTTTGAGCGTATAAATACCAAAGCTGTGGAGCTTGCATTAAAAGCAAGGGATATCTCAAAAAAAAAAATATTAGTAGCTGGAGGTTTACCTAACCAATATCAAACCTATAGTGAAAATTTAGGAGATGATTTAAATTTAATTGAAAAAAATTTTTATGATCAAGCAAAATTGCTTAAATCAAATATAGATTTTTTTTATTTAGATGTAATGGGAAGTGGAAGAGAATGTGAAATCGCACTTAAAGCTATTAAATCATTTAACTTACCAGTTTTAGTAGGTGTTCATATAAGGAAAAATGGAAAACTGCCGTCCGGTGAAAATATTAGCGATATTGCAAAAAAATACAAAGATGAAAATTGGTTAGGTATAATTGCAGCTTGTGTTCATCCTGAATCCTATGAAATAATAATTAAAGAATTAAAACACTTAGATATTCCTTATGGATTTAAATTAAACGCATTTAAAAATATTCCTGACAATTATGGGGTAAAGTCATCTTCAACTTGGGGTAAAAATGGAAATCCCACTAAAATCTTGGGTTCAAGAGAGGATATTACTGAAAGTAAATTTTATGAATTTGTAAAAAAATTTAAGGATGATGGAGCTACAATTTTAGGTGGTTGCTGTGAAATCAGACCATCACATATAAATAACATTGCTCAACTTAAGTAAATCTTTTTTCAATCACTTATAACTTTACTAGATCTCTTAACTAAATATATTCCTAGAATAACTGCTATCAAAGATAAAATTACTTTTGGAGTAATTCCTTCTTTTAAAAATAAAAATCCAAGGATCACTCCAAAGATTGGGATTAAGTAGGCAACTTGAGCTTGAAAAACTAAACCATTATTTTTTAAGATATAAAATCTAAGAAGCCAAGCAATTCCAGTAGAAAAAACACCAAGATAAATAAGTGAAATAGTTGAATCTAGCCTAGGAGATAAATTCCAAGGTTGTTCAATAAACATGCAAATTGGAAATAAAACTAAAGCGGCCCAAATCAAAATTGAAGCTGTAACATTTTCATTTCTTTTATTGCTAATTTTTAAAGTCAATAAACCACCAATAACGTAAAAAGTTGAGGCAAAAAAAATAATTAAAGCAGATAAAAAGTTATTTTCGTTAATTAAAATTTTGTCAGAGAATAGAAAAACAACTCCAGAAAAACCAACTAATATTCCAATAGATTTGATTAAGTTAATTTTTTCATTACTTATAAAAAAATGTGCCAAAATAGCAGCAGTCAAGGGAGTACTCGCCATTAATATTGCTGCTAGGTTACTTTGAACTTTTTGAATACCGTAGGCAATTAAAAAAAAAGGGATTACTAAATTTATAATCCCAATGGCTGCAAACCAATGCCAATCTTTAGAAAAAGCTTCGATTTTAATTTTTCTTAAATAACATATTAAAATTACAGGAAGTGCACCAAAAAAAATTCTAAAAAATGCAATCGAGAGAGGTCCATAAGAATAGGTAGCAATTTTAATATTAAAAAAAGCTGAAGCCCAAATTACAGCTAAAATAGTTAACAATGTAAAATCTATGGCTTTTGGTTCTCTCATTCAGATATTTCTTTTTCTGAACCATTGGTAATTTTTATTAATTGGTTATAACCAATTTTAAAAATGCAATTAGGATGTCCTGCTGCACTAAAAACATCTTTGAATCTTCCAAGTGAATTATCAATTAATACTTCTAATTTATTTAAATGAGCTACTGGAGCAACTCCCCCTATTGAAAATCCCGTTTGTGATTTAACTTGTTCAGCATCTGCCATGCAAACATCTTTCTTTCCTATTAATTTCTTTAATTTATTTAGCGAACATCTTTTATCGCCTGCTACTAAACATATCAAAAAACCATTATCAGCTCTTAGGACTAAACTTTTTACAATTGCCCCTACTTCACAATTTAAAGCGGTGGCAGCATCTTTTGCGGTTCTTGCAGTTTTATCAAGAACAATAATTTCAAGAAAGGAATCGAATTGTTTAATAAAATCATTAACTCTTTTTACCGATTCCTTTTTGAGTAAATCTTCCATTTTTTAATTTTTTTAAGGTATGAGGAATTGCTTTTATAATATCTTCAGCGATTAGGCCAGGACCAAATTGTTTAGCTAGATCTCCATGAATCCAAACACCTGCGCAAGCAGCAAGAAAAGGATTTAATTTATTTTTTCCAATTAAGCTTGCTATTAAACCACTAAGTACATCTCCAGATCCGATCACAGCTAATTCGCTTGAGGTATGTTTGTTGTAAACAATATTACCATCAAATGATCCTATTAAAGTAACCGGTCCCTTTAAAACAATATTTGTTTTTGTAAGCCGGATTGCTTTTATCATCTTTTCCTTATTACTAATATTTTTCTTAATTGATGGAAAAATTGAATGAAACTCTTTTGGATGAGGGGTAATAACTTTATTCTTGTCCAATAAACGATAAAGTTCTTTAGGTTTTTTTTTAAAGCAAGTTAAAGAATCTGCGTCAACAAGTACATTTTTTATTTTTTTTAAAATTAAACGAGTTTTTTGTTTTGTTAAATTATTTGAACCTGCCCCAGGCCCAATTAAATACATTGAAGTTTTTTCCTTATTAATAAATCTACCTAAAGATTTTAGATTATTTATTTCTTCTTTTAATGCTGAAGGAAATTGTGTTGAATAAATAGGTAGTGTTTGCTTTGAGCATAGGATTTTTACAGAACCAGTTCCGACCCTTAGTGCAGATTCTGTAGACAAAATGGTTGCCCCAGTCATGTGTTTCTGGCTCCCTAAAACAATAAGTTTTCCTCTGCTATATTTGTGATCTCTTTTTTTTTTCCAGGGAAACTTATTTATCCAGATTTTAGGTGTATTTTTTGTAAATTTTATATTCATCAGTTCAACCAACAATCACAATGATGTATATTATGCATAGCTGACATCTAATAATAGCACATTTTTTGTAAATCTATATTTGCTACAAGACTTCAGTCACATAATGAAATTCATTGTGATTTGTTAAAATCTTTTAGTTCATATAGGGAAAGTTTGATGAGTGTAGACAAAGTTATTAAATTAATAAAGGAAAAAGAAGTAGAGTATGTAGATCTTAGATTTACGGACCCTGGGGGAAAGCTTCAACATTTAACCATGGACGCTAAAGTGGTTGATGAGAAAATGCTAAATGAAGGAGTTTTTTTTGACGGTTCATCAATTGCCGGATGGAAATCAATTCACGAATCTGACATGTTATTAAAGCCAGATTTAGAAAGAACAATTATAGATCCGTTCACATCTCATAATACTTTAGTTCTTTTCGTTGATATTTTAGATGCAGTTAACAAAACTCCTTATGAGAGAGACCCGAGAAGTACTGCAAAAAAAGCGGAAGCTTATTTAAATAAAACAAATATTGGCAACAAAGCTTATTTTGGACCTGAACCTGAATTTTTTGTTTTTGACGATGTTCGATATAAAAATGATATGAATGAAACCAGTTTTACCATTGACAGTTCTGAAGGTCCTTACAATACCGGAAAAAAATATGAAAGCGGAAATATGGGACATCGTCCCAGAATTAAAGGTGGGTATTTTCCTGTTCCTCCTGTTGACGCAGCCCAAGATATGAGGGGAGAGTTTTTAAAAGCTCTAAGAGACATGGGTATTAAAACTGAAAAACACCATCATGAAGTTGCGCCAAGTCAACATGAGCTTGGAATGATTTTTGATACATTGACTACTCAAGCCGATAATGTGCAGCTTTATAAATATGGAGTTCAAATGGTTGCTCATTCTTTTGGTAAAACGGCAACGTTTATGCCAAAGCCAGTTAAAGGAGACAATGGTTCGGGTATGCATACTCATCAATCAATTTGGAAAAATGATACTCCTTTATTTGCCGGTGATAAATATGCAGGACTATCAAATACTGCCCTTTATTATATTGGTGGAATCTTAAAACATGCAAAAGCTGTTAATGCTTTTTCAAATTCAACTACCAATAGTTATAAAAGACTAATACCTGGTTTTGAAGCTCCGGTCTTGTTAGTTTATTCGGCAAGAAACAGATCTGCTACCTGTCGAATTCCGATAGCACATAATAAAAAAGGTTCAAGAGTTGAAGTTAGATATCCTGATGGCGCAGGAAATCCTTATTTAGCTTTCGCTGCAATGTTAATGGCAGGAATGGATGGCATTAAGAATAAAATTGATCCGGGCAAACCCCTTGATGATGATTTATATGCTCTTCCTGAAAATAAAGTAAAAAAAATTCCGACGGTTTGTGGTTCTTTAAGAGAAGCAATGGAATGTTTAGACAGAGGTAGAGATTTTTTAAAACAGGGTGATGTATTTACTGATGATCAAATAGATGCTTACATTGCTCTAAAATTTGAAGAAATTCATAAGCTCGAACATACCCCTCATCCAATAGAGTTCGAAATGTACTATAGCTGTTAAGATTAATCTTTTTTACTTTTTAGTATTTTTTCACCAGCAATTTTGTTTTTATTTACACCTTTTTTGATCGTATAATCTAGTGTACCNTGAGCACCTGCTTCAACAGCTTTGCGTTGAGTACGGAACAACGCTTTCTCTTTGGCTTGCTCTACCAACTTATTAGAGTGTTCTACCAGATGTTTTTTGTCTCGCATACTGGGCATTATACACAATTGTATATTGTGCAGCAACACAGTGTTAAATTTTAAACGACTCTCCACATCCACAACGCTCAGTTTCATTGGGATTTTTAAATACAAATGTAGAAGAAAGCTCTTCTTTTTTGTAATCCATTTCAGTGCCCAAAAGATACATAACAGCACCCGGATCAATTAGTACTTTAACGCCTTTATCTTCTATAACCTCATCATTTGAATTAGAAGATTTTGCATATTCCATTACATATGACATTCCCGCACAACCTCCTGATTTTACTCCTACTCTTACTCCAATCGAAGGTTCTTTTGCATTAGCCATTATTTCTTTAATTCTTTGTGCAGCATTATCGCTTAATGTAATTATTTGCTTCGTCATAAGTTTAATTCTAGTTTTGCTGCTTCTGACATCCTATCCTTATCCCAAGGTGGTTCCCAAACTAAATTTAAGTTTACGTCAGAAACACCTTCTACTTTCATTATATTATCCTTAACCTCTTTTGGCAAACTCTCTGCAACTGGACAATTTGGTGAAGTTAATGTCATATCAATGTTAACTTTATTTGTTTCATCAACTTCTACTTTGTAAATTAAACCCAATTCATAGATATTTACCGGAATTTCAGGATCATAAATTTTTTTTATCTCTTCTATAACTTGATTTTTAATATCACTCATTAATCTATTGCCTCGGTATTTATTTCTTCTTTTTTCCCTTTCATTGCTGAAACTAGAGTATGCCAAGATAATGTAGCACATTTCACTCTCATTGGAAATTGCTTTACTCCAGACAACGACATAAGTTTAGTTTTTTGATCTTCATCCAAGTGATTAGATCGTATTTCCGAAGTATTTTTAATCATATTTAAGAAGGCATTCATTATATCCTTTGTTTCGTCAAAAGATTTTCCCTTAACTAACTCCGTCATTATGGATGCTGAAGCTAACGAAATAGCACATCCTTCACCTTCGAAAGTTAAGCCCTCAACTTTTTTTCCACTATTTAACTTTAAATATACGTGAACTTTGTCCCCACAAAGAGGATTATATCCTTTTGCATCGTGATTATATCCCTCACACTTTCCAAAGTTTCTAGGACTTTTTCCATGTTCTAAAATTATATCCTGATATAATTGCTTTAAGTCCATTATTTTAAATCAAATATTTTTCTACAATTTTCAATTGCCTTACAGAGCATATCAATATCATCCTTATTATTATAAACTCCAATTGAAGCTCTTGCCGTAGCAGTTAAATTCATTTTTTCGTGAAAAATTTGACAGCAATGATGTCCAGCTCTAATTGCTACACCGTCCTCATCTAAAATTGTAGCAATATCATGAGGATGTATCCCTTTTATAGTAAAGGCAATTACTCCAGCTTTATTTTTTGGATTACCAATTATTTTTACAGAATTTATTTTTTTAAGGTTTTCCAAAGCATAGTTTTTAATTTCCTTTTCATGTTTCATTAAATTATCTATTCCAATTGATTCCATAAATTTTATGGACTCATTAAATGTTATCACTTCTGCCGTAGGCATTGTTCCAGCTTCATATTTCTCGGGAAGTTTAGCATAAATAATTTTATCTTTTTTTACCTCGCTAATCATGGCTCCACCTCCTATATAAGGAGGTAGTTTTTCGAGCCATTTTTTTTTTGCATATAAAATTCCAACTCCCGTTGGGCCATAAACTTTGTGAGCGGAAAAAGCATAAAAATCACAGTCTAGATCTGTAACATCAACTTTAATATGAGGTACAGCCTGACATCCATCTACTAGTACAGGAACATTTTTTTTGTGCGCAATCTCTACTATTTCTTTGATTGGTACAATTGTGCCAGTAACGTTTGACAAGTGAGTGACGGCAATAATTTTTGTTTTTGCTGTGATTAATTTTTTTAATTCATCAATGATAACATCGCCATCTTCATTTATTGGTGCAAACTTTATAATTGCACCTCTTGTTTCTCTAAGAAAATGCCATGGAACGTAGTTTGAATGATGTTCTAATTCTGTAATTATGATTTCATCACCCTCTTTAATATTTTGTTGACCAAAAGTTGTGGCAACCAAATTTATAGCTTCAGTCGCATTTTTAGTAAAAACGATTTCTTCTTTAACATTAGCATTAATAAAATTTTTTATACTTTCTCTTGTTTCTTCAAATTTATTTGTAGCATTTACAGCTAGTGAATGAATACTTCTTCCTATGTTAGAAAATTCATTTTTGTAAAAATCGTTCAATCTATTTATTACGCACATAGGTTTTTGTGATGAATTGGAACTATCTAGATAAACCAGTGGTTTACCATTTATCTTTTTAGAAAAGATTGGAAATTGAGATTTAATATTTTCAATATTCATTAATTTCAAATTTTGTTTTGTTGATTTTATCGATAAACAATTTTGAAATTAATGATTTAATGTTTGGCTCTGTAATTGTTTCGATAGCTTCATTTAAAAAACCTTCGACTAACATTCTATTTGCCTGTTCTTTAGATAATCCTCGGGACATCAAATAAAAAATAGAATTTTGGTCAATATTACCTGTTGTTGAACCGTGTGAACACTTAACATCGTCCGCATAGATTTCTAATTCAGGTTTTGAGTTAAAAGCAGAATTTTCTGACAATACTAATGCTTTACTAAGTTGATATCCGTTAGTTTTCTGAGCTTTTTTATCAACATAAATTTTTCCTTGATAAGTCCCATTGCTTTTATCCAATAAAGCACTTTTTACTAATTGAGAACTTTTACAATTTTCCTGTTTATGATTAATGTTAGTTTTTAATTCATGGTGTTGTTGGTTCTTTAAAAATATTAATGCATTAATAAAGCATGAACTAAAAGTTTCTACCAAATCACAACGAATTTCATTTTTTATAAAACTTGATCCTGCAGAAAATAAAAAATTCTCAAATATACTGTTAGAATAACTTTTAACATTGGTAAAATGGTAGTTGTAGGAATTATCCAAATTGCTATCCATAATATATTTTTTCAGTATGGCATTTTTTTGAATCGAGCAATTGTGAATGGTATTATTAAAATACTTAATATCACTCTCTGCTCTATACCATTCCAACACACTTAGCTTGGAATTCTTTCCAAGTAAAATAATACTTTTATTATTTATTATTTTATTTTCTGAAAACTTGTTAAAAAAATTATAGATAATTAATGGTTTCTTAAATGAATAATCGTCTTCTATTTCTAAGAATATACCATCTTTAACTAATGCATGATTCAATGCGTTAAGAGAATTTTCTTGTTCATCAAAATAATTTCTTATTTTTTCAAAATCTTTTTCTTCATTTAAAATTTTCTTTAATGGTTTTATTGTTATTTTTTCTTTAGTCTCAAAACTAAAATTTGAACTAACAAAATCACCGTTAACTAAGATTATTTGATTGTGTTGAAAATTTTTTAATATCCACTCATTATTATATTGAGAAGTTTTTTTATCATTTAGGATTTCTAGTTTGCTTAGATTATTTGATATTATTCTATTTAAATCTGTGTATTTCCAATTTTCTTCTTTCTTAGTCGGAAAACCTTTTTCCTTAAAAATATTTAAATTTTTAATTCTAATATTATTTAGTTTGCTACCGCTTTGATTAGCTTTTTGAAAATTGTCGAAATTTAAAATCATATTGCCATTTATTTGGCTATCTCCATTCTTTCATAACCAACTTTTTCAAGTTCTTCTGCTAGTTCTCCACAACCAGTTTTTGCTATTTTTCCATTAACCAGCACATGAACAAAATCTGGTTTGATATAATCTAACAAGCGTTGATAGTGTGTGATAATTAAAAAAGATCTTTCTTTGCTTCTTAAGGCATTCACACCATCTGAAACTATCCTTAGTGCATCAATATCTAAACCGGAGTCAGTCTCATCTAAAATTGCAAGTTTGGGTTCCAAAATTGTCATTTGCAAAATTTCATTTTTCTTTTTTTCTCCTCCAGAAAAACCAACATTTAATTGTCTATTAAGTATTTTTTCATCAATTTTAAGATTTTTTGTTTTTGTTTTTACTAGTTTTAAGAAATCTAAAGAGTCTAACTCTTTTAAACCTCTAACTTTACGAATAGTATTTAAAGATGTTTTTAGAAAGTTGTTTGTATTTACACCTGGTATTTCTAAGGGATATTGAAAAGCCATAAACAAACCTTTTTGGGCTCTTTCTTCTATAGGTAAATTTAATAGATCTTTGCCTTCATAAAAAACTTGCCCTTTAATTTCATAGCCATTTTTTCCAGTTAATACATTGGCTAAAGTGCTTTTTCCCGAACCATTTGGGCCCATAATAGCATGCACTTCTCCAGGTTTAATTTTAAGGTCAAAACCGTCTAATATTTTTTTGCCATCTATTGAGGCACTAAGACTTTTAATGTCCAACATTTAACCAACGCTACCTTCTAAACTAATTCCAACCAATTTTTGTGCTTCCACAGCAAATTCCATGGGTAATTGTTGAAGTACTTCTTTGCAAAAACCATTAACAATCAAGCTAATAGCTTCTTCTTGATTTAAACCTCTTTGGTTACAATAAAAAAGTTGTTCTTCACTTATTTTTGAAGTTGTTGCTTCGTGTTCAATATTGGATGAAGAATTTTTATTTTCTATATAAGGAACTGTATGTGCTCCACATTTATTACCCATTAATAAAGAATCACATTGTGTGTAATTTCTAGAATTATGTGCCTTAGAACTTATTCTAACTAAGCCCCTATAAGTGTTATCTCCATGTCCACCTGATATACCTTTAGAAATAATCTTGCTTTTGGTATTTTTTCCAAGATGAATCATTTTGGTTCCAGTGTCAGCCTTTTGATAATTATTGGTAATTGCTACTGAATAAAATTCGCCAACAGAATTATCGCCTTGCAAAATACAACTTGGATATTTCCAAGTTATCGCTGAGCCGGTTTCAACTTGCGTCCAAGAAATCTTAGAATTTTTTCCCCTGCAAGCGCCTCTTTTGGTTACAAAATTATAAATACCACCTTTACCGTTTTCATCTCCAGGATACCAATTTTGTATAGTAGAATATTTTATTTCAGCATCATCCAAAGCTATCAACTCAACATTGGCAGCATGAAGTTGATTTTCATCTCGCATTGGAGCTGTACATCCCTCAAGATAACTAACGTAACTACCTTTATCTGCAATAATTAACGTTCTTTCAAATTGTCCAGTTTCAGAAGCATTAATTCTAAAATATGTGGATAGCTCCATAGGACATCTAACTCCTTCGGGAATATAAACAAATGAACCATCGGTAAAAACTGCTGAATTAAGTGTAGCAAAATAATGATCTGTAATTGGAATTACAGAACCAATATATTTTTTTACCAAATCAGGATGTTTTTGAATTGCTTCTGAAATTGGACAAAATATAATTCCTTTTTCAGTTAGTTTATCTTTAAAAGTAGTAGCTACTGATACAGAATCAAAAACAGCATCAACCGCTACTCCACTTAATTTCTCTTGTTCTTTTAGTGAAATACCCAATTTTTTATAAGTTTCGATTAATTTAGGGTCTACTTCGTCAAGACTTTTGGGTTTATTCTCCGAACCTTTTGGTGCCGAATAATAATATAAATCTTGATAGTCTATTTTTGGATATTTTGGTTTTTGCCAATTTGGTTCTTTTAAATTTTTCAATCTTGAATAGGCCCTTAATCTCCACTCTAACATCCAGTGTGGTTCTTTTTTAATATTGGAAATAAATTTAATTACATCTTCGTTTAAACCTTTTGGTGCTCTGATACTTTCAATATCAGTTGTAAAACCATATTTATATTCCTCTGATGGATTAATTGTTGATTGTTTCATTTAGTGTTTCATTTAGTGTTTCATTTTTTGAAATTTTTTTTCTATATTTAAAACATCTTCCAAACTTTTATTTTCGAAAAATAAATTTATATGTTCTCCCAACTCATCCCAGAGACTGTGAGTAATACATTTAACTGATTTTCCGTTACATCCTTTTTTTGAGTTTTTATTACACTTTAATGTTTTCACTTCTTCATTAACCGCAGAAATAATATTTGATAATTTTATTTGATCTGGAGATTTTGATAGAACATATCCTCCAGAAGGTCCTCTTGTACTATTCACCAAGCTATTTTTTTTTAATTTTAAAAATAGCTGTTCCAAATAAAAAATTGATATTCCCTGTCTTAATGAAATTTCATTTAGTGCCACCGGCCTTGGATCATGGTTTTTTGCTAGATCGGCCATTGCCATTACTGCATATCTACCTTTACTTGTTAATTTCATAATACAAATATTTAAATAATTGTTGAAAAATATAGTCTATTTATACTAACCTGAGTAAATCAGTCAACTTTAAGTATTGAAAAAAAAATTCTCACAAATCATGCAAACGTGATATAAAGCCTAGTTTTTTCTTGATAATAATTATCAACATTGTTTATGGATAAAAAAATCGATGAATTATTTATTCCTGGACCAGCTGGAAGGTTAGAAATAAAATATTTCAAAAATAGCAATAAATCTTCTCCTGTCGCTCTGGTATTGCATCCTCATCCGCAATACGGCGGAACTATGAATAACAAAATTGTTTTTAGAATTTTTCAAAGTTTTTTAAAAAATCAATTTTCTGTATGTCGAATTAATTTTAGAGGAGTCGGTAGAAGCGATGGAAAATTTGATAACGGACAAGGTGAATTATCTGATGCTGCGGCAGCTCTAGATTGGATTGAAGGAGAAAATGCAGATCATTCACAATGTTGGATATCTGGATTTTCTTTTGGTTCATTGATTGCAATGCAATTATTAATGAGAAGGCCTGAGGTAAATAGATTTATCGCTGTATCTCCTCAACCTAATGTTTATGATTTTTCATTTTTATCACCATGTCCTGCTTCTGGGCTAATGGTATACGGAAAAAAAGATGAACTAGTTCCTTTAGAGAATATTTACTCTTTAAATAAAAAATTATCATCACAGGAAGCAATTAATGTAGAATTTAACGAAATAGAAAATTCTAATCATTTTTTTTCAAATAATGAGAAAGAGTTATCTTCTGTATTAGATAAATATATTAAAAAAGAATCTGCTTTGTATTAAAAATTTTTAATTATTATCCCCCCGGTACAAGGTTCACGTACTCCTGTCGTTTCCGGAAATGAAATCGGTAATTTAAGATAAGATCTAGTAGCAAGATATGCAAAGGCTTGGGACTCGATAAAATCACCATCAACACCAAGATCATCAATTAATTTTACCGGAGAATTAATTTTTTCCTGAATATTTTTTACTAAAAATCTATTTTTTCTTCCACCTCCAGATATTATAATATCTTCATCTTCACCAGTGCAAGTCCGTGTAAGATTACATAAAATTTCTGATGTATATTCAGTTAATGTTGCCGCTCCATCTTCTAATGACAGCCCCCGAACGAAAGATAAATCAAAATCTTTCACATCGTAAGATTTGGGGCCATGTATATCCTGAACTTTATTTTCAAAATTTTTCAAAGCTTGAGTTAAAATACTTTTGTTTATTTTTCCTGAACTTGCTATCTTGCCGTCTTTATCATAATTATTCTTCGAATTAATTCTTATCCATTGATCAATTAAACAGTTTCCAGGTCCAATATCATAACTACACATGTTATTGTGAATATCTATAAATGTCACATTAGCTACTCCTCCTATATTTAAAATAGCCAGAGGTAATTTTAATTTAAATTTATTTTTTAGTAATTTGTGAAAAATTGGTGTTAGAGGAGCTCCTTGACCACCATTCTTTAAATCATTTTGTCTAAAATTATATATAACAGTTTTTTTGGTGTGTTTTGAAAGAAAATCTCCGTCACCCAATTGCTTAGAAATTTTTTCTTTAGCACTATGAAAAATGGTTTGCCCGTGAAATCCTATAAAATTGATATTCACCTTTGATTTTCTTAGTATTTCGGTAGCAACTTTAGCGTGAAACAAAGTTATTTGTTTTTCAATAGATTTTATTTGTTTCTCAAATCTTTTTAGATCTTTCGAACTTTTTATTTTATCTCTAAGCTTTGTTAAATCTTGAAAAATATCTTTGGGATATTGAAAATAATTGTCTAAAATTGCTTTATATTGAGCCTTTCCATCCGATCGAATAATTGATGCGTCAACACCATCCATTGATGTGCCACTCATTAAACCAAGACTGTAATAGTTTTTGTTCATATGTATTTTTTAATCAATTCAAATAAAGTATATTGATAGTACACGGTTTTTAAAAATAAATATGGAAAATTCATTTTTATCTGAATTTAAAAAAAGAAATTATTTTAATCAATGTACTAATTCTGACGAATTAGAACTGTTGAAGAGTAAAAACAAAATTAAAACATATATTGGATTTGATTGTACTTCCTCAAGTTTGCATGTTGGAAGTTTATTGCAAATAATGTGTTTAAGACTGTTGCAAAAATATGGACACCAGCCAATTGTTTTATTAGGTGGAGGCACAACACGTATAGGTGATCCTTCAGGCAAAGAAGAAACAAGAAAAATTTTATCTGAAAAAGTAATTGAAAAGAATATAAAAAATATTGAAAAAATACTTAATAGACAATTAAATGTTGGTTTTTCTGGAGGAGAAAAAAAGAAAAATGAAATTTTGCAAATGACAATTTTGGAACCCAAAC
>AZYB01000002.1 GCA_000513055.1 alpha proteobacterium SCGC AAA288-N07
TGAAGTTCGTTAATAAACCATGAACTTTGATTATCTCATTATTAGTATTTGTTTCTCTCAAAAAAATTGATGAATGAAATTGTTCCCAAGATAAATATATCAAAATTAATAATTAACGGTTTGAATTCATCTAAATCCAATAAGGTAATTCAACAAATAAAAAAAGCCTGCCTAGAAGTTGGTTTTTTTACGATAGTTGGTCATGGTATTTCAAGCAAGTTAATTAATTCTACTTTAATTACCTCTAAAAAATTTTTTAATTTACCTATGTATAAAAAACTAAAAGTTGCATCGCAAAGATGGAATAAAAAAAATTCTAACATTTATAGGGGTTACTTTCCTAGCTTCGTTAATGGAAAAGAAGGTTTAGATATAGGCGATCCAAATCTAGACAGTTCGATGACTAAAATTCTATCCAAAGATAAATTTGAATGCTTAAATTTAAAAAAAGTTTTAGATGATAAATCAACATTAACGATTAAAAAATATTTTGATTGTTTATTCAGTTTGGGAGAGCTGTTATTTAAATCTATTGTAAAAAGTTTTGAAGCAGATCTTAATATTGTGAATAAAGCTTTTGTAAGACCTAAAACATTAACTACATTAAGATTTAATTACTATCCTAAACAAAGAAAACCAATTGAAATCTCGACACAGGATGGAGAAAAGTTAGGATGTGAGACACATGTAGATAGCGGAATCATGACAATTCTTTATCAAAATAAAAAAGGAGGATTACAGGTGCAAAATAGGGATAATTTTAAATGGTATAATGTTCCCTATAACAAAAATTCTTTCGTAGTCAATACCGGTTTGGCTCTTGAACGGTTAACTAATGATAAATTTAAAGCTACCAACCATAGAGCTATTTACAATTGTGAGAAAAGAATTTCAATTCCCTTTTTCTTTGAGCCCAATTATGATTTTGTACTCAATCCGGCATTATTAAAAATTAAAAAAAAACCGTTATACAAAATAAATAATTACGAAACATTTTTAGCACAATCTTTGAAAAAGTTTGTTGAATACAAAAGATAAATTTTAATAGTATTCCAATATAATTTTGTTTGTATAATATATAATTAGATGTATGAGCTAGCAGCAAATTTAACATTAATTATACATTTAGCTTTTATAATTTTTGTTGTGTTTGGAGCGTTACTATTTTTTGTATCAACAAAAATTATTTATATTCATTTACCAACATTAGTTTGGGGAATATATATAGAATTAACACATTCCGTTTGTCCTTTAACGCATCTTGAAAATTGGTTTTTACAGAAATCCAACTTACCTGTGTATTTTGAAAGTTTTATTCAACACCATCTAGTACCTATTATTTATCCAAATAATCTAACCGAAGATTTTCAGATATTCCTAGCAGTAGTTCTAATGATTGTGAATTTAATTATATATGGATTGATAATTAGTAAATCAAAAAAAAATAACATCCCTCCTAAATGATTTGGGAGGGATGTAAAATTTATTACTTTTAAAGTTAGTTAGGCGTTATTCCAAATCCAATTAAGAATTATATAACCAGCCATTACATACGCTATCCACATATCAACTCCTTTTATAAATTTATTTAATAAATGAGTTTAAATATTTAAGCAACAGTTTTTTGTTATATGTTTAGTGCAACTTGACGTTAGTCAGATAATCTAATCTAATGATAATATATGGGAATTGTCATAGAAGTTTTTTTGCCCTTAGCTTTGGCCTTCATTATGTTTGTATTGGGGTCAGGACTTACAGGTAATGATTTTTTAAGAGTTGTAAAGCAACCTCGTGATTTTTTTGTAGGAGCTTTTTCTCAAATTATTTTGCTGCCAGTTATCGCATTCATTCTTGTAAAAATATGGTCTATTGCACCAGAATTAGCAATTGGAGTTATGATTATTGCAGCAGCCCCAGGTGGTGTAACATCCAACCTATTAACTTCTTTTGCAAAAGGTGACGTGGCTTTATCAATATCACTTACGGCAATTATTAGTTTGTTGAGTGTCATTACAATCCCATTTATAGTTCTAACCTCAGCAAATTTGCTAGACGCATCAAATATTACCCAAAATATCTCATTAATAAGCATGTCACGAGATATGTTTTTAATTGTTACAGTGCCAGTTATATTAGGTATGTTGTTTAGAAGATTTGCTTCAAGAGCAGCATTAGGATTTGAACCAATAGCAAAAAAAATATCTATTATTCTTTTTATACTTGTTTTATTGGGTGCAATTTTAGCACAAAGAGAAAATGTTGTTTCTTATTTTGTACAAGCAGGTCTGATAACTTTAGTACTCAATGTAGTGATGATGGTTGTAGCATATTTTGTCGCCCAGTCACTTGCTTCAGGAACAGAACAAAAAAAATGTATTACAATTGAGTGTGGATTACAAAATGGAACCCTTGCAATATTTGTAGCAACATCAATTTTTGGCGGAGGCATGTACGTCATTCCTGCAGCTACTTACAGTTTAATAATGTTTGCTACTTCTTTGATATTTGTATTTTTAGTTAGAAAAACTATTTAAACTAAATAATTTAAGTTTGAAACATACCCAATCCATCAAGATATACATAATATGGTATTTAAATATTTTTCTTAACTACATTTAGATATTATTTTTTCTTAATGGAGTTTTTTAATTTGTTGATGAATCAATATTTATGAAACATTATATCCTTATTCAAAAGTTATCAGACTTTTGAGTTTATTGTTAACAATAAAAAATAAGAGGATAATAAAAATGTATAAATACATTAAACAACTAACTTCTTTGTTAGCCGTATTTGTAGTTTTATTTGCATTTGCAAATGAAGCAATGGCAGCAAAGAAATCAAAAACTTTGAAGAACACTATTAAAAAGGGTTTTGTAAGATGTGGTGTTTCTCAAGGTCTTCCAGGATTTTCTAATGCAGATGCATCTGGAAACTGGTCAGGGGTTGACGTTGATGTTTGTAGAGCTGTTGCTGCTGCGGTGCTAGGTGATGCAAGTAAAGTAAAATTTACTCCACTAAGTGCTAAAGAAAGATTTACAGCTTTAACATCAGGTGAAATCGACATTTTATCAAGAAATACTACATGGACTTTGTCTCGTGACGCTGACATTGGTTTAACTTTTGTTGGAGTAAATTTTTACGATGGTCAAGGTTTCATGGTCAGAAAAGATTCTGGCATAACTTCTACTGACCAATTTAAAAGTGGTCTTTCTGCTTGTGTAAATATTGGAACTACAACAGAGCTAAATATGAGAGACTTTTTTACTTCAAAAGGTATTTCGTACGAGCCGGTTGTGTTTGAAAAAGCAGACGAAGTTGTTGCAGCTTACGATTCAGGAAGATGTGATACGTATACAACTGATAAATCTGGTCTAGCAGCTCAAAGAACTAAAATGAAAGATCCAGATGCTCATATAGTATTACCTGAAACGATTTCAAAAGAACCTTTGGGTCCTGTTGTTCGTCAAGGTGATTCAGTTTGGGAAGACATAGTTCGTTGGTCTCTATACGTTATGATTGAAGCTGAAGAGTACGGTATTAATTCTTCAAATGCTTCTGCTATGAAAGCTTCAGAAAATCCACAAATTAAAAGACTTGTTGGAGCTGAAGGTGAATTAGGAGCGGCTTTAGGAATAGGCAATGATTGGAGTTTTAACATTATTACACAAGTTGGTAATTATGGTGAAAGCTACAAACGTAATATCGCAGATACTGGTATATTACCTGATAGAGGTCCTAATGAGCTTTGGACAAAAGGTGGTATTCTTTACGTAGCACCAGCTAGATAATTGTATTTAATTAAATAGTTATTAAAAAAGGGCTAGATTTTTCTAGCCCTTTTTTTTATCTTGAATAATTCAATGGATATAAAAAATACAACCAAAGGTTTTACTAATTTTTTCTCTGGAAGTTCAACATTTGGGAAATATTTTCCTCAAACATTGACGGTCTTTTTCATAATATTTATTTTTGGATATTTTGCCTATAACGCCCAAGTTAATATGGATAACAGAGGTATTGACTTTGGGTTACGTTTTTTAGGTGAGGAAGCATCATTTGATATTCAATTTTCATTGATAGAATATAGTGGAGCAAGCACATATGCTAGAGCATACTTAGTTGGAGTTCTAAATACTATTTTAGTCGCTGCTATAGGTATATTTTTTGCAACAATCTTAGGTGTTGTAATTGGTATTTCCAGACTATCTTCAAATTATTTAATTTCAAAAGTTGCGGAATGGTATATCGAGATATTCAGAAATATCCCTTTATTACTTCAGTTATTTTTTTGGTATTTTGCTGCGCTAAGAGCGTTGCCGTTACCTAAAGAAGCAATTAATTTTTTTGATACAGCTTATTTGTCAGTAAAGGGACTTTATATTCCAAAGTTTATTTGGACAAATTTTTCTGTTCTCTTTTATTCAATAATTGCATCAATTGTTGCAATAATTTTTGTATTTAAATATGCAAGAAAACAGCAAGAAGCCACAGGTAAACAAATACCAAAGTTTTTTATATCTTTAGGAATATTTACTATAGTTCCTCTATTAACCTTTTTAATAGGTGGTGTTTCTCTAAGTTTTGAATATCCTATTCTTACACAGCTATCGAAAACTATTTTTAATTACATAGGTGGTGTAGCTATAATTCCAGAATTGATGGCTCTGGCTGCAGCATTATCGCTATACACTGCTACTTTTATCGCCGAATGTGTCAGAGCGGGAATAATGGGTGTTACTAAAGGGCAAAAAGAGGCGGCTGCATCTATAGGTTTGACACCAGGGCAAATACTTAGGTTGGTTGTAATGCCACAAGCGTTGAGGATAATTATTCCACCGACAACTAATCAATACTTGAATTTAACAAAAAATTCATCTCTTGCGGCGGCAATTGCATATCCAGACTTAGTTTTGGTTTTTGCAGGAACAGCAATGATGCAAACAGGAAGAGCAATTGAAATTATCTCAATTACTATGCTTACTTATTTAAGCATAAGCATCGTAATCTCAATTTTTATGAACTGGTATAACACAAAAATGGCAATTAAGGAAAAATGATTAAGAGATTAAATTTTTTAGGAACACCTAGTAGGGATAAATTAAATCTATTTATCTCAATAGGAGTTTTCCTTTTTGTATTAGGTATAGCTGATGTGATACTCAATTCTTTTTTCGAAATAAATATTACTTCTATTTTACCAAGGTTGTTTAATTATTTTACACCACTAATTTTTGGTTTTATTGGTCTTCATTATATTAGAATTGAATTTTCAGGAAATAGAATATTGGATAATTTAAATAAAAATATAAATTCAAATTGGTTCAATGCTGTATTATCTTTGTTGATTATCTTCGTTCTAATTCAAAATATCCCACCTTTATTAAATTGGTTATTTTTTGATGCAAATTTTGTAGGAGAAACAAAAGAAGAATGTACAGGTAGTGGTGCTTGTTGGATTTTTATTAAGACTTGGTTTCCGCGTTTTATATATGGGTTGTATCCAAATGCTGAAATTTGGAGGATTAACCTTACTTTTTTAATGTTAATTGCACTAGTAATCTCCGGATTTTTTGTGCCTCCTAAAATTAAAAAATATATAATTATTTTTCTTTTATTTATTTTTCCGTTCATCGCTATTAATTTAATTTCTGGTGGAAATTTCGGATTGGAATGGGTTGAGACTACTGCATGGGGAGGACTTTCTCTTACATTTATTATTTCAATTTTTGCTCTTCTATTTTGTTTCCCAATAGGAATGTTTTTAGCCTTGGGAAGAAGATCTTTAGCTCCAGTTATTAGATATTCATCAATAGGCTTTATCGAATTTTGGAGAGGCGTTCCTTTAATTACAGTTCTATTTATGGCTTCAGTAATGATGCCAATGTTTTTACCTGATGGAACATATATGGATAAGCTTGTAAGAGTTATAATTGCCATTACACTTTTTGAAGCTGCTTACATGGCAGAAGTAATACGTGGTGGTCTACAAGCCTTACCTAGGGGGCAATATGATGCTGGAAAATCTCTTGGAATGGGTTATTGGAGAATGCACTTACTTGTAATTTTACCTCAAGCATTAAAACTCGTTATTCCTGGAATTGCTAATACCTTTTTGGCTCTAGTAAAAGATACTCCTCTTATTTTAGTTGTGGGGTTACTTGAGTTAGTAGGAATGATAGATATGGCCAAGAGCAATCCTGATTGGCTTGGTTTTGCTACAGAAGGATATATATTTGCAGGTATTGTTTTTTGGATTATCTGCTATTCTATGAGTAGATATAGTCAATCTCTAGAAAGAAAATACAAAACAGACAGATAATTAAATTATGTCAGATCAAATTATACAAATGGAAAATGTGAATAAGTGGTTTGATGACTTTCAAGTTCTAAAAGATATAAATCTTGAAGTTAGACAGAAACAGAGAATCGTAGTGTGTGGACCATCTGGATCGGGAAAATCTACTTTAATTAGATGTATTAATAGATTGGAAGAACATCAGAAAGGAAAAATTGTAGTTGATGGAATTGAGCTTTCTGAAAATACAAAAAATATTGAACAAGTAAGAGCTGAAGTTGGAATGGTTTTTCAACAATTTAATTTATTTCCACATTTATCAATTTTAGATAATTGTTCATTGGCACCTATATGGGTAAAAAAAATACCAAAAAAACAAGCAGAGGAACAAGCATTAAAAGAATTAGAAAAAGTTCAAATATTAGATCAAGCTAAAAAATTTCCAGGCCAATTATCTGGAGGACAACAGCAAAGAGCTGCTATTGCAAGAGCTCTGTGTATGGAACCGAAAATTATGCTTTTCGATGAACCTACCTCAGCTTTAGACCCAGAAATGATCAAAGAAGTTTTGGACGCTATGGTTAATTTGGCAAAAGCTGGAATGACTATGATTGTAGTTACTCACGAAATGGGCTTTGCAAAAGAAGTTGCTGATGAAGTTATTTTTATGGATGAGGGCATGATTGTTGAAAAAGCAGCCACCAAAGAATTTTTTGCAAATCCTAAGAGCGATAGAACTAAACTCTTTTTAAGCCAAATCCTCTAACATTAGCGAAGATACGTTTATGCTTTAATATAAATGTTTAAGAAATTATTATTATTATCAATTATTATTCAATTATATTTTAATTCAGCTTTTGCCCATGCTTTACATTATCAAAAATTAAATAAATTAGAATTTGATATTTACAGAAATAATAAACTAGTTGGCCATCATATTTACCTTTTTAATAAAAAAAATAAATACTTCACTGTAAAAAATAAAATCGATTTTAAAATAGAAATATTAGGCGTCGAAATATATAGCTATTCTTCTGAAGGCATAGAAAAATATATAAATGGAAAATTAGATAGTTTTTCTTCTAAAACTAATCACAATAAAAAAAAAAAGTATTGTAAAATTTATAAAAAAGAAAATAAATTTTTTATAGAAGGCTCTTCATACAAAGGTATTACGCCAGAAAAATTTATGATTGGAACATGGTGGAATCATGAAATAGTTAAATCTAAAATTCAAATTAGCTCAGCATCTGGAAGAATAATTGAACAAACAGTCAGCTTTATTGGTAAAGAAACTGTAGAAATCAATAATGTAAAATATACAGCATTAAAATTTAATTTTTTTTCATCAGACCCCAGTTTGTCAAAAGATAAAAAATTAAACACTAATATTTGGTATGACGAAAAATCTTTGACGTGGTTAAAAGCTTCTTTTGATAAGAATGGATATTGGGAATATAGATTAAAATATATTGACTAATTTAATTAATTAATTTTTTTAAATACAGCGATGGCTTTTTTTTAAGATCTGTCAACAATAAAATTCATATGTTATTGTTAATTTTACATTAAAAAATTTCTAATTTTATACTTGCAATAATATTAATTTTAAGGTTGAATTTGTTTTTTTCTAATTGAGGGGTCTAAGATGGTAGAAGATTTTAATAAGCATTTAGGTAATATGTTGAAAATGCGCAGACTAGCCTTGGGTTTGACGCAGACTAAGGTTGCAAAAGCAATTAATGTTACTTTTCAACAAATTCAAAAATATGAAAAAGGAATTAATGGAGTTAGCTCAACAAGACTATTGCAATTATCAAATTATTTAAAAGTTCCAATAAATTATTTTTTTGATAACTTTGCTGAATATTTAAATAAATCAAATAAAAATAATGAAGACGGTATTTCAGTTAATTTCAGTTTTCTTCTGAATATTTATTCAGATTTAACACCAGAGCAAAAAACTAAACTTAAGAAACTAATGAGCAACGAAATTGACAATGTAAATACAGTAAACACAAAATTAGGTTAACTATTGGCTCCTCGGGCAGGACTCGAACCTGCGACCAATTGATTAACAGTCAACTGCTCTACCAACTGAGCTACCGAGGAATGTAATAATTACTCAAGATACTTTTTTTTTATTACAACTCAAGTTTTTTATGGAGGCCACGCCCAGAATCGAACTGGGATACAAGGATTTGCAATCCTCTGCGTAACCATTCCGCCACGTGGCCAAGTTTAAATAAATTCAATCTTTGTTTTTTAATAAATTATTATATGTTTGTATATAATGCAAAATCCTAATTACAACCATTTAAATATAGAAAAAAAAATTTACGAATATTGGGAGAAAAACAAATTTTTTAAGCCTAAAAGAAGTAAGAAAAAATATTTTTCCATTGTAATACCACCACCTAATGTAACAGGAAATTTACACATGGGTCACGCATTAAATAATTCATTGCAGGATTTGTTAGTGCGTTTTTATAGAATGAATGGCTATGAAACTTTATGGCAACCAGGTACAGATCATGCTGGTATAGCAACTCAAGCAGTTGTTGAAAAAAAATTATCAGAAAAGGGAATCAGTAAAAATCAATTAGGAAGAGACAATTTTGTTAAAGAGGTTTGGAAATGGAAAGAAGAATATGGAAATCAAATTCTTAATCAACTTAAAAAGTTAGGATGTTCATGTGACTGGTCACGTAATAGATTTACAATGGATGAAAATTTATCCAAAGCAGTAATAAAAACATTTGTTCAGCTTTATAAAAAAAAAATAATTTATAAAGATACAAAATTAGTTAATTGGGATACAAAATTAGAAACTGCAATATCAGATTTGGAAGTTGAACAAAAAGAAGTTCAATCAAATCTTTATTATATAAAGTACAAAATTGATGGAGAAAATAATTTTCTAACAATAGCTACCACAAGACCGGAAACAATGCTTGGAGATACAGCTGTGGCTGTTAATCCAAAGGATGAAAGATATAAAAATTATATTGGGAAAAAAATAATTGTACCAATTGTAGAAAGAAAAGTGAAAATAATCGCAGATAAATATGTTTCTATAAACCAGGGTTCGGGTGTACTTAAAGTAACCCCTGCCCATGATTTTAATGATTTTGAAATTGGAAAAAGGCACAAACTTGAATTTATAAATATTTTTGAAAAAAATGGTAAATTAAATAGTGTAGCTCCAAAAGAGTTAATAGGAGTAGATCGTTTTATAGCTAGAAATATAATTGTGAAAACACTTAAGGAAAAAAATTTATTAGAGAAAATTGTAAATATAAAAAATGCTTTACCTTTTGGAGATCGTTCAAGCTCAATTATAGAACCTTTACTAACGGAACAATGGTTTGCCGATGCAAAATTTTTAGCCAAAAAAGCTATAGAAGTAGTTAAAAAAAAAAAGACTATTTTTTTTCCAAATAATTGGTCAAAAACTTATTTTCAATGGATGTATAATATACAACCTTGGTGTATCTCAAGACAATTATGGTGGGGACACAGAATACCAGCTTGGTACTCGAAAGATAAAAAAATTTTTGTTGCTGAAAATGAACATCAAGCAAATAAAATTGCCAAAAAATACTATAAAAAAAATGTTGAATTAAAAAGAGATGAAGATGTACTAGACACATGGTTTTCATCTGCTCTTTGGCCGTTTGCTACATTGGGGTGGCCAAAAAAAACTTATGAGTTAAAAAGATTTTATCCGACATCTGTACTTGTAACTGGATTTGATATCATTTTCTTTTGGGTTGCCAGAATGTTGATGATGGGAAATCATTTAATTAAAAAGGAACCTTTTTCTAAAGTTTATGTTCATGCTTTAGTAAGAGATGAAAAAGGTCAAAAAATGTCTAAATCGAAAGGTAATGTTATTGATCCGCTTGACATAATTAATAAATATGGTGCTGACTCATTAAGATTTACTTTAATTTCAATGGCTGTTCCAGGAAGAGATATAAAATTTTCGGAAGATAGAGTAAAAGGTTATAGAAATTTTATTAACAAAATTTGGAATGCAAACAATTTTTCCAAACTAAATAGTTGCAAGCTTTCAAAAAAATTTAATATTAAAAAAACTAAAATTGATGTGAACAAATGGATATATTTTGAATTAGTTAAAACTAGCAACGAAGCAAAAAAGTATATATCAAATTTCAGATTTGATGAAGCGGCAAGAGTAATTTATCAGTTTGTTTGGCATTCTTATTGTGACTGGTATATTGAATTTTTGAAGCCAATTTTTAATTCTAACAATAAAAAAAATATTAAAGAGTCTCGTAATATGTCTTCTTTTATCCAATCAAATATATTAATTCTTTTACATCCATTTATACCATTTTTTACTGAAAGTCTTTGGCAAGATTCTAAATTCAACAATTATTTTAAAATACCATTGATGTTTAAAAATTGGGATATAAAATCTCAATCAACTTTTAGTAAAAGTTATAAGAAAATTGATTGGCTAATCGATCTTGTAACAAGCATAAGATCAACTAAAGTTGACTTAAATGTATCTCCAGGGTCATTTATCGATATTTCTACCGACGAATTAAATTCCAATAAAATAAGTATTATAAATGATAATTTAGATGTATTTAAGAGAATAGGAAGAATTTCAGATATAAGTCATTCAAAATTAAATAAAAATGGAATAAAAATAATTGTTGGTGGACAGACTGTAACACTTTATTTTGATCAAAATTTGGATTTGAACGAACAAAAACAAAAAATATCCAACAAAGTTAAAGATTTAGATCAGAAAATAAATGGAATAAATAGCAAGTTAAAAAACAAATCTTTTTTAGAAAATGCTCCAAAACAGATAGTGCAAAAGGAAAAGAAAGCTCTAATAGAATATAAAATTGAACTTAAAAAGTTGAATAGTATTTTAAATAGTATTAAAAATTAATTATGAAATTCGATAAATCTAAACTACCAAGTAGACACGTTTCTGTAGGTGTCAAAAGTTCTGGGCATCGCTCAATGTATTATGCCATGGGTTTAAAAAAAGAAGATATTGAAAAACCTTTCATTGGTGTTGCAACTACATGGAATGAAGCTGCTCCTTGTAATATAACTCTTTCTAGGCAGGCTCAGTCAGTAAAAAAAGGAGTTAAAGCGGCCGGAGGAACACCTCGTGAATTTACAACCATTACTGTTACTGATGGTATTGCAATGGGCCATGCTGGAATGAAATCATCTTTAATTAGTAGAGAAATAATAGCTGATTCTGTAGAACTAACAATGAGAGGACATTGCTACGATGCCCTTGTGGGATTAGCTGGATGTGATAAATCGCTACCCGGTCTTATGATGGTTATGGTTCGATTAAATGTGCCTTCAGTTTTTATTTATGGCGGATCAATATTGCCAGGAAATTTTAAGGGCAAAGATGTGACCATAGCAGATGTTTTTGAAGGTATAGGAAAACATTCTACTGGGGCAATGAGTAAAGAAGATTTATTTGAATTAGAAACATTAGCTTGTCCATCCGGGGGTTCCTGTGGTGGTCAATTTACAGCCAATACTATGGCATGTGTTTCTGAAGCATTAGGTCTAGCATTACCAGGTTCAGCTGGCACACCAGCAGTATATGAGGAGCGCGATAAATTTTCTGTTTCAAGCGGAGAGGCTGTAATGCATTTATTAGAAAAAAAAATTAGACCCAGAGACATAGTTACTCGTAAATCTTTAGAAAATGCAGCAGTCGTAGTAGCTGCGTCTGGCGGATCTACTAATGCTGCTTTGCATCTACCTGCAATTGCAAATGAAGCAGGTATTAAATTTACATTAGAAGATGTAACAAATATTTCAAAAAAAACACCCTATATTGCAGATCTTAAACCTGGCGGCAAATATGTTGCAAAGGATTTATATGAAATAGGCGGTGTCCCAATTTTAATAAAAGCTTTACTAGAAGGAGGTTTTTTACATGAGGATTGTATGACTGTTTCAGGAAAAACAATTGGTGAAAATCATAAGGATATTATCTTTCCATCTGATCAAAAAGTAATTTACAAAACTTCTAAGCCATTAAATCCAACTGGAGGTTTTGTTGGATTAAAAGGAAATTTGGCACCGGAAGGAGCTATTGTAAAAGTTGCTGGCATGAAAAGAAAAAAATTTAAAGGTAAGGCAAAATGTTTTGATAGTGAAAAATATGCATTGGATGCGGTTCTAAAAAGAAAGATCAAACCTGGAGATGTAGTTGTCATTAGGTATGAAGGACCAAAAGGAAGTCCAGGTATGCCAGAAATGTTATCTACTACCGCAGCTATTTATGGACAGGGATTGGGTGAAGAGGTTGCTCTAATAACAGACGGCCGTTTTTCTGGAGCAACACATGGGTTTTGTGTTGGTCATGTTGGCCCAGAAGCAGCTAATTGCGGAGCTATAGGTTTAATTAAGAATGGTGATATCATAGAAATAGATGCTGAAAAAGGTTCGTTAAAAGTTCAGTTAACCAACAAAGAGTTGATTAAACGAAAAAAAAAATGGAAACCAAAAAAGACTGAATATAATTCAGGAACATTGTGGAAATATTCTCAGTCTGTCGGTCCAGCATTTAATGGAGCAGTTACACATCCTGGCGCTTCTAAAGAAAAAAAATCTTACGCTGACATATAGTTAATAATGAAAATAAAACCAGTTATTATGTGCGGCGGGGCAGGCACAAGGCTGTGGTCACAATCAAAAAAAAATATTCCAAAACAATTTATTAATTTTGGTGGTTGGACTTTATTTGAAAAAACTCTTCAAAGGATAAAAAATTCAATATTTGATTATCCTATAATAAGTACGAATATAGCTTATGTAAATTTAGTTAGGAAATATCTACTAAAATCTAAAATTAAAAAATTTAAAATAATTTTAGAAACTTCTAAAAAGAACACAGCACCTTCAATATTGTCGTCTGCTTTATTAAAAGAAATTCCACATAATCAATCTATGATTTTCTTATCAGCGGACCATTTAATTGAAAAAATTAAAAAATTTAACAAGTCAATTATGTTAAACAAAAAATTTCTAAACGAAAACAATATTTTTATTTTTGGTATTAAACCGACTACACCATCATCTGAATATGGTTATTTTTTAACAAAAAAAATTTCAATAAATATTAATAAAGTCGATAGATTCATTGAAAAACCTAACGTAAATATAGCAAAAAAAATTATAAAAAAAAAGGGTTATTGGAATTCAGGAATTTTTTTTGCAAGAAAAGACTCAATAGTAAATAATTTTAAAAAGTACCAGCCTAAAATATTCAAGCTATGTAATGATGCGGTAAATAAATCAACAATATATAAAAATGCTTATCAATTAAATGGAAATTCATTTAATAAATTAAAAGAAAAATCATTTGATTATGCAATTTTAGAAAAAGCAAAAAATATTAACGCTATTAAATTAAATATTCCATGGTCAGATCTAGGTAGCTGGAAAGAAATTTCTATGATTTTCTACAAAAATAAAACCAACTACTATAATAAACGGAATGTTTTTAATAGACCTTGGGGTAAATATATTAACCTATATTCAGGAAATGGTTTTCTGGTAAAGGAAATTGTGGTTAATCCAAAATCATCTATCAGTTTACAAAAACATCGTCACCGATCTGAACATTGGACAATTGTATTAGGTAGGCCTAAAATTACAATTAATAAAAAAAAATTTTTTATAAAAACAAATGATTCAATTTTTATTCCAAAAGGTTCAATTCATAGAATTGAAAATATTTACAAAAATCCTGTCAAAATTATTGAGATTCAAATTGGATCAATTTTAAGAGAAACTGATATAATTAGATATAAAGATATTTATGGGAGAACTAATTAATAATGGAAAAAAATAGAAATTTGAAAAAAAAAAAACATTTGAAATTAGGTTTTATAGGTGGTGGTATAAATTCCACAATTGGCAAGATCCACTACCTTGCAAGTAAACTTGATGACAATTGGAAACTCGAATCTGGTTTTTTTAGCAGAGATCAAAAAGACAATATTAAAAGTGCAAAAGAATTTGGCGTTCCATTAAATAGAAACTACAATAAATTTGAATTATTTCTCAAAAAAGAAAAAAAATTATTAGATGCCGTTTCTCTGATAACACCTCCTGAAACTCACTTTTATTATTTAAAAAAATTACTTGAAAAAAATTTTTTTGTTATTTGTGATAAACCATTAGTAGTTAGTTCTACAGAAATTAAAAAAATAAAGAAAATTAAAAATTATCGAAATTTAAGAATTACCTATAATTATACAGGATATCCTATAGTTAGAGAATTAAAAAAAATTATTTCTGAAAAAAAGCTTGGAAAAATTAAAAAAATTTTATTTGAAATGCCTCAAGATGCACTTACAAATAATTCAAGGAAAAAAATTAAAATTAAAAACTGGAGATTAAAAGATAGGCATTTGCCAAATATTTGTTATGACCTAGGATCTCATTTATTTAATTTAGCTAATTTTCTACTTTTAGAAAATCCAAGTAGTGTATTTGGTAATTACTTTAATTCTTCAGGAATTAAAAATATTCATGATAATGCCATGATTATGCTAAAATATAAAAGCGGCATCAATGGCTTTTTATGGTTTGGTAAATCTGCAGTAGGTTATAGAAATGGATTAAAACTTAGAATATTTGGAAAAAAAGGCTCATTAACATGGCACCAAATGAAACCAGAAGAATTTGAGCTATCTAAATTAGATGGTTCTATAATAAAATACGACCTATCGTCTAGCAATCTACAAAAAAATAATAAGGAATGTATAAGATATAAGCTTGGACACCCATCGGGTTTTATAGAAGCATTTGCTAATTCCTATAACGACATATCAAATTATTTTCAATCGAAAAGAACAGATTATACATTTGGTGTTAATGAGTCAGAGGATATTACTTTTTTATTAGAAAAATCTTTCGAGTCTCATAAAAAAAAAGCGTGGGTAAATGTATAATTTTTACTGATGAAAATTTTGATATATGGGGCAGGTGCAATTGGGTGCCATTTGGCTTATTGTTTAAATGATAATAATCATATTACATTATTGGCAAGAGGGCAGCACTATAGAGAAATAAAGAAAAATGGCTTGATTGTTAAAATATATAATAACAAAAAATTACTTAAGAAAAAAAAATTATTAATTAATGAAAATTTAAAAATATTTGATGATTTTATAAAAATTAAAAATATTAAATATGATGTAGTTTTTATAACTGTAAAAATAAAAGATTATAATTCAATCTTAATAAATAATATTAAAAAAATTATTAAACCCAACAGCGCAATAATAACTCCATGTACTGGATTTTCCAATTGGTGGTTTGAAAAAATTTTTAATAAGAAAAATAAAAAAGGTTTTAACATAAAAAATGTAATTGCCATGACAATGTGGCTCTCATCTAAAATTGAAAAACCCGGATCAATATGCGTTAAACATATTCAAAGAGGATATCCAATGAAAGAAGTAAATATTTCCTCAAAAAATAAAACAGATTTTCTAAGAAAAAACATTAAAAAACATTGCAAATCACCAATAATAAAAAATGCTGAAAGTGAAATATATATTAAAACAATTAATGCTTTTGCTTTTAACTTGGTAGCTCTAATTACAGGATTTACTAATAAAGAATTAAAAAAAGATGCAGACTCAATTGAAAAAATAAAAAAAACAATGAATGAATTTGATTTAATTATCAAAAGCTTAGGCATAAAAATATATCAATCTATTGACAGTCGAGTTGAACAAACTTTAATGAGCAATGAACATACAATGAGCATGCTGAATGATCTCAACAATAGAAGAAAAATTGAAATAAAGTATTTATGGAAAAATCTTGAGATCTTTTTAAAACTATCTAATCGAAAAGCACCATTTACCAATTCATTATATAATTTATTGTTGAAAAAAATAAAAAATAAAAATGTTTTATAATAAAATAAATAAAATTTTTAAAAAAAATAACAACGATGTTTTTATTGTTGGTGAGATTTCAGCTAACCATAATGGTAAAATAAAAAATATATATAAAATAATTAACCAAAATAAAAAGATTGGATTAGATGCAATTAAAGTTCAAATATATAATCCAAATAATATTACGATAAATTCTAATAAACCAGATTTTTTATTAAAAAAAAATAATCCATGGAACAAGTATAAAAATTTATATAACTTATATAATAAAGCCCAGACACCAAAAAATTGGTATCCAAAAATTCTTTCAAAATGTAAAAAAAATAATCTAATTTTATTTTCTTCAGTTTTTGATAACGATACTATAGATTTTTTAGAAAAATATAATTGTCCAATTTATAAAATTGCATCTCCAGAAATAACTGATATTCCTTTGTTGAAAAAAGTTGCTAGAACAAAAAAACCAGTAATTATTTCTAGTGGCTTATCAAAATATTCAGATCTTAAACTTGCTATATCAACATTAAAAAAAAATGGATGCAAAAAAATTATATTGCTTAAATGTACTTCTAGTTATCCTGCGCCAATAAGTGAATTGAACCTAAAAACTATGAATAACTATAAAAAAAAATTCAATATAGAAATCGGATTTTCTGATCATTCAAAAGGAAATTTAGCAGCAGTTGTTGCCGCAGCCAATGGAGCAAAAATTATAGAAAAACATATTTTGTTGAATAGAAAAGAAAAAACTGTCGATAGCTTTTTTTCTTCTGATATTCATCAATTTACAAAATTAGTTAAAAATATAAGGAGTGTTGAAAAAATTTTAGGTAAAGTTAATTATGCAATTACAAAAAGTTCAAAAAAGAATATTTCAGGAAAAAAATCTATTTATGTTTTTAAAGATATAAAAAAAAATGAGAAATTTTCTAAATCAAACATTAAATGTGTTCGCCCACATTTTGGGTTACATCCGAGATATTTCAATTCCGTAATTGAAAAAAGATCAAAAAAAGACCTTTATAAGGGAGATAGATTAAAACTAGAGTATGTAAAAAAATGAAGAAAGAAAAAGAAATTGCTAAATTTATTATTCTTAGATTAAAAAAAATTAATCAACTAAAATTTTTGAAAGTTAGAGCAATCGAAACTATCAATATATTAACTGATGAACGCATTGATTCTCTTCAATTAATGAATTTAATAGTTTCCATAGAAACAAAATTTAATATCAAGTTAAATCAGCAAAGTTTTTTTGATAGAAAAAAATTAATACTTAAAGACTTAATTAAAATTGTATCAAAAAAAATTAAATAATGAAAAATCTTTATTCGATTTTTTTAAATAACCTAAAAAAAAATAATTATATATATCAAAATGGAAAATCTTTTACTTTTAAGGAAATTAACAATTATGTGATCATAATTTCTAGATTTATTCATGCTCATAAAAAAATTAATAAAATCTTAGTAATAAGTGAAAATCAGATAGATAATATTGCTGTAATGCTAGCTGCAGCAAAACTAAATAAAACAATTATTCCTTTAAACATTGGCCTGCATATAGATCAGATCATAAAAATTAGAAAAATTATAAAACCAGATATAGCAATACTATCAAAAAATTTTTTACATTATAAAAAATATTTTTTTAAAAAGGTTATTTTTTTTGAAAATATTTTAAATATCAAGGAAAAAAATTTATTTTCTCCCACGGTAAATAGTTCCAAAAATAAAAAATTTATTATAACATTTTCTTCTGGTACCACTAGCCAACCTAAACCAATAATATTTTCCCAGAATACAAAATATTATAGATTTCAACATATTAAAAAAACATTTGATGTAAAAAATAAAGATGTAATTTTAAATTTCTCAACTCTTGATCATTCTCTGGGGCAGAGGATTTTTCTGTTAGCACTTTTAAATGGAAATTCATTAATTTTTCAAAAAAAATTAAATATTTATCATCTAAAAAAATTAATAAAAAAATTTAATATATCATTCTCAATACTACCATCTAATTATCTCAAAATTCTCAAAAAGTATATTTTATCCAATAAAATAAAAATAAAAAAAGTTGTTTCTGCGGCATCAGGCATTTCGCTGGATGAAAAATTAAGTTTTTTTAATTCTAAAATTAAATTTTATGAAATGTATGGCGCATCTGAAATTGGAACGATTACTAGTCTTTCAAAATCTGATGGTATAAAAAAATTTAAATCAGTAGGAAAAGTTTTAAATGGGGCTAAAATTAAAATTTTAGATGATAACAGAAAAACACTTAATCACTATAAGGTTGGTGAAATTAGCTGCAAAACAAATTTAAAATTTGAAAATTATTTTAATAATAAAAAACTAACTAGCAGATCTTTTTACAAAGGCTATTTTCTAACAGGTGATCTTGGATATCTTGATAACAAAAAGTATTTATATTTCGTATCAAGAAAAAGAGATTTAATTATTACAAGTGGATTAAACATATATCCAAGTGATATTGAAAATAAAATAAGCAAACTAAAAAATATTAAGGAAGTTGCAGTAATTGGCCTAGAAGATGAATATTATGGAGAGGTAGTGTCCGCTGTTTGTGTATTAAAAAAAAAAAGCAACAACTATGAAACGAAAATAAGAGGTTTTTTATTAAAAAGCTTAGCTACTTTTCAACAACCCGTGAATTATTTTTTTGTAGAAAAATTACCAAAAAATTCACTTGGAAAAGTTTTAAAATATAAATTAAGAAAAAAATTTCACAAAAAAATTTAATGAAAAAAATATTAATAAGAACAAATTTTGATGAGAAAATAGGTCTAGGTCATATAATGAGAATGTTTTATTTTGCAAGTTATTTAAAAAAAAAAAAATTTATAATTTATTTAGCATTAGATAGAAATATAAATAAATTTTCAAATTTTTTACGTTTGAAATTTTCTTTCTGTAATATTATTTATATTTACGACAAGACTAAATTTAATAATCAATTAGAAGATGCAAATAAGATAAAAAAAATTGTAAATGGATTTAATATTACTCATATAATTATTGATGATTACAGAATTAACAAAACATGGGAAAAATTTTTTTTTAAAAAACAAAAAATTATAGTTTTTTCAGATTTAGATAACAAAAAACACCTATGCGATTTTATAATCGATTCAAGATGGCTAGGTAAATTTACCCACAGTAGATATAAGGGAAATCTACCAAAAGTTACAAAAAAACTTTTAGGACCTAAATATGCAATTATTAATCATAACCTAAAAAAAACTATAAAAAATAAAAAATTTATTATTACTTTCTATCTAGGTGGTGGAGGAAATTTTAATATGATCAAAAATACTATTATAAGTTTATCTAAATTAATTAATGAAAAAAAATATAAAAATATTTCAATATATTTAATTGTTGGACCAACAATAGTTAATTTTAAAAAAAAAAACCTAAAAAAAAAACATATAAGAGTTATTAAAAATAGTTATGATATTTCAAAAATATTACAAAAAACAAGTTTTTTTGTAGGAGTTTCAAGTTCAATAATTTATGAACTGAACTATTTAGGTATACCATCATTAATTTTTCCAACAACCTCCAACCAAATAAATAAAGATAATGACCTAGAAGATATGGGTTTTTATTTTAATATGGAAAAATCAAATTTAATATACTCTAAAAAAATTAGTCAGTTTATATTACAAATATATCATAAATATATAAGAATAAAAAAATTAACTAAAAAAAGAAAAATCGAAGTTGACAATAAAGGTGTAGAAAGAATTTATAGTATAATTTTTAAAAATAAAAAAATATTTAAAAAAATCATTTTCAAAGATCCAAATTATAATAGTATTTCAATTGTAAGAGATAATTTAGTAAATTATTATTTAAATTGCAGAAATCTAAAAAGCAATAGGGATAATAGTGTGAATAGAAAATTAATTAAAAAAATAGATCATTATTTATGGTGGTTTCTTAATAACTTTAAACACTACTATTTTGCAAAAAATAATAAGATAATTATTTTTTTAAGTCATAAACTCATAAAAAGGGAAAACTATTTCATTGGTAGCTGGTTTAAAACTTTTGAAAAAGTTAGTATTTTAGATATTTTAAAAGTACTTAATTGGCAGCTTAAAAATATGAAAAAAAAATATAGATGGTTAGCGGTAATAAAAAAATCGAATAAATTAGTTTTTAAAATTAATACTTATTTAAAATTTAAAAAAATAAATCCTATTTATGATTCTAAGAGCATTAATTTTTTGGTAAACCATTATAAAATAAAAAATAAAAGTAATTATTATTTTTTAGAAAAATAAATTTTTAAGAAGAAAATAAATTAATTAATTTTACATTCAATAGGAGTGTGATCTGAAGGTTTAATTTTAGATCTGGGTTGTTTATTTATATTTACAAATTTAATATTATTTAAGAGATTATTTGATACTAAAAAATGATCAATCCTCATTCCGTAATTATTTTGCCAAGATCTAGCCTGGTAATCCCAAAAAGTATATTCTTTTTTATCATTATTGAAGTATCTATAAATATCATGAAAGCCTAGGTTAATTAATTCTCTAAATTTTTTTCTAATTTCTAATTTAAATAAAGCATCATCTTCATATTTTTTGTAATCGTACACATCAATTTTATCTGGGATAATGTTGAAGTCTCCTCCAATAATAATATTACCATAATCTACTATAGTTTTCTTTATGCGCTTTATTAATAAATCTAGCCATTCTTTTTTGTAACTATATTTTTCCGTTTCAACTGGATTGCCATTAGGCACATATATATTTATTAGCTTGATTGTTTTTGTATTTATTTTTGTATCACCCTTTATTATTCTTGCTTGATCTGGTTTGTTGCTCAGGAAATCAAAGTCAATATTTTCAATTTTTTTTTTTGATAAAAAAGCTACACCATTATAGCTTTTTTGGCCCAGAACATATGATTTGTAACCAACCTTTTCGAATTCATTAAATGGAAAGTTTTTTTCTTCAGTTTTTATTTCTTGCATCATCAGTATATCCGGTTTTGATGATTTCAAATAAATTAAAATATTTTCTATTCTCGCTCTTACTGAGTTAACATTCCACGATGACAATACCATTAAATAGAAAATGATATTCCACAACCGCAAGATGATTTGATTTTAGGATTAGATATTTTAAAAGAAGTTCCCATTAGCTCAGAAACATAATCTACTTCTGAACCTCTTAAAAGTTCTAACGAACTCTTATCAATGAGAATATTATTTATTTTTTTGTCTTCTTGATCAATATTTTTATCAAAAGAAAAATCATATTTGAAACCAGAACAACCTCCGCCTAATACAGATAATCTAAAGAAGGTACCAGGTTCTTTTTTAGACACGAGCCAATCAACTTGTTTTATTGCTTTTTCGGTAAATTTTATTTCATTAATCATTATTTTACTTACATAACATAATATAATATTTAGTTAAAATAATGCAAAGGTATAAAAAAAAATATCTAAATTTAAAAATTTCGATAAGTAAAGGTAGATTATATAAAGAAAAAGAAAGTGATCTTAGAACGCCCTTCCAAAGAGACAGAGATAGAATCGTTCATAGTGCATCATTTAGACGCTTAAAACACAAAACGCAGGTTTTTGTTAATACAGATGGAGATCATTATAGAACTAGACTAACTCACTCAATGGAAGTTTCACAAATATCAAGAACAATAGCTAGAGCTTTAAATTTAAATGAAGATTTATGTGAAACATTAAGTTTAGCACATGATTTGGGTCACACGCCCTTCGGTCATGCTGGAGCAGAAGTCCTCGATGATTGTATGAAAAATTATGGTGGTTTTGATCACAATATACAAACTTTAAGAATAGTTAATGTTTTAGAAGAAAAATATTATAATTTTAAAGGATTAAACCTAACTATTGAATCATTAGAAGGATTAATAAAACATAATGGCCCGTTGCATGATACTGATAGATTTAATAAAATTTTGGGATTAAATACTTTTAAAAAAAAAATAAATTTTAAAAGATTTCCATTTTTAGAATCACAAGTTTCTTCTATTTCAGATGATATAGCTTACAATAATCACGATATAGAAGATGGGATAGCAGCAAACTTATTCACTATTAAGGAAATTACAGAAATACCCTTTTTTAAAAAAATATATAAAAAACATAGTAAAAATGTAAAAAAATTTAGTAATAAAATAATTATTTCGCAAGTAATTAGAGAATCAATCAATCAAATGGTTGTAGATATTGTAGAAAATACTAAAAAAAATATTAATAAATATAAAATAAAATCTTTAAATAATATATATATTTGTAACAAACCTATTGTTTGTTTTTCAAGTAAAATGAAAGAAATAGATAGCCAAATCAAATTTTTTTTGAGTCATAATATGTATAATAATAAATACATTTTAAAAAAGACAAATGAAGGAAAAAAAATAATAAAAAATTTGTTTAATAGCTTAAAAAAAAATCCAAAAAAATATATTAGAAATGATTTATTCAAAACTGGTATAAAAGAAAGAGTAATTGCAGATTTTATTGCGGGAATGACCGACAGATTTGCCATTAATTTAAATAGAAATTTTGAATGAATATATTTTCAATTTATTTAGAAAAAATTAAGAAATTACTAATTGATCTAGAAAAACTACAAAAAATAAAACTTTCTAATAATTTCAATAGTTTAACTATTGAATTAACCCCAAAAGAATTACAAGGCGACATTTCATGCAATGCTGCTTTATTGTTATCTAAAATAAACAATAAAAAGCCGAAAGATATTGCAACATTACTTAAAGTAAATATGATTGAAAAATTTCCTGAGTTCAAAAATATATTTATTGCTGAACCTGGTTTTTTAAATATTGAATTTACTGATAATTTTTGGCAGAATTTTTTAACTAAATTGTTAAATCTAAAAGAAAATTATGGATCAAGTTTTTCTGAAAAAAAAAAATACAACGTTGAATTTGTTTCCGCTAATCCCACAGGACCATTGCATGCTGGACATTGTAGAGGAGCAATATTAGGCGATGTAATAGTAAATTTACTAGTTTTTAACGGCAATGAAGTTATTAAAGAATACTATGTTAATGATCAGGGAAACCAGATAAAAAATTTTACTTTATCTGTTTATTTTAGAATAATTGAAATTTTGCATAATAAAAAGTTTCCAGAAAATAAAAATGAATTATATCCAGGTAAGTATATTGTGGATATTGCAAAAAAAATTATTGATAAAAAATTGATTAATGAATTCAATAATTTTGAAAAAATTTATAAACAACTAAAAGAATTTTCTATAAAAGAATCTATAAAATTAATTACAATGAACTTGAATTTGCTAGGAATACACCACAACCATTTTGTTTTTGAAAGTCAGCTATATAAAAATGGCGAAATAGAAAGTACTGTTGAAAAATTAAAAAAAAAAAACCTTGTTTATTATGGAAAGATTGAAGCACCAAAGTCTGAAGAAAAAAATAATTGGGAAGAACGAAAGCAACTTCTATTTAAATCATCTTTATATGGTGATGATAAAGACCGCCCATTGCAAAAAAAATGATTTGTCATGGACATATTTTGCTGGAGACTTAGCCTATCATAATAATAAAATTAAGAGAAATTTTGATATATTAATAAATGTTTTGGGTGCTGACCACACGGGTTATATTAAAAGAATAAATGCTGGAGTAGAAGCGCTCTCAAACAAAAAAGTAAAATTAAGCTGCAAAGTTAGCCAACTGGTTAAGCTGTTAAAAGATGGAAAACCTTTTAAAATGTCGAAAAGAAAAGGCGACTACATAACAGTCGAAGATCTTATTCATGAAGTAGGAAAAGATCCTGTTAGATTTATTATGTTAAGTAGAAGTAATGAAGTTGAATTAGATTTTGATTTTAAGAAAGTTACTGAAAAAACAAAAGATAATCCAGTTTATTATGTTCAATATTGTTATGCAAGAATTTGTTCAGTTTTCAGAAATCTTAAAAAAGACTTAAACGAAAAAATTAACTTTGATAAAGAAGAATTGAAAGTAAATTTTTATGAGAGACAAATAATTAAAAAATTATCTGAGTGGCCAAAATGCGTATTTATTTCAACTCAGAAAATGGAACCTCATAGGATTCCTGTTTATTTATATGAGTTAGCAACTTTGTTTCATTCTTATTGGAACTTGGGAAAAGATAACGTTTCTTTTAGATTTATTAATGATGGTGAACCAGCAAGTTTAACAAAATTAATTATTTTAAAATGTATTTCACTTGTGGTCAAATCCGGAATGAATTTGATTGGGGTTAATGCTCCAAATAAAATGTGATGCTCAAAGAAATAAAGTATGCAGTTTATTTATTCACAATATTTTTTTTTATTTTTTTTGTTGTTAATTTTTATTTATCTGAAAATAATATTAAGAGGAACAACAAAGTTATTTATCAATACCAAAATGAACTAGATAAAAAATTTAATAATTTACCTATAATTAAAAATGATACAAACGATATTATTGAATACACAGATGAAATTGAGATATTAAAAAACAAGAAACAAAGGAAATTTTGGGATTTGATAAAATAAATGAAAAATAGAAAAGCATTTATAACTGGCATTAGCTCAACATATTTGAAAAAAAATGAAATTAATTTTTTAAAAAAAAATAAACCTTGGGGTGTAATCTTATTTGAAAGAAACATACATAGTTTTGATCAAACAAAGACATTGATAAATCAAATTAAATTTTGTTTTCGCGATAAAAAGTATCCAATCCTGATTGATGAAGAAGGTGGTAGAGTTACAAGGTTAAAAAAAATTATTGATACAAGTAAATTTTCCTCAAAATTTTTTGGTGAATTATATATAAAAAGCAGGAAAAATTTTTTTTTTCAATATAAAATTTATATAAACTCCATCTCTCAAATCTTAAATGATCTTGGTATTAATATTAATACTGTACCAGTTTTAGATGTAGCCAGATATAAAACAAATAAAATATTAACTAATCGTGCTTTTTCAAATAAAGTTAATATTGTTTCTAAACTTGGAGATTATTGTATCAAGTTGTATTCAAAAAATAGAATTGGTACAGTTATTAAACATATTCCAGGACACGGTCTAGCAACTAAAGATAGTCACTTTAGTACCCCTATAGTTAATGAAAAAAAAAAAAAACTTAATAAACACTGATTTTTTAGCATTTAAAAATAAAAAAACTTTTTTTGCAATGACTGCTCATATTATTTATTCTCAATATGATCCAATCAATACTGCAACGCATTCCAAGATAATTATAGATAATATAATAAGAAAAAAATTGAAATTTGATCATCTTCTAATGTCCGATGACATATCTATGAAAGCTCTGAGGCATGGCCTTAAAGAAAATGTTATTAAATCTCTGAAAGCAGGATGTAATCTGATCTTACATTGCAATGGAAATATCAATGAAATGAGATTGATTGCAAATAATGTACCAAAAATAGATGATTTTATTATAAAAAAAACATCACAATTTTATAAATTTCTAATATAAAATTATTGTATGCTTGATAATGATTCTAATAATTTTGAAATAAATTTATCTAATTATTCAGGACCTTTAGATGTATTATTAGATTTAGCTAAATCACAAAAAGTTGATTTAGCAACAATTTCAATATCAGAATTAGCTGACCAATTTAATGTATTTGTAAATAAAGCAAAAAAACTTAATTTAGATTTAGCTTCTGAATATTTATTGATGGCTACTTGGTTAACTTACCTAAAATCTAAATTACTATTACCAGAAATCGAAGATGATGATTTCAAAGTTCTAGAAGTAGCGGAAAAACTAAAATTACAATTAAAAAAATTAGAATTAATTAGAATTCTTTCAGATCAAATGTTAAAAAGAAAAAGACTGGGAGTAAGTATTTTTGCTAGAGGAACGAAGGGTGGAATTAGATCAATTCATAATACAAATTATTCAGTTACATTGTATGAAGTATTAAAATCTTACTCTAATCATGTAATGAAAAAAGACTTTATGAGAATTAATATACCTAGATTACCTCTGTTTACCACTGAAGAAGGAATAAAAAGAATCAAGGCATTTATTAGTAAACTATCTGAGTGGAAAAATTTAACAGAATTAATTCCAAAAGATTTCGGAAAACCTGAAGTTTTAAAAAAATCTGGTTTAGCTGGCATCTTTTCAGGATCCCTGGAACTATCAAAAGAGGGTAATATTGAAATAAAACAAAATAGACTCTTTGATAATATATTTATAAGGCGGAAAGAATGAAAAATAAAAGTAAAAAAAACAATATAATTAACTTCCCTTCCAATATATCAGAATCTGAAAGAGAAATTGAAGCTATTCTTTTTGCAGCAGAAGAGCCGCTTGATATCGAAAGTATTGAATCTAAAATTAAAAAAAAAAAAAATACTGTCAAATTATTAGAAAAACTGAAGCTACATTATTCTAAAAGAGGAATAAATTTAGTTTGTATAGCTGGTAAATGGTCTTTTAGAACTGCTGAAAACCTTTCTGATTTAATGTCGCAACAGAAATCAATTCAAAAAAAACTTTCAAAAGCCGCCATAGAAACGCTTGCGATTATCGTTTATCACCAACCGGTTACTAGAGCTGAAATTGAGGAAATCAGGGGTGTATCTTTTGGGACAAACACACTTGAGATTTTATTGGAGCTAAATTGGGTTAAGCCTCACGGTAGAAGAGATGTGCCTGGTAAACCTATACAATATGTAACAACGGAAGATTTTTTAAGTCACTTTAACTTACAAAAATTGTCAGATTTACCTAATGTTGAAGAATTAGCATCCGCTGGCTTGATAGATAGTGGAAATATAGATTCATCAATATTTGGAACTAAAACTTTTATTAAGGAGAAACAAGAAGAAGAAAAAGAAAATAATTATTCTAACATAGACGAAATGTTAGGTGGAACCTTGGAATCCGAAGAAGAATGAAAAGATTACTTTAATAAAAATTAAAAATTGTATATAAATTACTTATGAGTATCGGCATTTGGCAAATTGCTATAGTAGTAGTTCTGGTGGTATTACTTTTTGGTAGAGGAAAAATCTCTAGTCTGATGGGAGATGTGGCAAAAGGAATTAAAAGCTTTAAAAAAGGTATGTCCTCCGATGTTACCGAGGATTCAGAATCTAAAAATATAACTAACGATAATTCAGATTCCAAAAAAGAATAAACGTTAATAAATGCCACAAATCGGCTGGTTTGAAATTCTTTTAATCGTGGTGGTGTCAATTTTGGTTATTGGACCAAAAGATTTTCCAATTATGTTAAAAAAAATTGGTTCGTGGATTAGCTCAATTAAAAAATATTTTAATGAACTTCAAAGCGAAGTTTCATTGTATGAACACGAAAATGATAAAGAGAACAATTTAAATAAAAATAAAGCTAGAGATACGAAAGATGAAAAATGACAGTCAAAAACAAGGGAGTTTTGTTAGTCACTTAACTGAATTAAGAAAAAGAATAATTCATAGCTTCTATTTTTTAATTTGTTTTTTTATAATTAGCTTTTATTTTTCAGAAGAAATTTATAGCTTTTTGGTACAACCTTATGCTGATGCTGTTCAAAATGATAGTCAGGAACGTAGATTAATTTTTACAGCTTTGCAGGAAACTTTCATAACTTATTTAAAAGTTTCTTTTTTTGCTGCTTTTTTTGCTTCAAGTCCATTAATTCTGATTCAAATTTGGAAATTTGTAGCACCAGGCCTGTATGATAATGAGAGAAAAGCTTTAATGCCTTATCTTATAGTAACGCCATTATTATTTTTCCTTGGAGGTTTACTTGTTTATTATTTGATAATGCCTTTAGCAATAAAATTTTTTCTATCTTTTGAAACAACCTTACAAGGCAACAGTTTACCAATTCAATTAGAAGCGAAGGTAAATGAATATCTTTCTTTAATAATGAAACTAATTTTTGCCTTCGGTATAAGTTTTCAGCTACCTGTAATCTTAAGTTTATTAGCTAGAGTAGGTTTTATTGATTCTGAGTATTTAAAAAAAAGAAGAAAATATGTTGTTGTGATTATTTTTGCAGTTGCTGCAATTTTAACGCCACCAGATCCTGTAACACAAATAGGGTTAGCAATCCCATTACTTATATTATACGAAGTATCAATATGGTCAGTAAAAATTATAGAAAAAAAAATAAAAGAAAAAGAACATGCATAATCTAAAAGAAATAAGATCTAATCTGAAAAATTTTGAAGATAAAATAAAACAAAGAAATTCTGATATTGATATTAAAACTCTTCAAAATTTGGATGGAAAAAATAGAAATTTAATTCAGAAAAAAGAAAAACTTGAGCAAGAAAAAAAGATTATTTCAAAGTCAAAAGATAATTCATTATTTAAAAAGTCAAAAGATCTTTCAAAAGAAATTGACAATATTCATAAGGAGCAAATATCAATTCAGGCTAGTTTAGATGAAATATTGTGTCAATTGCCTAACCTAGCATTAGAGGACGTTCCTGTTGGCAAAGATGAAAGTTCAAATAAGGTAATTTCTGAATATGGAAAAATAAATAATTTTTCCTTTAAAGCCAAATCTCATTATGATCTAGGTAAAATTTTAGGAATGATAGATTTTGAACTTGCTTCAAAAACATCTGGTGCAAGATTTGTTTTTCTTAAAGGAGAGATTGCCCTGTTAGAAAGAGCAATATCAAATTTTATGATTGATATTCACACTCAGAATTTTAATTATATCGAAATTTCTCCACCTTTAATGGCCACAACCTCCACAATGTTTGGAACGGGTCAATTGCCCAAATTTGAAGAAGATCAATTTGAAATAAAATCAGATAGTAATTCTGACAGGAAATTTTTAATACCAACAGCCGAGGTAATTTTGACGAATATGGTTAGAGAAAAAATTTTATCTTTTAAAGAATTACCAATTAGATTAGTTGCTTCTACTGCATGTTTTAGAAAAGAAGCTGGTAGTTATGGAAAAGACACCAAAGGTATGATTAGACAGCACCAGTTTTATAAAGTTGAGTTAGTTAGTATAGTTGAACCAAAACTGTGTTTGGAAGAGTTAGACAGAATGACTGGATGCGCAGAAAATATTCTTCAAAAACTTGAAGTTCCATATCGTAAAGTACTACTTTCAACAGGAGATATGGGATTTAGTGCGGAAAAAACTTACGATCTGGAAGTATGGATACCTTCAGAAAATAAGTATAGAGAAATATCAAGTTGTTCTTCATGTGGGTCTTTTCAAGCTAGAAGAATGAAAGCAAGATATAAAAATAAAAAACAATGAAACAAATTTTGTTGGTACATTAAATGGTTCGGGATTAGCGGTTGGTAGAACGTTAATTGCTATAATGGAAAATTTTCAACAGGACGATAGCAGTATAATAATACCAAAAGTCCTAAGACCTTACATGAATGGCCTAGAATTAATTAAAGTTCAGTAATATTAAGATTGTTTATTTTTATTTAAATAGTATAAATAATTTAATTTTTAAGGAGATATAATGTCTGGATCAGGATCGGGAATTACACAATTCATACCTTTAATTTTGATTTTTGTGATCTTTTACTTTTTTTTAATAAGACCACAACAAAAAAAAGCTAAGGCACATAAAGCAATGGTTGCCGCCTTGAAAAGAGGAGATGAAGTGATCACTTCAGGAGGCATTGTTGGTAAAGTTGAAAGAATACTAGGTGAAGATAAATTAGAATTATTAATTTCAGAAAATGTAAATGTTCAGGTAGTTCAATCAACTATACAAACCGTGTTAAACAAGCCTAATACAAAAAAATAACAATATTTTGTGTTATATTTTTCTAAACTAAAAATAATTTTTATATATTTACTAATAATTTTTCTATCATATTTTACAATTTTAAATTTTTTATCTCCAAATTTTAAATTTCTAAATAAAAAAATTAATCTTGGATTAGATTTACAAGGAGGTTCATATTTATTGTTAGAAGTTGATAGCAATCCAATAGTATTACAAAAACTTCAAAGTAAATTTTCTGATTTAAAGAAATATTTTAAAAATCAAAATATTGAAATCAGTGATATTAAAATTGAAAACAATCAGATCCAGTTTCAAATAGAAGACTCCTCGATAAATACTTTTATAAACGCTTTTACTAACGAAAATGACAATTCGTTAAATAATTATTTAAATCAATACAAAGCTTTTGAATTTGATCATACAATTGATAATAACAAGATTTTTATTAATTATTCTAAGTACGGAATTATTGAAATAAAAAATTCAACAATTGATCAAGCATTAGAAATTGTCAGAAGAAGAATAGATGAGGTTGGAACTAATGAGCCAAATATTTTAAAGAGAGGTAATGAAAGAATCTTAGTTGAACTTCCAGGTTTAGATGATCCCAAAAGAATTAAAAATTTACTAGGTAAAACTGCAAATCTTTCGTTTAGATTTATAACAGATCAAGATTCAAGCGATTTTGGATCTGAAAAAATGTTTTTTGAGGATGGAATCGAGGAAGCAATAGTTAGTAAAAGAATAATATTAAGCGGAGATAATTTAATAGATGCACAACCAAGAATGGATAATCAAGCTAATCAAACTGTTGTAACTTTTTCAATGGATAGGTTGGGCACAAAAAAATTTGCAAAAGCTACAATAGATGGTGTTGGAAAAAGACTTGCTATAATACTTGATAATAAAATTATTAGTGCCCCTGTTATTAGAGAGGCAATAACTGGTGGAAATGGTCAAATATCTGGAAATTTCACTTTTCAATCTGCTACAGATTTAGCTTTATTATTAAGATCTGGTGCTCTTCCAGCACCATTATCAATAATTGAGGAAAGAACCGTTGGTCCTGATCTTGGAAAAGATTCTATTGATGCAGGTACAATTGCTCTGATCATTGGCTTTATATTGGTAAACATATTTATGTTATTAAGATATAAATTATTTGGTTTAATAGCTGATCTTACCCTAGTAGTTAACCTTTTTCTTTTAGTGGGTATATTAACAATTTTTGAAGCAACTCTTACATTACCTGGTATTGCCGGGATAATATTAACAGTTGGTATGGCAGTTGATGCAAATGTTTTAATATTTGAAAGAATAAAGGAAGAAATGAAGGTTGAAAAAAATAACCTTATAGCTTTTGATGGAGGTTACAAAAGAGCTAGAACAGCAGTATTAGATGCAAATATTACAACTTTAATAGCTGCTGTTATTTTATTTTTCTTTGGCTCAGGTCCAGTCAAAGGATTTGCAATAACTCTCGGAATTGGAATTGTATCAACTTTGTTTTCCGTTTTTTATTTTGCGAGGCATTTGACATCTGTTTATGTATCAAAAAACAAAGATAAAACTATCACATTATAATGTTTAATTTAAAACCAGATATTCCTTTTATTAATTATTTTAGACTATTCAATATAATCTCATTAATATTAATTTTAATTTCCCTTGGATCAATTTTCTATAAAGGACTTAATTTTGGTGTAGATTTTAAAGGAGGCACTTTAATAGAGCTTAGAGTAGAGAATAAAGAGATAAGAATTTCTGAAGTAAGAGAAGCTTTTCTCAAAATGAATCTAGGCGATGTTAATGTCAAAAAATTTGGAAAAGAAGGTGACTATTTAATTAAATTTGAAAAAACTAAAAGCAATGATGAAAATTTTATAGAAAATATAAAAGATAAATTATTTAAAAATATGGGAGGTAATTTTAATTTTAGGAGAGTTGAAAATGTAGGTCCTAAAGTTAGTGCCGAATTATTAAGGGCTGGCTTAATAGCGATAGTATTGTCTCTAACTGCTATGCTAATTTATATTTGGATCAGATTTGAATGGCAGTTTAGCTTAGGTGCAATTATAGCTTTGGTTCATGATGTAATTATTACGATTGGTTTTTTTTCTATTTTACAATTCGAAATAAACTTATCAATAATAGCAGCTGTTTTAACAATAGTGGGTTATTCTATGAATGATACAGTTGTTATTTTTGATCGAGTAAGAGAAAATTTGAAAAAATATACATCGAAAAAAATTGAAGAAATTTCTAATCTTTCTATTAATGAAACACTTTCAAGAACTATAATAACGTCTTTAACCACTCTTCTAGCTTTACTATCTATTTTCTTTTTTGGTGGAACAATATTGCACGGCTTTTCTTTTGCTATGATTTTGGGTGTTATTTTCGGGACTTATTCTTCAATATTTATAGCAAATCCAATACTAATAAAGCTGAAGGTTAATCAAAAGTCTGTTCTAAAAGAAGATTAAATTAATTAATATAAATTTTGAGCTGCTACCATAGATAATAACATAGGTAGTGATAATAATGTATTCACTCTAGAAGCCAACACAGCTTTTTTTAACGATATAGGTTTCTCTTCAGGTGTAGCATCTACAATTCCTAGTACTTTTTTCTGATTTGGCCAAATGATAAACCAAACATTGAAAGCCATGATTAGACCCAGCCACATTCCAATACCTATAGCTGTGTTCTTTCCACCACCATTTCCTATTCCTAAAGCTAAAGCTTGATGAACATAACCATTTAAGTAAGCAACTATAAGTCCAGTCACTATTGTTGATAAAGCAGCCCACCTAAACCAGAATAGAACTGCAGGGGCTATTACCTTGGTAATAGCTGGCTTTTGTTCATCTGTAAATTTTGGCATACTTGGTATTTGAATAAAATTTAAATACCATAACAAGCCTATCCACATTACTCCCGAAATTACGTGAAAATATCTAAATAACCAGCTCCAGAAAAGTCTATCAAAAGATAGATCTCCACCAAAAAACAGACCCAAAAACAATAAAACACTAATAGCAATTGATAAATGAATTGTCTTTGGTAAAGACTGAAGTATGTTAATCATGATTCTTTGATAATTATACCATATCTCCGAAAGAAAAGACTATGCAATTTTCTTATAATTTTTCTTTAACATTTCCTTTAAAAAGTCACCCGTATAACTAACTTTTGAAAGGCTGATTTTTTCAGGATTGCCTTCAGCAATAATTTCTCCTCCTTTAACACCTCCTTCAGGACCCATATCTACTATCCAATCAGCGGTCTTAATCACATCTAAATTATGTTCAATTACTATAACTGTATTACCTAAACCAACAAAAGTTTGTAAAATTTCTAAAAGTTTTTTTATATCATGAGAATGAAGTCCAGTCGTAGGTTCATCAAGTATATACATTGTTCTTCCAGTCGAACGTTTAGATAATTCTTTTGCTAATTTAATTCTTTGAGCCTCTCCACCAGATAAGGTAGTGGCTTGTTGACCTATTTTAATATAGCCTAACCCAACTTTTTTAAGTGTAAGTAATTTTAACCTAATACTTGAGATATTTTCAAAAAAATCACAACCTTCATCAACGGTCATATTTAATATGTTTGATATATTTTTGTCTTTAAATTTTATTTCTAAGGTTTCCCTGTTATATCTACTTCCTTTACATTCATCACACGCTATATAAACATCAGGCAAAAAATGCATTTCATATGTAATAACACCATCACCTTCGCAGGCTTCACATCTTCCACCCTTAACATTAAATGAAAATCTACCTGGCTTATAACCTCTTGTTTTTGACTCCGGCAGATTTGTAAACCAATCTCTAATTGGACCAAAAGCGCCAGTATACGTAGCAGGATTAGATCTTGGTGTCCTTCCGATCGGTGATTGATCAATATCAATGACTTTGTCTATCATTTCAATTCCTTTATATCCTTTAAAAGGTTTAGGAATTTTACGAGATTTATTATTATTTAAAGTTAAGTTTAAAGCATTAAATAAAGTTTGTAAAATCAGAGTAGATTTACCACTACCAGATACACCGGTAACACATGTAAAAGTTCCTAATGGAATTCTTAAATTAATATTTTTTAAATTATTTCCTGTAGCACCAGAAATTTCTAAAAACCTTCCGTTCTTTGCTGTTCTTCTAATTTTTGGAACAGGTATGCTCTTTTTTCTAGATAAATAATTTCCAGTAATACTTTTTTCGTTGTTGATAATATCTTCCAATTTCCCTTGAGCCACTACATATCCGCCATCTTTTCCAGCTTCGGGACCTAAATCGATAATATGATCAGCGCTTTCCATCGTTTCAATATCATGTTCAACTACAATAACAGTGTTTCCTAAATCTCTTAATCTCTTAAGAGCATTAATTAGTTTAATATTATCTTTTTGATGAAGACCTATAGAAGGTTCATCTAATACATATAAAACACCAGTCAAACCGGAACCAATTTGTGAAGCTAGTCTTATTCTTTGTCCCTCTCCTCCAGAAAGAGTTCCTGATTCTCTCGATAAAGATAAATAGTCTAAACCAACATTTAATAGAAAATTCAATCTTTCATTAATTTCCTTTAGTATATGTTTTGCAATTTTTTGATCTCTTTGCTCTAGTTTGTTATCTAGAGATTGAAACCATTTTTTTGCTTCAGTAATTGATTTTTTTGTTATTTCACTTATATTTTTTTTATCAATTTTTACGCAAAGAGCTTCATCTTTTAGACGTTGTCCGTTGCATCTTTCACAATTTGACTCAGTTTGATATTGAGCAATTTCTTCTCTCTTCCAGTCACTATCAGTTTCCAAATATCTTCTTTCTAGGTTATTAATTACACCTTCAAAAGTTTTTTTATTAGAATATTTCTCATAACCATCATCATATGTAAATTTAATTTCTTCATCATCAGAGCCATACAAAATTATTTCTTTTATTTTTTTTGATAAATTATTCCATGTTGATGTAAGAGAAAATTTATAATGCTTTGCTAATGATGATAAAGTTTGAGCATAATATAAAGATGTACTTTTTGACCACGGCTCAATGGCTCCATCAGACAAAGTTTTTTTACCATTTGGCACGACAAGGTTTGGATCAACATTTAAATTTGCTCCAATTCCTTCACATTCTTCACAAGCACCATAAGGACTGTTAAATGAAAAAAGTCTCGGTTCAATTTCTTCTATTGTAAAACCACTTTCTGGACATGCAAATTTAGAAGAAAGAGTAATTTTTTCAATTTTTCTATATTTTTTTGGCAAAGTTTCGTTTTCATATTCAACAAAAAGAAGACCACCAGATAAATTAAGTGAAGTTTCAATGCTATCAGCTAGTCGATTTCCAAGATTTGAATTTATAACTATCCTATCCACTAAAATTGAAATTTCATGTTTGGTTTGTTTATTTAGTTCAGGAACATCATCAATATTGTATAAGGTCCCGTCTACTTTAATTTTTTGAAAACCTCTTTTTTTATAATTTAATATTTCTTTTTTATACTCTCCCTTTCTACCCCTTACTATTGGTGAGAATAAATAAATTGTACTTTTTTTAGGAATCTCTAATATTTTGTCTACCATTTGAGAAACAGTTTGAGATTTAATTGGTTTTCCTGTGAAAGGAGAATATGGAATCCCTACTCGTGCATACAAAACTCTCATATAATCATAAATCTCTGTTACGGTAGCGACTATTGATCTTGGATTTTTTGGTGTATTTTTTTGTTCAATAGAGATTGCCGGGCTTAATCCTTCTATGAGATCGACATTTGGCTTTTTCATTTTATCTAAAAATTGCCTAGCATAAGCAGATAAACTTTCTACATATCTTCTTTGACCCTCGGCATATACTGTATCGAATGCTAGAGATGATTTTCCTGACCCAGAAAGCCCTGTAATGACCACAAACTTGTCTTTTGGTATTTCTAGAGAAATATTCTTTAGGTTGTGTTCTTTAGCCCCTTTTATAACGATTTTTTTTATCATAAATATTGCCCCATAAATCTAATGTATTAATTTTCCAAACAAATTATGTTATATTTTAAACTTATTATAAATCAAAAAATTATATTCATTAAATAATAATGTCAGGCAGTTTAAATAAAGTTTTGTTAATTGGTAGATTGGGCGCAGATCCTGAAATTAAGCAAATGGTGAATGGTAAAAATGTCGCTAGATTAAGTTTGGCAACAAGTCAGAGCTGGAAAGATAAAAATACAGGTGAAAAAAAGCAAAAAACAGAATGGCATAGAGTTGTGATTTTCAATGAAGGGTTAGTTAACGTTGTGCAGCAATATCTAAAAAAAGGTTCTCAAGTTTATATTGAAGGACAATTATCTACAAGAAAATGGAAAGATGAACAATCAGGTATAGATAAGTACTCAACTGAAGTTGTTATTCAAGGTTATAATTCATCTTTAACGATGCTAGGTGGAAGAAGTGAAATTGAAAATAATAATAAAAATATAAGTACTTTATCAAAAGATAAAGATGAAGGAACATCTGCCTCCAGTGATCTAGACGACGAGATTCCACCATTCTAGAATTATGCAAAAAACTGAGGTAATTAATAAACCAAAATATAAACCTGCTATTTTATATGATGAGATGAGCTCGTCGTATTTATCTTATGCGATGAGTGTTATTATTAGTCGAGCACTTCCAGATGTTAGGGATGGTTTGAAACCAGTTCATAGAAGAATTATTTATGCAATGTATAAAGGTGGATTTGATTGGTCTAAATCATTTAGAAAATCGGCAAGAATAGTTGGAGATGTTATTGGTAAATATCATCCACATGGCGATCAAGCTGTTTATGATGCTTTAGTGCGTATGGTACAAGATTTTTCTATGAGCGTACCTTTAATTGATGGACAAGGAAACTTCGGATCTATTGATGGTGATGCCCCAGCAGCAATGAGATATACTGAAACTAAATTATCTAAAATTTCACAGTACCTTATAAATGATATTGAAAAAAATACTGTAGAATTTAAGAGTAATTATGATGAAACAGAAAAAGAACCAACAGTGTTACCTTCCCAATATCCTAACTTACTAGTTAATGGTGCCGGAGGTATCGCCGTTGGTATGGCTACAAGTATTCCTCCACATAATTTAGGTGAAGTTATTGATGCAACAAAAGCTCTTATAGAAAATAAAGATATAACGAATAATCAATTAATGAAATTCATACCTGGGCCAGATTTTCCTACAGGAGGAAAAATAATTGGCAAAGATATAATTAAACAAGGATATAATAAAGGTAGGGGTTCTTTTAAAATTCGCGGAGATATAGAAGTAGAAACTTTAAAAAATGGAAAGGACAGGCTTATAATTAAATCAATACCTTATCAAGTAAATAAATCTATTTTAAATGAGAGAATAGCGGAGTTAGCTAGAAATAAAAAAATAGAAGGGATTACTGATATAAGAGATGAATCAAATAGAGAAGGTATAAGAGTTGTAATTGACTTAAGAAGAAATGTTGAGCCTGAAACAATCAAAAGGCAGCTTTATAAATTTACCTCGGTAGAAAATTCTTTTGGATTTAACTCATTGGCTATTGTTGAAAATAGACCAAAAACTTTAAGTCTCAAAGAGTTTATAGGTTATTTTTTATCTTTCAGGCAAGATACTGTAATTAAAAAAACAAAATTTGATTTAAAAAAAGCTCAGGACAGAACACATATCTTAATTGGCATATCTGTGGCTGTTGAAAATTTAGACAAAGTAATAAAAATTATTAAAAATTCTACAACTCCTGAAACTGCAAAAAATAAGCTATTAGATTTAAAATGGAAAGTTATAAAAAGTTCAAAACTTATCAGATTAATTGAAAATAAAAATATTAAAAACACCTATAGCTTAAGTGAAGCACAGGTTTTGAGCATTTTAGAATTAAAACTTCAAAAATTAACTGCATTGGGAATTAATGAAATAGATACTGAAATTAAAAAATTATCCAATTTAATAATTAATTATAAAAAAATTATAAATTCTAAAAAAGAATTAATGAATGTTATTAAAAATGAATTAAATTTAATTAAAGAAAAGTTTTCTGTTCCTAGAAGAACCAAAATCATCGATGCTAATCTCAATTATAATATTGAAGAGACCATACAAAAAGAGTCTGTAGTAATCACCATCACTCTTAAAGGATATATAAAACGTGGCCCACTAACTAGATTTAAACAACAAAAAAGAGGAGGGAAAGGTAAAACTAGCATAAAAACTAGAGACGAAGATTCCGTAGTACAGATATTTTCTGTAAATTCACATACACCTGTCTTGTTTTTTTCCACACAGGGGTTGGTTTATAAGATTAAAGCTTGGAAGATTCCAGAAGGCACGCTAGCATCAAAAGGAAAAACATTATTTAATATTTTACCTTTAAAAAACCATCAATCTATTAGCGCCATTATGCCTTTACCAGAAAGTGAACTTGAGTGGAAAAAACTGCGCATTGTTTTTGCAACGAGCAGAGGAAAGGTAAGAAAAAATAGTTTAGAAGATTTTTTAAATATTCAATCTACAGGCAAGATTGCAATGAAATTAGATAATGATGACATAATTATTGGTGTTAAAATATGTAGAGATGACCAAGATATTATTTTAAGTACCAAGTTAGGAAAGTGTATTCGCTTTATGTCAAAAAAATTAAGAATATTTAAAGGAAGATCTTCAAAAGGAATTAAAGGTATTCAATTACCCGAAAATGATTCGATCATTTCTTTATCTGTTGTTAATAGTATTAAAATAAATGGAAAAATGGCTAAAGATTCACTTAAAAACGGAAACATCAAGAAAAATAAATCATCAGAAATAGCTGCGATGCAAAAATACATACTTTCAATAACAAAAAATGGTTATGGCAAAAGAACCTCTTTTTATGAATATCGAGTTACTAATAGAGGGGGAAAAGGCATTATTGGAATTAAAAATTTACCTAGAAATGGTGATGTCGCAGCATGTTTTCCAGTAGATGAAGGTGATCAAATATTAATTTCTACTGATAAAGGTAGAATAATAAGGTGTGCTGTTAAGGAAATCAGAACAGCTGGCAGAAATACTCAAGGAGTAAGAATTTCTAAAGTTTCAGGAGATGAAACTATTGTTTCAGCAATAAAAATTGATGATAATTTGATTTAGCAATGAAAGTAGCAATTTATCCAGGCACATTTGATCCAATTACTTTTGGACATGTTGATTTGATCAAAAAAGGTTTAAAGGTTGTAGATAAAATCATCGTAGCAATTTCGAATGTTGTGCATAAAGACCATTTGTTTTCTATAGATGAAAGAAAGTTATTAATTAAAAACGCATTATATAAAGATTTAAAAATTAATAAAAAAAAAGTAAAAATAATTTCTTTTAACACTCTTACAACTTCTTTATGTTATAAATATAAAGCTAATTTAATATTGAGAGGTTTAAGAGCTGTATCAGATTTTGAATATGAATTTCAGTTAGCTGGAATGAATAAAAAGCTTGACTATGATATTGAAACAATCTTTTTAATGGCAGATATTAACAATCAAGTTATTTCTTCAAGTCTCGTTAAAGAAATAGCGCAATTAGGTGGAAATATGACTAAATTTACTACAAAAAGTACTATTAAAGCTTTGAAAAGGAAATTAAGCTGAAAATATTTTTTTGTTTTATATTTATATTATTATTATCAACTCAATTATTCGCAGAGGAGAATATCATGATTATGAAATTGAAAGACGGCGAAGTGAAGATTAAACTTTTTTCTGAAATTGCACCCAATCATGTGAAAAGATTTAAGACTCTTGCAGATTCACATCAATATGATGGCGTGGTTTTTCATAGAGTAATAGATGGGTTTATGGCTCAGAGTGGCGATATAGAATTTGGAAACTCTACAAATGATAAGTTTGATTTAGCTAAAGCAGGTACCGGTGGTTCTGATTTGCCTGATTTGAAAGCTGAATTTAGTAACATTTCCCATGAAAAAGGAATCCTGTCCATGGCAAGATCAACTGATCCAAATAGTGCAAACAGTCAGTTTTTTATTTGTTTTGCTGATGCCCCTCATTTGGATAGAAATTACACAGCTTTTGGCAAAGTTATTGAGGGGATGGAATTTGTAGATAGGATTAAAAGAGGAGAGGGTTCAAGTGGATCTGTTAGTAACCCTGACAAAATTATTAGCCTAAGTAGTTTGCAGTAATTTTCTAGTTTACCATGACATTAAAAAAGTTTTCTTTTAATGTTATTAAAGAAAACAATTATGCTAGATGTGGTCAAATTATAACTCCACATGGCTTAGTGGACACTCCTTCTTTCATGCCAGTTGGTACTCAAGGAACAGTTAAAGCAGTATTTCTTGAAAATTTAATTGCATCAGGAACACAAATGATTTTGGCTAATACGTATCATTTAATGTTGAGACCTGGGGTAGATAGAATATCTTCTCTAGGTGGATTACACCAATTTATGAACTGTAAACTTCCAATTTTAACAGATTCAGGTGGGTTTCAAATTATGTCTCTGTCAAAATTAACTAAAATTAATAAAGATATTGGGGCAATATTTAAATCCCATATTGATGGAAAGGAATTTATATTAAGCCCAGAAGAGAGCATCAAACTTCAAAAAAAATTTAATTCGGATATTGTTATGGTTCTAGACGAATGTCCAAAAATTACCAATGACAAAAGTATCATAAAAAAGTCAATGGACTTATCTCTGGAATGGGCCTTGAGATCAAAAAATGCTTTTAAATCAAATTCACATAAAGGACTTTTTGGTATTGTGCAAGGAGGGTTATACAAGGATTTAAGAGTTGAGTGTTTAGAAAAACTAATCAAAATAAATTTTGATGGGTTTGCAATAGGAGGATTGGCAGTTGGTGAAACTCAGGATCAAATGTTTAGTATTTTAGATGCAGTTAAAGATTACATTCCTAGAGATAAACCTCGCTATTTAATGGGAGTAGGTACACCTTCGGATATTTTAGGCGCTGTAAAAAGAGGCATTGATATGTTTGATTGTGTTTTGCCTACAAGATCAGGCAGAACAGGATTGGCATTTACTTGGAATGGTAAAATTAATATTAAAAATTCAAAATATAAAAAAGACAATTCTCCCTTAGACGATATGGTAACATTGTGTAATTTGAACAAATATTCAAAAAATTACTTAAACCATTTGTTTAATACAAATGAAATTCTAGGTTCAATGCTGTTAACTATTAACAACATTAACTTTTATCAACAATTGATGAAGCAAATCAGAGAAAATATAAAAAAAGGAACATTTGATGATTTTCATGATAAATATATAAATATAATTTAATTTATAAATATATTTTTATAATTGAATGTTATCTAAAAAAAGCATAAAAGTTTTTTTACGGGCCGTTAGCTCAGTTGGTAGAGCACTTCCCTTTTAAGGAAGGTGTCATTGGTTCGAATCCAATACGGCTCACCAAATCCATTGTTTAACATCCTACTTTGTAATGAATAAAATATTTTTATATGTGTTTCTCGTTTTAATAATTTGTAATAATATCCAAGCACAAAGTTTGTTACCCGAATGCAAGGGGAACAAAAAAGATATTTTAAAATTCTCAAAAAAATATTTTAAAAGTACGATCAATTGGGTAAATTGCTATGGTACTGCTATTGGTCCAAAAGGTCAAAAATATACTGGTGAATTTTACTACGGAAAATTTCATGGACAAGGAATATTCAGACACAAAGATAGAGAATATATTGGTCAATGGAAAGATGGAAAAAAACACGGACAGGGAACATACTTATTTGCCAATGGAGATCAGTATGTCGGTGAATGGCAAGATAATAAATATTTTGGGCAAGGTACTTATATATATTCTAATGGCGATAAATATGTCGGTGAATGGAAAAAGAATAAATATAATACACCAGATAAGCTAACAGAACGTCACGGTTATGGAATTTTAACATTTGTCAATGGTGATCAGTATGTAGGTGAATGGAAAAAAGGTTTACGACATGGAAAAGGAACTTTAACTTATGTAAATGGAAAAATCGAAGAAGGAATTTGGAAAAATGATAAATTTATTGAATCAAGTAAAAAAAAATAATGAGAGTACATTCATTTATTCAGTAAAATTAAGGAAAATTAACATAGATTAACCTACCTGACTTAAAGATATTTATGGTATAAGATTGTCATATGGAAAAAACTCAAGTCGTTTTAGTAGGGCTTTATACTTATTTTAATGTCCCTGTGCGTATATTGCATCCTTTAGTTGATAGATTAGAGGGTGTTAAAGCTCATACTATATTTTATAAAAACTATGACACAAATGTATTTAGTCTTCCAACAGCTAGAGAAGAAGAAATTTTTGTAGAAACAATTACTCAATTGAAACCTACAATTGTGGGGATTAGCCTTCTTTCTCCGTATGTATTAATTGCTAAACGATTAACAGAATTAATAAAGAAACATACTTCAGCCATGGTTGTTTGGGGAGGTGTTGGTCCAACTTTAAGTCCCGAAGATCATATTAAATTAGCGGATGTAATAACTATTGGTGAAGGAGAAAGAGCTTTTGAAGAATTAGTTGAATCCGTAAGAGATAAAAAAGAATATCGAAACATTAAAAATCTTTGGGTTAAAGATGGAACAAAAGTAATAAAAAACCCTCAAGGTCCATTAGTACAAGATTTAGATAATTTACCTTTTGCCGAATATGGAAACGAAAATATGTATTTTATAGAAAATAATAAATTGTCAAGAGAAGATCCTGAGCTTGACCATTCTATATTGTATATACAGTCATCACGTGGCTGCCCTTACAGTTGTTCTTTTTGTATTGAAACTATGTATCATGAAAAATTTAAGGATTTAGGAAAATTTGTAAGAAGAAGAACTGTTGGAAACATAATAAAAGAAGTTCATATGCATTTAAATAAACCTAATAATAGAAAAAAAAGAGTTTATTTTATTGATGAAGTTTTTGGTTCTGCGCCAAATTTTATTGATGAATTTGCTCCACGTTGGAAAAAAGAAGTAGGTTTACCATTTGAAGTTTTGTACCATCCAAAATCTTTGAAACTCAGAGTAATAGACAGACTTGTCGAAGCAGGTGTTACCGAAGTAAATTTTGGTATACAAACAGGCTCAGAAAAGATCAGAAACGAAGTTTTTACAAGACCCGGAAGTAATGCTGAAATCATTGAATTAACCGGGGCCTTAGGCAAAAATAACATAGGAATAAAATATGATTTGATTTTAGATAATGATTTTGAAACAAAAGAAACATTAAAAGAGTGTATCGATTTAATATTTCAATTACCAAAGCCCCTAAGTTTCAATATATATTCACTCCAACATTTTCCTGATTATCCTATGACTAAAATGGCAATTAAAGCAGGCCATATAACCGAAAAAGAATTAGGTGACTGGCCGGAAATGATGAAACGAACCACAACAAACATGAAATTTATTCCAAGATTAATGAAAAGAAAAAACACAAAAACTAGACAATTACAAAGGCTCAATAACATTATATGGATGCTATGTCATGATTATGCAACAAACTCACTAGTAAAAAAAGCTGTTTTTGGCAGATCTATACTTTCAAAAATATTGTTTCATTATATTAATTTTAAATCTGTATTGATGTGGAGAATATATGGAGAAGGTGGCTGGTTACATTCTGCCAGTTTTAAACTGAAAGTTGTTTCCTATCCATTAGCAGCGATAAAAATGTTTTTAAAAGGAGATTGGAAAGAATTATCTTATAAATTAAACAAAAGAACTCTCTCTCCTATAAGAAAGTATATTAATACAGGGGATTTTTTAAAATAAATTAAATAACCCTTGCTCATATAAATAATGGCATATTCTTTATATTTATTAACAATATAGTTGTTTAGAATAATATTGATCAATAAGTTATGGCTGAAATGGGTGGATAAGTTAATATTATTTCTGGAATCCAATCATTAATTTGCTTTATTCTTCTAGTAGTTGATGGATGTGTACTCATCCATTCAGGAGGTTCTTTTCCTTTGTTTGTTTCTTTCATTCTTTCCCAAATTTTGGCTGTTTCTCTAATATCAAATCCTGCTAAAGAAGAAAAAACCAAACCAAGATAATCTGCTTCGCTTTCCTGTTTTCTATTAAATGGGTTATTAATTCCAAAATGAGTTAACATTCCAGCAACATCAACACCCGCAGTTCGTGAAATTCCAGAAAGCTTACCACCAGAAGCAATATCTGCAATTTGAGTTGTCACATTAATTAAGGTACTTCTGCTTGCACGTTCAACAGAATGCTTGGCAACAGCATGAGCTATTTCATGTCCCATCACAGCTGCCAGTCCATGTTTATTTTTGGTTACTTCTAAAATACCAGAATAAACTGCTATTTTACCACCTGGCATACACCAGGCATTTTTAATTTTTTTGTTTTCTACCAATATATACTCCCAATTAAAATTTGCAGTAGGATCAACCATATCGTTTTGATAAAAGTACTCACTTACCGCTTGTTCTATTCGACTACCAATTTCTTTTATTTCGTTTAGTTGATCTAAATCATCACTTAATTTTTCTTTACTTTTAACTTTTTCATATATTTGTGCAGCCTGTCTATTCAAAGTTGATTCTGGAATTATTTTTAGTTGTCTTCTTTCAGTAATAGGCACTGTGCCGCATTGAGAAAGCAATAAACCACAGCAGCTACAACCAAAATATTCAAGAAATTTTCTTCTATTCATTTATTTTATCAAATGTTAATTTATTATAATAATAAACTATTTTATATATTAAAATGCCCCATTTATCAGTTTATAATTTTAGTAAATTTTATTAGTTATTAGTTAAAACAATGCTTAAAAAAATGAAGACTTCAATAACATCAAAATTAAGAAATTATTTTATTGCAGGAGTGTTAGTTTTAATTCCAATTGGGGTAACTTTGTATTTAACATTATTTTTTATTAAAATTTTTTCTAAAGTTTTACCTCAAGAAATTAATCCAAATAATTATCTTCCGTATTCCATTCCTGGTTTAGAGATTGTTATTTCAGTAGTCGTAATAACATTGATTGGTTGGTTATCGTTATCCTTTTTAGGGAGAAAATTAGTAAATTTAGTTAATGATATCTTTAAAAGAATACCTTTTTTAAGAACAATTTATTTTTCTATAGGTCAAATGACCCAAAGTTTTGCACAAAGTACAAAAAATAGAAAAAAGAGCGTTGTTTTAATTGAATATCCTAGGAAAGGAACATGGGCCGTTGGTTTTGCAACACAAGATAACAAGGGAGAAATCGCATCAAAGACAAATAAAGAATTGGTAAATGTTTTTGTTCCAACCACACCAAATCCAACTAGTGGTTTCTTATTAATGTTTCCAAAAAATGAAATAATATACTTAGATATGACTTTTGAAGATGCTTCTAAATTTATTGTTTCAGCCGGTACCTCCAATCCAAAGGAATAAATAATTAATTATTTATTTCATTAATAATGTCAGCACGATCATATAGCTTTAATAAAGTTTCATATTTATTAAAGAGTTTTTCATCAGTTTCAATTTCTTTAATGTTTTTTTCTCCTAATTTAAATAAATCATCATGATGAATAGGGTCAGCAAATTTAAATTCTTTTATTCCACTTTGTTTATAACCTAGCATGTCTCCAAAACCTCTTATTCTCATATCTTCCTCAGCAATTTTAAAACCATCATTTGTGGATTTTAATATTTTTATTCTTTTTTTAGCATTGTTGCTTAAATTTTTCTTATAGAATAATATGCAGGTACCTTGTTTATTACTTCTTCCAACTCTTCCTCTTAATTGGTGAAGTTGTGATAATCCAAATTTATTTGAATTTTCAATAACAATCACGTTTGCATTAGGAAAGTCTATTCCAACTTCAATAATAGTGGTTGAAACAAGTATTTGAATATTTTTATCTAAAAATTTTTTTAAAATAATTTCTTTTTGATCTTTATCAAGAGATCCATGTATTAATCCAACCTTATTTGGAAAAATTTTATTTAAATAAGTAAATTTATTTTTTGCTGCTTCATAGTCAAGTTTTTTTGACTCTTCAATTAACGGGCAAACCCAAAAAATTTGATTACCCATCTTGGTTTCTTTTTTTATAAATTCAATTACCTCATTTATTTTGATCTCTGGTTTACTTAATGTTGATATATCTTTTCTATAAGAAGGTTTTTCAATTAATCTTGATACATCCATATCTCCGTAAATTGTCATTATTAAAGTCCGAGGAATTGGTGTAGCTGACATTAATAATATATCACAATCATCACCCCCTTTTTTTGAAAGCTCCATTCTTTGTTTAACGCCAAATTTATGTTGTTCATCAATTATAATTAGACCTAAATGGTTAAATTCTGTATTTTTTTGAAATAAAGCATGTGTACCAAAGATAATATTTATTTTATTTTTCTTTAACTCACTAATTATTTTCTTCTTTTCCAAATAAGTTGATTTCCCTATTAAAAAACTAGTTTTTATGTTTGTTTTATTAAATACTTTGTTGGCAAGCAAATAGTGTTGCCTAGACAAAATTTCTGTAGGGGCCATAAACGCAACTTGATATCCCGATTCCATTACATTAGCAGCTGCTATTAATGCTACTATGGTTTTTCCCGAACCAACATCTCCTTGCAGGAGTCTAAACATTTTTGATTGAGAATATAGATCTTTATTTATTTCATTAATAATATCATTTTGGTTCTTAGTTAGTTGGAAACGAAAATTATTAATTATTTTCTTGCTTAAATTATTTATGAATTTTTTTGGTTTTTTTTTTATTTTTTTTATTTTTTTTCTTATTTGAGATAAAACAATAAGACTTGATAATATTTCATCATAAGCCAATCTTCTAAAATAACTTGAATTAAAATCTTGTTTAACTTTTAAATTGTGCAAATAAAATATAGATTCACGCCAGCTTTTATTGTCAAGACTTTTCATGATATTTTCATCATGCCATTCTAGCAAAAAGGGCAGTTTTTTAAGCACTTGTTCAATAATGTTTCTATAAATCTTTTCAGTAATTCCTTCCGTTAATGAATATCTAGGAATAACTTTTTTAACAAAATCTTCTTTTTCTAAAGGAACTATGTAATCTGGGTTAACCATTTGGTATTTTTTATTATAAAAGTTAACCTTGCCACTTATAATTACATATTGATTCAAAGGTAGTATTTTTCTTATATATCCCTCTCTACTATTGAAGAACACTATATCAATTTTTCCAGTCAAATCTTCACATCTGGCAGTATTTGGTAAATTTCTAATCCTTGGAATATTATATTTTTTAACTTGTACTTTTATAGTACAAATTTTACCAATTTCTAATTTATTAATATTTATTAAGTTAGACCTATCCACAAATGTATGTGGTAAATGCCACAAAACATCAAATAAAGTTTCAATTTTTTTTTTCTTTAATAATTTTTTTAGTTTTTGGTCCAACTCCTCTAAGTGTAGAAATATTTTTTAATAAAAATTCATAACTTTTAGAATGACTCATTTACATATATTATATACCTATTTTAAATGAACTATGAATAATATTGATCTACTAAAAAAGAAAATTTTATATCGATCTAAATATCGGGGCAGAAAAGAAGTAGAATTATTGTTAAGTAATTTTGTAAAAAAATATATTAATGTTTTTAGTATCGATGAATTAAAACAATTGCATGATTTATTGAATTTTGATGATGATAGTTTATTTAAGCTGTATTTAAATAACAAAGGCGAAATTAAAATTCCAAATAATAAAGTTTCGGACCTTTTAAGGAATTTTAAAAATTAATATTTTTTTGGCGGAGAGGGTGGGATTCGAACCCACGAATGAGTTGCCCCATTGCTGGTTTTCAAGACCAGTGCTTTTAACCGCTCAGCCACCTCTCCATAATATAGTAATTTAGGGACATTAATATATTTTTTAAGAATTTTACACAATTAGAATATTGATTTGCATTGTTTATTTGTAATTATCTTGCAAATTGGAAATTAAAAACAGGAATATCTGTAAATCAATGATTAAACAAAAAGTATATAAGCAAATTTTTATATATATATGAAAAGATATAAGATTTTACGAAAATTATTTGAATAAAGATTTATATTTTATTTCTTTTGTAAAAAACCCATTCATGTATTTCTTTGTGTCTTGAATAATTATCTAAAATATATTGATAGGCATAGGGAAGTCTTTCAGAGGCATTTATGCCTCCAGAGAAATCTTGAGGACCATGCAAAAGAATATAATTGGGCTTTGAAATATTAAGTTCGTTAATGAATTTTTTTTGATTTGTTTTTGAACCAAGTCCCCAAATAAAAAAGTATTTTGTACAAGTGGGTTTTTCAACAAGATATGGAATTGCAGCATCATAGTTAAAAATCTGTACACATTTATCGTCTTTAGTAATAAATTTATAATAATTTACTACATTTAAAAGTTTATCATCTAAATAATAATCATTCGGTGTATTGATAAATCTATTATATCTGGAATAGAAAGTTTTTATATTTTCTATATTTATTATTGGCCTAGTTGGGAAATATGCTTTAGGGCTATAGCCAATACTATATTTAGAAACTAAAAATAAAAAAAATATCTGAGCAATCATAATAGTTATAAAAATTGATTTATTAAATTTTTTATTAAACTGATTAAAGAAATTTTTCTTAATTTGTAAAATTTTATTAATAAAAAATATACTTAAAAAAATTAAAGGAAAACCAAAAGACTCCCTCATATGCGGTCCGTCAGACCTTGATAAAGCTTGAGAGTATGAAACAACAGAAATTATAAAAACAAAAGATAAAAGTATTTTTGTTTGATTAGAGAATTTCTTGTCATTAAACACGAATAAATAAACCAAAATTAAGCCACAAATTAAAATTGAAATAATAGTTTTGGTAGCTCTCCAAGAATTAGGTTCATCGGAAAATGGGACTGGATGAATTATTCCATCAATAAACCCATGATTTAATAAAATTGAAAAACTATTATCTATAAAAAATTTAGCTTCATTTTGGGAGTTTATTGAAAAGAAAATAATCCAGCCTAAAAAAAAACCGGTAACAAGAAAAATATTTTTTTTTATTTCTCCTCTAAAAATAAAAAGTAAAAATAATAAGAAAAGATTTAGATTTAAATATGCTCCTCTATCTAACCCCCAGAGAACTGATAGAACAGACATTGACCCTAATACAAAAGCAAAAAAATTTGAAAAATTTTTATTATCAATAACTTCTATTAAAAAAATTAAAAATATAACCAAAGGTAAATCTCGATAAAGCAATAAATGAGTTTCCCAAATATTAAAATTACTTAGGCTTAGGAATACAAAACTTAGTATCAAAAAAGATAAAATCTTTTTATTTTCCTCAAAGATAAATTTTTTAGTTATTTGATATGATAAAAAAAGTAGAGTTATTTTAAAAATAAGATTTAATACCAATACTTGAAATCTTGCAGCGCCAATCGTTTCTATACCTAGTAATTGCCATGTAAGAGATGTTACAAAAAGTTCAAGAAATACTCCAACCGTAATGTATGAACTGCTCCAATACCCGCCATTTATAAAGTTATTAAACGCAGGAGTAAGTGATTGGCCTTCATGGTAAAGATCAATTGGCTTATCTGGAAAGTTTATTGAAAAAAATTCAAGAATAACATAGATAAAGAATATAATAAAAACTACTTTCCTTTTGTTTTTTTTTTCATTGATTTTATTTAATTGATTATTTTGAAATAAGTTATTTTTTATATTTTTTTAATGAACTTTTAACAATAAATTTGCAACAGAGAAGGGCTACAAATATTGGAATAAAAATAAATATTAAATACCTCAAAACATCATTAACCGGGTTATAGCTGTGTATTGAATATTCTCCAATAATTTCTAGAGGATTTTCAAATGGTAAATAAATTTTATTCCACAAGAATGTTGTTAAAATGACTGAAGTAATAATTAAAATAAATGAAATAAAAACTTTAATATAATTTTTCATTATTTGATATAAATTGTATACATCCAAAGATTAAATATATTAAAATGTTTATATTAAACAGAAGAAATATTCTTTTGGTTTCAGTATTTTTTATTTTAATTGGTATTTTCTTAAGAATTTACCAGTTAAATTTTGAAAATTATTGGCTCGATGAAACAATAGATTTTTGGATATCCGATCCAAATATTTCTTTTAATGAACTCTTTTTAAGAAGAGAACTTATTAATGATCAGACACCTTATTTATTTCAACTATTATTAAAATTTTATTTGAAAATTTTTGGATATGAACCAGAAATAGGAAGACAACTTCCCGTCATTTTTGGCGTGCTATCAATTCCTCTTATGGGCATTCTTTCTTACCAGGTTTCGAAAGATAATTCTTTTTTACTAACTATTTTTTTAGTTAGTATAAATATATATTTAATTAAGTATTCGCAAGAGACCAGAACATATACGTTAGTTTTCCTTTTGAGTGTAATCAGCTTAATTTTTTACTATAAAATAATATATTCCGATTTATTTTTTTCTAAAAAAATTTATTCTTTTATCCTTTTTGTAATTTTTTCAGTTTTAGCTTTATCCTCACATCCTTTTGTATTTATTATTTTTTTTTCACAAATCGCTTATTATATTTACTCATTTTTTATGTTTAAAAATAAAAATTTTTTATTTCTACTATCAATTCCATTTATCATAATCATTTATCTATTAATAAATTATAATTATTTAATATCTCAATTTGAATATAAAGAATATTTTTTAACACATGAAAATTGGAAGTTTTATTATGATTATTATTTTTCAAGATTTTTTGGCTCAAAAATTATGGGACTAATTTATTTAGTCTCATTAATTTTTTTAATATTCCATTTTAGAAAGAAGATATTATTTACCTCCAATAATTATTTACCACTCATATTTATATTGTTCTTCTCTTATATAATTCCTTTATTTTATGGATTAATTAAGTTACCAGTTCTTACTGATAGGTATATTATATTTGTTTTAGTATCAATTTTAATACTAATATCATCACTAATTTTAAAAATAGAAAACCAAAAGTTAAAAATTTTCTTACTTATAATTATTTTAGCACCAACTATTATAAATAATTATATAGAAATCAAATATAGAAAAAATACAAAACCTGAATTTACTAAACTTTTTAATAATTTGGAAAAACACAAAATAAAAAAACTTACTTTGCATGCGCCAAAAGTAATTAATGAAATTATTGAAAATTATATTTTATCTGTCAAAGATTATAAAAACAAAAATTTTAATATTTATAATATTTATAATATTCCATCTGATATAAAAATGTTATGGGTAATTTGTTACGAACCTTCTATGAATTTTAATTGTAGTTTTTCAAATGATAGCCAAAAAAACTGGATTTTAAATGAAACAAGGCAACTGTATTTAGTAAAAGCTCAGCTTTATGAAATAATAAAATAAATGGATATAAAAAAAATATACTTGTTATTATTCAAGATATTAAATAATTAAAATATTTTAAATTTTATGGATATATATATTCATCAACATGGCAAAATCGGTGACGTGATACTTTGCAATGGCCTTGTAAGATATCTCTTAAAAAAAAAATTTAGAAATAATAAAATATATATCTTTTGTAGAAGTCGCCATCTCAAAGCTATAAAATTCATGTATAGAGACCAAAAAAGAATAAAATTAATTCCTTTTAACGAAAATCCAAAACTTAAAGATGAAAAATTACTTGCTAAATATGAAGTTAATAAAACAGAAAATATTATTCAAAAAATAAAATTAAAAAAAAAGATAAATTTTATTAGAATAGGATTTGAAAACTATCACAAAACAAAAGAATTAAATCCCGACAAAGATTTTCCATGGCCTTGCGACATAGTTTTTTATAAACAGTTCAATGTTCCTTTTAAATACAGGTTTTTAAATAGCTATTGGAAACGAGATAGAAAAAATGAGAGAAAATTATTCAGGAAATTGGTTGGTAATTACCAACCGTATGCATTTATACATGATGACAAAGATAGAAATCTTATAATTGATGAAAAAAATATAAATCCGGATCTAAAAATAATTAGAAATGATAACAAAGAGCTTATATTTAATTTTAGTCTAATCTTGGAGCGAGCCAAGGAAATCCATATTATGGAAAGTTCTTTTAGGCAAATTATAGAGGTTCTTAATACTGATAACATAAAACTTTATCTTTATAAAAGTAGAGGAGGAGAACATTCGGTTGAGTTATTTAATAGAAAGAAAAAAAAATGGATAGGAACATCTAAAAAGTGGAATATAGTAAAAAAAAATATTGATTTAAATAAAAAGAAAAAAAATTTTATTGATCATATTATATTTCTTGTTTCAAGGCTTAATCAAAAAATTATTTATCGTTTAAATCTATGAATTTACATTTATGAACATAATTCTCAATTTTTAAAGCCTCGTCTCGTGAATGGAATCTTGAAGATTTTTTGAAACTTTTTGTAGCAGATAATATTTCAAACTTTTCTGAAAAATTTTTTTTTACATAAAAAGCATTAGTACCAGAGCTGTCTATTGCTATAAGATCAAAATTATTTGAGTTTAAAAGATTTACGTATGAATGAAGTGATGCACCAAAATAGTAATCATATTCATATGTAAAATCTTTACTATAAGGTATTACCTTTTGTGTAATATTTCCTATCCAGGGATTATATTCACTGCATAAGACATTTACATTATTAATATCAATTTTTTCTAATACCCAGTAGTCATTTCCATCTATGTCAATTGATAAGAAGTCTATATGATTATTTTTAATATTAGAAAAAATAACTTCATTTATATTTTCTCTATTAATTTTTTCATTTATTACTTTTACATTATTTTTTGGGTAAAAGAATTTTAAACATCTTTCTATTTTTAAGCATTTGTCCTCATCTGCATCTATTAGAATTCCATTCCAACCATTTTTTATTAAATTTAATGAATTACATTCAAAGAAATCGAAGCCTAACTCAACAAAAAATTTATTATGTGAAATTTTAGAAAAAAATATGCTCAATTATTCCATCTTCATTATTTTGAGATGTAATTCTATATTCAAAATGATTAATTTTATCTAATTTATCGGAAAATTTATCTTTCTTTTTTTGTTTATTTATTTCCTTTCTGAATTTTTTCATTACTGATAAAAATAAAAAAAATGAATATGTTTTTTTAGATAAATTTTTTTGCACATATTTTAATATGTAACTCACTAAATCCTTTTTGATTTTTCTTCCTATTCCAAACATTATTTTAAAATTTTTTTCTAATATTTATTTTTTTTAATTTGATTTAAATAGTGAAATACTATTGAAGCAGTATTAGATATATTGAGGCTTTCAACATTATTATTTATATTTATTTTTAGTATGAAATCGGAATTTTTTTTTGTTTGATATTTTAATCCATAACCCTCTGAACCAAATAATAAAACATTTTTTCCATCCCAATCATGTTTTGTAAAATCTTTATTACATTTGGCATCAAAAGCATTTATCCAAAAGTTATTTGATTTTAAATACTTTAAAGCTGTGTTAATATTTGATACCTCAAATATATTTAACAACTCATTACATCCACTAGCACTTTTGTAAAGAAGTTTACTTTCACTTGGAAAAGATCTTTCTTCAATAATCATCCCATCAATATTAAACGATGCAGCACTTCTTATTATAGATCCTATATTTCTAGGATCTGTAACTCCTTGAAGAGCAACAAATGTAATATTTTTTTTGTCTGAATTTTGATTGATATATTCTTTTATTTTTATTTCTTCCAAATGTTCAATCTCTGCAATCAGGCCTTGATGTGAGATTTGGTCTTTGGAACATAATTTATCCAAATCTTTTCTAGTTTTATATAAAACCTTTATATTTTTTAATAAATTCTTATCTTGGTTTTCCCTATTTAATTTTTTTTTTGATTCTTCTGTTAAAAAGATCCTTAGAACTTTTCTCCTTGGATTTTTTATAGCTTCAGTTACAGCATGTTTTCCAGCGATTAAAAAAGCCGATTTTTTCATGATATTTCTATTATTTTCCACTAATATCATATTTTTTTGAATAAAATCATTTATTGCATTTATTTAAGAACATGCTTATAAAACCTTGTTGTTGAAAGCTTTTTTGAAAAAGGGGTTACCCCTACTACTACGGAGGGGTACCAAAGCGGTCAAATGGGGCGGGCTGTAAACCCGTTGACTTCGGTCTTCGAAGGTTCGAATCCTTCTCCCTCCACCACTCAAGAAAGTTTAATACAACATATATAAAAAGAGTGTGATACGTTTGGGATGTTGCGGGTGTAGTTCAATGGTAGAACACCAGCCTTCCAAGCTGGTTGTGAGGGTTCGATTCCCTTCACCCGCTCCAAGTTGTTATTATAAAGAAAATTAAGTATTATTGAGGTATTAAAATGGCAGAGAAAAAAAAATTTGAGAGAAATAAACCGCACGCTAACGTAGGCACTATAGGACACGTTGATCATGGCAAAACTACTTTGACGGCGGCAATAACAAAAGTTTTGTCTGAAAAAGGTGGTGCTGAGTTTATAGCTTATGATCAAATTGATAAAGCCCCTGAAGAAAAAGAAAGAGGAATAACTATAGCAACAGCTCACGTAGAGTATGAAACAGATAAAAGACACTATGCTCATGTAGACTGCCCAGGACACGCAGACTATGTTAAAAATATGATAACCGGAGCTGCACAAATGGATGGGGCAATTTTAGTTGTTAGCGCAACAGACGGACCAATGCCTCAAACAAGAGAACATATTCTATTAGCAAATCAAGTTGGTGTTAAAGCTATTGTCGTTTACTTAAATAAAATAGATCAAGTTAAAGATAAAGAATTAGTAGGCTTGGTTGAAGAGGAAATAAGAGAATTGTTAACATCTTATAAATTTCCTGGAGATAAAATTCCAATCGTTAAGGGATCTGCTTTAGCTGCCGTTGAGGGAAAAGATGAAGCAACAGGAAAAAATTCAATTCTTGAATTAATGAAAGCAATAGATGAACATATTCCTCAACCACAAAGGCCCAAAGACAAACCTTTCTTAATGCCTGTTGAGGATATCTTTACAATATCGGGTCGAGGAACAGTTGCAACAGGCCGTGTTGAACAAGGAGTTGTTAAAACTGGTGAAGAACTTGAAATAGTAGGAATAAAAGAAACCAGAAAAACAGTTTGTACTGGTGTAGAAATGTTTAGAAAAATTTTAGATACTGGAGAAGCGGGAGATAATATTGGAGCTTTACTAAGGGGAGTCGAAAGAGAAGATGTTGAAAGAGGACAAGTGCTAGCTAAACCAGGTTCAGTGACTCCACATACTAAATTTGAAGCACAAGCTTATATATTAAAAAAAGAAGAAGGTGGGAGACATACTCCTTTTTTTTCAAAATATAGACCGCAGTTTTATTTCAGAACAACTGATGTAACGGGAGAAGTTGAGCTTGCAAAAGGTACAGAAATGGTGATGCCGGGAGATGATGCAAAATTTACTGTTAAACTAATTACTCCAATAGCTATGAGCGATAAATTAAACTTCGCAATCCGTGAGGGTGGAAAAACTGTTGGAGCAGGTGTGGTTACAAAAATTTTAGAGTAAGCTCTTTAGGAGTGTAGCTCAATTGGTAGAGCACCGGTCTCCAAAACCGGAGGTTGTGGGTTCGATCCCCTCCGCTCCTGCCAAATTAAGAAAGATACTATGATTAGTCCATTTAAATTTATACAAGGAGTTAAGAACGAGGCCTTCAGGGTTTCGTGGCCCACAGGAAAGGAAACATTAACTGGATCAGTAATGGTTGTCTTGCTAGCTGTAGTTGCCGCTATTTTTTTTTTAATTTTAGATCAAATACTTAAATTCTTATTGAATTTTGCACTAAATATAAATTTCTAGATTATGAAAAATTGGTACATAGTTCAGTCATATTCAAACTTTGAAAAAAAGGTTGCAATTGCAATTAAAGAAGAAGTTACAAAAGCAAAATTAGAAGATAAACTTGAAGAAGTACTTGTACCTACACATGAAGTAACTGAGGTTAGAAGAGGTAAACGAGTTCAAAGAAAAAAAAAATATTTTCCTGGATATGTTTTAGTTAAAATGGATATGAATAATCAGATATATCATATAATAAAGAATATAAAAAAAGTAAGCGGTTTTTTAGGCCAAAAAGGAAACCCGCTTCCCGTTTCTGAAAAAGAAATAGAAATAATTAAAGGTCAAATAAAAGATGGTGTAGTTCAAACAAAATCCTTTATAAGTTACAATATCGGTGAAAAAGTTCAGGTTATTGACGGACCTTTTGCGTCATTTAATGGTCTTGTCGAAGAGATTGATGAAGATAAATCTAAAATCAAGGTTTCAGTTATGATTTTTGGAAGACCGACTCCGGTTGAACTAGAATTTAACCAGGTTGAAAAAGTACAATAATGGCAAAAAAAGAAATTAAAGAATATTTAAAGCTGCAAATTAAAGGTGGACAAGCAAACCCAGCTCCGCCTATAGGTCCTGCGCTTGGACAAAGAGGTATCAATATAATGGAATTCTGTAAGGCCTTTAATGAAAAAACAAAAAAGTTTATGGGTAATCCTGTTTCAGTAGTAATTACTATTTATAAAGATAAAAAATTTGATTTTATTATAAAATCACCTCCAGCTTCTCACTTTATCAAGCAAGCAGCAAAATTAAAAAGTGGATCTAAAGAGCCAGGAAGAGTTATCACAGGTTCAATTACAATGAAGCAAGCAGAACAAATAGCCAAAGAAAAAATGAAAGATCTTAATGCCTTCGAATTAAAGGAAGCTACTAAAATTATATGTGGATCTGCACGCTCAATGGGTATTGAGGTTAAGGAGTAAATTTAATGATTTCTAAAAGATACAAAGCATTACCCAAAGAAACTAAAAAGTTAAAACATGATAAGATTGAAAATTTATTAAGAACTATTAAAAAAAATTGTACTGCAAAATTTGACGAATCTATTGATGTTAATTTTCAACTAAATTTAAAACAAAAAAAAAGTGAAATAAATATAAGGTCTGTTCTAAATTTACCAGTGGGCAAAAGTAAAAAAATCAAAGTTGCTGTTATTTGTGAAGAGGGAAAATTAGAAGAAGGAAATAAGAGTGGAGCAGATGTAGTTGGCTCTGAAGAATTAATTAATAATATTTCTTCAGGAAAAATCAATTTTGAAAAACTTATAGCTACACCAAAAATGATGGCAAAATTAGGCAAACTTGGAAAAATTTTAGGCCCCAAAGGATTAATGCCAAACCCAAAACTTGGAACTGTTACAAATGATATTATTAAAACAGTGAAAGATATAAAATCTGGTCAAGTAGAGGTCAAAAATGATAAAGATGGAAATGTTAGTTTATCTATCGGTAAAAAAAGTTTTTCAGATGATAATTTAATTAAAAATTTTAACGCCGTTCTTGATACTATTATAAAAGAGAAACCTGATGGAGTTAAAGGCAATTTTATTAAAAGTTCATTCATTACCTCAACTATGGGAGTATCTTACAAAGTTAATCTTATGAAAAATATTTAATTTTATGTTAAACAAAGATCAAAAAAAAAATTATATAAGTGAAATGAAAGCATTTCTTAATGCTAGTGATTCCGTTCTAGTAACTCATTATCAAGGTTTAACTGTTAATCAACTAGATGAGCTACGAGCAGAAATGAGAAAACATGGTATAATTTTTAAAATTACAAAAAATAGGATTACAAAGTTAGCTCTAAAAGATACTAAATGTAAAGATATTGCAGATTTGTTCTCAGGACCTACCGCTGTTGCATTATCAAAAGATGGAATTTCTTCAGCAAAAATCTTGAGTAAATTTTCAAAAGATAATCAAAACTTAAAGATTCTTGGTGGATTAATGGGTAAAGATATTCTTAAACGAGAAGATGTTTTAAAAATAGCTACCTTACCTACATTAAACGAGGCTAGAGCTAAAATTACTAGTATTTTACAGTCTCCTGCACAAAAATTGGTAAGTATTTTACTTGCGCCTGGCTCAAAAATTGCTATTTTGGCGCTCGAAAAGAGCAAACAATCAACATAGAAAATTTATGGCCGATTTAAATAAAATAATTGAAGATTTATCAAAATTAACAGTAGTAGAAGCAGCTGATCTCTCAAAACAATTAGAGGAAAAATGGGGAGTATCAGCAGCTACAGCTGTAGCTGCAGCACCGGCAGCAGGTGGAGCAGCAGAGCCAGCCGAAGAAAAAAGTGAATTTACAATTATGCTTACTTCAGCTGGAGATAAAAAAATTAACGTAATAAAAGAAATTAGAACATTTACAACATTAGGTTTGAAAGAAGCTAAAGATTTGGTTGAAGGTGCGCCAAAGGAAGTAAAATCTGGTGTTAATAAAAAAGAAGCAGAAGAAATTAAGAAAAAATTGGAAGCTGCTGGAGCCAAAGTAGAATTAAGATAACAAAATTTTTAAAATCTGGTTTTTAAAATCAGATTCAATAAATGCAACTATCGTTTACTGAAAAAAAAAATATCAGGAAAAATTTTGGAAAATTAAAGGAAACTTTATCAATTCCGAATTTAATAGAAGTTCAAAAAAATTCATATAATGAATTTTTAAACAGAAATATTCAAAATGATAAAGACTCAATACAAAAAGGCTTAGATAGAGTTTTTAAAAGTATATTCCCCATTGAAGATTTAGCTGAAAAAGCAACACTAGAATATGTTTCTTATCGATTAGAGAAACCAAAATATGGTGTAGAAGAATGTATTCAAAGAGATTTAACTTATTCATCAGCTCTAAAACCTACTTTAAGACTGGTAGTTTACGAAATTGATCAAGAAAATAATACAAAAGAAATATTATCTGCCAAAGAACAAGAAGTTTATATGGGAGAAGTTCCAATGATGACACCCAGCGGAACATTTATAGTCAATGGCGTTCAAAGAGTTGTTGTAAATCAAATGCATAGAAGCCCTGGTGTTTTCTTTGATCATGATAAGGGAAAGACCCACGCTAGTGGTAAATTATTATTTAACTGCAGAGTAATTCCAAATAGAGGATCGTGGTTAGATTTTGAGTATGACATAAAAGATTTATTGTATTTCAGAATTGATAGAAAAAGAAAATTACATATTTCAACTTTATTACAAGCATTAAAATATAATAAAAAGGAAATAGCAGATTTATTTTATGAAAGTCAGGAATTTAAATATAATTCTAAATTGAATAAATGGAAAACAGTTTTTGATCCAGAAATTTATAAATTTAAAAAAATTTCTGAGGAAATAATTGATGTAAAAAATAATAAAATAGTTATTAAATCAGGATCTAGAATTGATTTTTCAGTAGCGCAAAAACTTTATGATAAAGGATTAAAAGAAATTTATGTTTCTAACGATGCAATTTATGGAGGATTCTTGCACAATAAAATAAGTTTAAATGCTGAAGAAAGCATTTCTATAGGAACAGAGATGACGGAAGAAATATTAAATAAAATTATAGAAGATAATATAAAAATGATCTTAATTTCTAAAACTAACTACATTAACAAAGGACCTTATTTATTAAAAACTATTTTAGCAGATAAAAATAATACTAAAGAAGAAGCATTAACAGATATATATAAAATTTTAAGGCCAGGAGAACCTCCCACAATAGAAATTGCAGATCAAATTTTTCAAAATTTATTTTTTGGCTCTGATCGCTATGATTTGTCAAGTGTGGGAAGAGTAAAAATGAATTCAAGATTGAATTTAGATTGTTCTGATAAAATCACAATACTTAGAAATCAGGATATTATTTCAATTATTAGATTAATGTTAGATCTTCGTGATGGAAAAAATGAAGTTGATGATATTGATCATCTAGGTAATAGACGAGTTAGATCAGTTGGTGAGTTAGTTGAAAATCAAACACGTATTGGGATATATAGAATGGAAAGAGCAATCAAAGAAAAAATGTCTACCTTAGAAATTGAATCTGCAATGCCACAAGATCTCATTAACGCAAAACCATTAACATTAGCTTTAAAAGATTTTTTTGGAACTTCTCAACTTTCTCAATTTATGGACCAAACTAACCCATTAGCAGAAATAACTCATAAAAGGCGAGTTTCAGCACTTGGTCCTGGTGGATTAACAAGAGAAAGAGCAGGATTTGAAGTAAGAGATGTTCATCCAACACACTATGGAAGAATCTGCCCTATTGAAACTCCAGAAGGACCAAATATTGGATTGATTAATAGTTTAGCAACATATTCAAGAATTAATAAATATGGTTTTATAGAAAGTCCTTACAAAAAGGTTGTTGATGGCAAAGTTCTTGAAGATATAAATTATTTATCAGCTATGGAGGAATCAAAATTCACCATAGCTCAAGCAAACTCTCCAATTGATAAAGATGCTAATTTTATAGAAGATCTAGTTTCTTGTAGAAAATCTCTAAATTTTATTTTGTCTAAACCAGAAAATATTGATTATATAGATGTATCTCCAAAGCAGCTTGTATCAGTTGCAGCTTCTTTAATTCCATTTTTAGAAAATGACGATGCAAATAGAGCCCTAATGGGTTCAAACATGATGAGACAAGCAGTTCCCTTAATTAAACCGGAGGCACCTTTAGTTGGAACAGGAATCGAAAGAGATGTTGCACTTGATTCAGGTGTGACAATTGTGGCAAAAAGGAGTGGCGTTGTTGATAAAATTGATGGAAAAAGAATAGTTGTAAAAGTTACAACTGAAAAAGATCTTAGTCAGTCAGGTGTTGACATTTACAATTTACTAAAATTTCAAAGATCAAACCAAAATACTTGTATTAATCAAATACCGCTAGTTATGGTTGGTGATAATGTTTCCAAAGGTGATATTATTGCAGATGGCCCATCTACAAAACTAGGTGAACTTGCATTAGGAAAAAATGTTACCGTAGCATTCATGCCTTGGCTTGGATATAATTTTGAGGATTCAATATTGGTTTCTGAAAGATGTGTTACAGACGATGTATTTACATCAATTCATATTGAAGAATATGAGTTAATGGCTAGAGATACAAAATTAGGTACCGAAGAATTAACAAGGGATATACCAAATGTAAGTGAGGAAGCATTAAGAAATTTAGATGAGTCTGGAATAGTTTATATTGGAGCAGAAGTTAAACCTCATGATATTTTAGCAGGTAAGGTTACGCCTAAAGGTGACACCCCAACTGGACCAGAAGAAAAACTTTTAAGGTCTATTTTTGGTGAAAAAGCAGTGGACGTTATTGATACATCTTTACGTCTTCCAGCAGGAACTGACGGAGTAGTTGTTGATGTTAGAGTATTTAATAGACATGGTGTAGAAAAAGATGAAAGATCTATAGCAATTGAAAGGTCTGAAATAGAAACAATTCAAGAGGATAAAATAGTAGAAGAAGAGATATTAGAGAAAAATACCAAACAAAGAGCTACTCAAATAATTAAAAATTCAGTGCTAAAAGAAAAATTTGAAAACGTCAAACCAGGTCAAAAAATTGAAGAAATGACCTTAAATGATTTGTTAAAAATGTCACTGAAAGATAGTTCCAAGGACAATAGTCTTTCAACATTAATAGAACAATATAACAAAGTTAGATTGGACATCAAAGAAAGATTCGAAGATAAAGTTGAAAAAATTAGACAAGGAGATGAACTGTTACCAAGTGTTATGAAAATGGTAAAAATTTTTGTAGCTGTAAAGAGACGTTTAAGACCGGGGGACAAAATGTCCGGAAGACATGGAAACAAAGGAGTTATCAGCAAGATTGTTCCTATTGAAGATATGCCATATACAGAAGAGGGTAAACCTGTGGATATTGTCTTAAATCCCTTGGGCGTTCCAAGTCGTATGAATGTTGGACAAATTTTGGAAACCCACCTTGGTTGGAGTTGTTCGGAACTAGGAGAAAAACTAAAAAAATTAATTAACGAAAATCAAAATAAAATAAATTCCAGTAAAAGTATTGCTTCATTATTAATATCAATTTATGGGAAAGATTATTACGATAAGACTATTAAAAATTTGTCATCAATTGAGTTTAATGATCTATGTAAAAATTTAGTTAAAGGAGTTCCAATATCTACCCCAGTATTTGACGGTGCAAAAGAAAAAAATGTAACTGATATGCTTAAGTTAGCCAATTTACCCACTTCTGGACAAACAATATTGTGGGATGGAAGAACAGGAGAAAAATTCGATAGACTTGTGACTCTTGGTACTATTTATATGTTAAAATTACATCATCTTGTTGAAGATAAAATACACGCTAGATCAACAGGGCCATATAGTCTTGTGACGCAACAACCTTTAGGAGGAAAGGCACAACTCGGAGGGCAAAGGTTTGGTGAAATGGAAGTTTGGGCACTCGAAGCATATGGAGCATCCTATACTTTACAAGAAATATTAACTGTAAAATCCGACGACGTTGCAGGAAGAGTAAAAATATATGAAACGATAGTTAAAGGCGAAGAAAATTTCGAATCTGGAGTTCCTGAATCGTTTAATGTCCTTGTCAAAGAAATTAAGTCTCTAGGGTTAAATATTGAATTAAAGTAATTTATGAAAAAAGAATTAACAGATTTATTTAAAAATAAACCAGCATCAGAAGATGCTTTTAGTAGCATTAGAATAAGTTTAGCTAGTCCTGAAAAAATAAAATCATGGTCTTTTGGTGAAATTAAAAAACCGGAAACAATTAATTACAGAACATTTAAACCTGAAAAAGAAGGATTATTTTGTTGCAGAATTTTTGGACCAATCAGAGATTATGAATGCTTGTGTGGCAAATATAAAAGAATGAAGTTCAGAGGAATTATTTGTGAAAAATGTGGAGTGGAAGTCACCAAGTCTAACGTAAGACGTGAAAGAATGGGTCATATAAATCTTGCTACTCCAGTAGCTCACATCTGGTTTTTAAAATCTTTACCAAGTAGAATTTCTTTAGCTATTGATATGAAATTAAAAGAAGTAGAAAAAATATTATATTTTGAAAGTTTTATTGTTATTGAGCCAGGATTAACTACATTAAAAAAAAATCAATTATTAAGTGAAGAAGAACTACTCCATTATCAAGGCGAGCATGGTGAAGATGCTTTTACAGTTGGAATTGGAGCTGAAGCAATACTAGAAATACTAAGATCTTTAAATTTAAAAGATGAAAAAGAAAAACTTTCAGAACAAATAAAAATATTAAAATCAAAAGTTGCTGAAGAAAGAGCTATTAAAAGATTAAAGTTAATAGACAATTTTATGGATTCAGGTGGGAAGCCAGAATGGATGATATTAACAACTATACCTGTAATTCCACCAGAATTAAGACCTCTAGTTCCATTGGATGGAGGAAGGTTTGCTACATCTGATTTAAATGATTTATATAGAAGAGTAATTAATAGAAATAACAGATTAAAAAGGCTCATTGATCTAAAATCTCCCGATATCATCATAAGAAATGAAAAAAGAATGTTGCAAGAATCGGTTGATGCATTATTTGACAACGGTCGAAGAGGTAGAGTTATAACTGGAACAGGAAAGAGACCGCTAAAATCTTTATCAGAAATGTTAAAGGGTAAATATGGTCGATTTAGACAAAATTTGTTAGGAAAAAGAGTAGATTATTCAGGAAGATCTGTAATTGTGGTGGGTCCAGAATTAAAACTTCATCAATGTGGCTTACCAAAAAAAATGGCATTAGAATTATTTAAGCCATTTCTATATGCAAGATTGGATAAGTTAGGTTTGGCTACAACAATAAAACAAGCAAAAAAAATAGTTGAAAAAGAAAAAAATGAAGTGTGGGATGCTTTGGAACATATCGTTAGAGAACATCCTATACTGTTAAACAGAGCTCCAACATTACATAGATTAGGTATCCAGGCATTTGAGGCAAAATTGATTGAAGGAAATGCTATTGAACTACATCCACTTGTTTGTTCAGCTTTCAATGCAGATTTTGACGGCGATCAAATGGCTGTTCATATTCCACTAAGCTTAGAGGCTCAACTTGAGGCAAGAATTTTGATGATGTCTACTAATAATATTTTAAGCCCTTCTAATGGAAAACCAATTATTGTACCAAGTCAGGATATGATTTTAGGGATATATTATTTATCTCAAGCACCAATTACTAAAGATAAAATCGAGGGTTATTTTGTTAATGCCTACGAAATTGAACAAGCTTTAAACTGTAATGCAATAAATATTCATTCTAGAATAATTTCGAGATTTGAAACTATTGATGAAAAAGGAAAAATTGTATTGGAAAAATACACAAGTACAGCTGGAAGATTTCTATTAGCTAATATTTTACCAAAAAAAAACAATATTAAATTTTCTTTAATAGATAGAACATTATCGAAAAAAAAGGTCTCTGAAATTATAGATTTAGTATTCAGATTTTGTGGACAAAAAAGTACTGTAATTTTTTGTGACAAGATAAAGGATATTGGTTTTAAATTTGCATTTAAATCTGGAATATCATTTGGAAAAGATGATTTAATTATTCCTGAAAAAAAGCAAACTTTAGTAAATGATACTAAAAAAATGGTTGAAGAATATGAAAACCAATATGCCGAAGGTTTAATTACTAGAGGGGAAAAATACAATAAGGTAGTCGATGCTTGGTCTAAATGTACAGACCTTGTAGCAGCAGAAATGATGAAAAAGATTTCTTCTACTACTAAAAATAACATAGAAAACAAAACTAACAATTTAAATTCGGTCTTTATGATGGTAGACTCTGGTGCAAGAGGTTCAGCCGCACAGATGAAACAGTTGGCTGGTATGAGAGGTTTAATTGCAAAACCCTCAGGAGAAATTATTGAAACACCAATTATTTCAAATTTTAAAGAAGGACTTACCGCACTTGAATATTTTAATTCAACACATGGTGCCAGAAAAGGTTTGGCTGATACTGCGCTTAAAACTGCAAACTCAGGCTATTTGACAAGAAGACTCTGTGATGTTGCACAAGATGTATCAATAAAGGAAGATTATTGTGGAACTAATAAAAACATTGTTCTTTCAGAAATTATTGAAGGAGGAAATATTTTAGTTAGTTTATCTGATCGAGCATTAGGCAGAATAACAGCCGAGGATATAAAAAATCCAATCAGCGGGAAGATCTTGATTAAGAGAAAAAATATGATTGATGAAGAAGCGTGTGAGAAAATCGATTTAGCTGGAGTAAAATCTATAAAAGTTTTTTCAGTAGTTACATGTGAATCTAAAGTTGGAGTATGTGCGACTTGTTACGGAAGAGATCTTTCAAGAGGTAAATTAGTATCTTTAGGTGAAGCAGTTGGTATGATTGCAGCTCAATCAATCGGCGAACCTGGAACCCAGTTAACTATGAGAACATTTCACGTAGGAGGTACGGCTCAAATTAAACAAGAGTCACAAATCGTTTCTACAACAGCCGGTGTTTTAAAAATAATTAATAAAAATTTGTTAGAAGATTCTAAGAAAAACATGGTTGTCATGGGAAGAAACACTCTGTTGGCAATAGAAAATGATAAAGGACAACAAATAGCAAATTACAAAGTACCTTATGGAGCAAAACTTTTTTATCAAAATGATGAAACTATTAAAAAAGGAATTAAAATTTGTGAGTGGGATCCATATACAATGCCAGTAATAGCTGAAAAAAGTGGTATAGCAAATTATGTGGATTTAATTGATGGAGTATCTTTAGCTGAAACAGTAGATGATGCTACCGGCATCTCTTCAAAATCAGTTGTTGATTGGAGAGCACAATCAAAGAATACAGATTTGAAACCTAGGATAACTTTAAGAGATAAAGAAGGAAAAGTAATTAAAAAAGCCGACGATAATGAAGCTAGATATTATTTAGTTCCTGATTCAATTTTATCAGTTAAAGATGGCCAAGAAGTTTTAGCTGGTGATGTAATTGCAAGATTGCCAAAAGAGACATCAAAAACAAAAGATATAACTGGTGGCTTACCAAGAGTAGCTGAATTATTTGAAGCAAGAAAACCAAAAGAAAGTGCAATTATCGCTGAAAATGACGGAAGTATAATGTTTGGTAAAGAAGTTAGAGGCAAAATAAAGATATCAATTCAACCGTTACAAGGCGAAGCCTCAAACTATTTAATACCAAAAGGAAAGCACATTAATTTTAACGAAGGAGAAAAAATTAAAAAGGGAGAATATTTGTTGGATGGTAGTCCAGCTCCACATGATATATTAAGAATTTTAGGCATAGAGCAATTAACGGACTATTTTGTTAATGAAGTCCAAGATGTTTATCGTTTGCAGGGCGTAGTAATTAATGACAAGCATATCGAAGTTATTGTAAGACAAATGTTAAAAAAGATAGAAATTAAAGAATCAATGGATTCAAAATATTTACCTGGAGAGGTAATTGATAAAGATGAATTTGAAGAAGAGAACGAAAATTTATTAAAAAATAAAAAAATACCTGCTGTTGGAGAAAGGATTCTATTAGGTATTACCAAAGCATCTTTGCAAACTAATTCTTTTATTTCTGCAGCATCGTTCCAAGAAACTACTAGGGTTTTAACAGATGCCGCGATAAAAGGGAAAGTAGATATACTAAGAGGATTAAAAGAAAACGTTATAGTGGGTAGATTGGTTCCTTGTGGCACTGGTATAGTTAAAAATAAGTGGAATAAATTAGCAAAAGAAAAAGATGAAAAATACCTTTCAGAAAAAGAAGCAGAAAAAGAAGCAGAAAAAATTTCAGAACAGTCAATAACTGCTTAATTACAGTTTATTTTTTATAACATTAATTATTGACAACTTGCTATTCAATTAGTAATTTAGCCAAAATTTATGGTTGGAAGTAAGGTTGATTTACCTTAAACGCTGCCAGTAGTGTAGATCGGTCAATACCTTTTTTTTTCATCCAAAATTTATTTTAATTATGCCAACAATTAACCAATTGATAAAAAATACAAGGATTAAACAAAAATTGAGAAATAAAGTACCTGCATTGGAACGTTCTCCACAAAAAAAGGGTGTGTGCATTAAAGTTTATACGACTACACCCAAAAAACCCAATTCGGCATTAAGAAAAGTTGCAAGGGTGAGACTCTCCAACGGACATGAAGTGACCTGTTATATTCCTGGAGAAGGGCATAATTTACAAGAACATTCTGTTGTGCTTATCAGAGGTGGTCGGGTTAAGGATTTGCCTGGTGTTAGATATCATATATTGAGGGGAAATCTTGATACACAAGGTGTTGTAAATCGTAAACAACAAAGATCGAAATATGGAGCAAAAAAACCTAAATAATTAATATTTATGTCTAGAAAAAATAGAGCACCAAAAAGAATTATTTTAACTGATACAAAGTACAAATCTGAACAAATTCTTAAATTAATGAATTCAATAATGTACGACGGAAAAAAAACTATTGCAGAAAAAATTGTTTATGAAGCGTTAGATAAATTACAATCTAAATCAAAAGAAGAGCCAATAAAAATTTTTAATACTGCAATAAATAATATTAAACCTACTATTGAAGTGAGATCGAGAAGAGTAGGAGGAGCAACTTACCAAGTTCCTGTTGAAATTAAATACAAAAGATCTCAAGCTCTAGCGATCAGATGGTTAATTGCAGCTTCTAAAAAAAGAAAAGGTAAAATAATGTCTGATAAAATTAGTTTTGAACTTTTTGATGCATATCAAGGAAAAGGTTTTGCAATAAAGAAAAAAGAAGATACTCATAGAATGGCTGAGTCGAATAAAGCATTTGCACATTTTAGATGGTAATTAAAAATGAGTAGAACACACACATTAGATAAATATAGAAATATTGGTATTATGGCTCATATTGATGCGGGCAAAACAACTACAACAGAAAGAATTCTATATTATACGGGTAAAAGTCATAAAATTGGCGAAGTGCATGATGGTGCTGCTACTATGGATTGGATGGAGCAAGAACAAGAGAGAGGAATCACAATTACATCTGCAGCAACAACTTGTTATTGGAAAGAACACAGAATTAATATTATTGATACACCTGGTCATATTGATTTTACTATTGAAGTAGAAAGATCTTTAAAGGTATTAGATGGTGCCATAGCAGTATTTGATGGTGTTGCTGGGGTAGAGCCTCAATCAGAACAAGTTTGGAGGCAAGCAGATAAATACAAAGTTCCGCGGATTTGTTTTGTAAATAAGCTTGATAGAACTGGAGCAGATTTTTTTAGATGTGTTGAAATGATAAAAGATCGCCTTGGATCAAAACCATTAGTAATGCAAATACCAGCAGGAATAGAAGCTTCCCTCAAAGGTATAGTTGACCTAGTTAAAATGAAAGCTGTTTTATGGAAAGAAGAAAAATTAGGTGCAGAATTTGAATATGCTGAGATACCACAGGAATTACAAGAACAGGCTAATAAATATAGAAAAGAATTAGTAGAAACAGCAGTTGAACAAGATGAAAAATTAATGGAGGAATATTTAAATGGAAAAGAAATATCAGAGTCTGATTTAATATTCTGTGTTAGAAAAGGCAATTTAAAATTTGATTTTGTGCCTGTATTAGCTGGTTCAGCATTTAAAAATAAAGGTGTGCAACCACTATTAGATGCTGTGGTAGATTTTTTACCAAGTCCAAAAGATTTAGGTTTAATTAAGGGAACAAAACCAAATTCAAAGGATGAAATTGAAAGAAAATTTGATGATAAAGAACCCTTTTCTGCTTTGGCATTTAAAGTTGCTACAGACCCTTTTGTTGGGACTTTAACTTTTATACGAATATATTCTGGAACTTTAAAATCAGGTACCGGAATTTATAATACTAGCAAAGATAAAGAAGAAAGAGTCGGCAGAATGTTATTAATGCATGCCAATAATAGAGAAGATGTAAAAGAAGCTAGTGTTGGTGATATTGTGGCTTTAGCAGGATTAAAATATACAATAACAGGACATACTTTATCTGATGAAGATAATCCTATTGTTTTAGAACCAATGGATTTTCCAGATCCAGTTCTTGAAATTGCAGTTGAGCCCAAAACTAAAGCAGATCAAGAAAAAATGGGAGAAGCTCTAGGCAGACTAGCAAGAGAAGACCCATCTTTTAGAGTAGCGTCTGATGAAGAATCTGGTCAAACAATCATAAAAGGCATGGGTGAATTACATCTAGATATTATAGTCGACCGAATGAAAAGAGAATTTAAGGTTGAAGCAAATATTGGAGCACCACAAGTAGCCTATAGGGAAACGATATTGGGTAACGCTGAATTTGATTATATTCATAAAAAACAAAGTGGTGGTGCGGGACAATTTGCAAGAGTAAAGCTTGCAGTTGAGCCGCTAGAACCTGGAAAAGGAAGAATAATTGAAAATAAGATTAAGGGTGGAGCTATTCCAAGAGAATTTATACCAGGAGTGGAAAAAGGAATAGAGAGTGTTTCTGACTCTGGAATTTTAGCTGGATTTCCAATCATTGATTATAAAGTAACTATAGTTGATGGCTTGCATCATGATGTTGATTCAAGTGTCTTGGCTTTCGAAATAGCATCAAGACACTGTTTTAAAGAAGCATGTATAAGGGGTACTTTAAAACTTCTTGAACCTATTATGAGAGTAGAAGTTGTTACACCAGAAGATTATATGGGAGATGTTATTGGTGACTTAAATAGTCGAAGAGGACAGGTTGGAGGGACTGAACCCAGAAGCAATGTAACAGTAATAACAGCAATGGTACCTCTTGCTAATATGTTTGGTTATGTAAATAATTTGAGATCTATGTCTCAAGGAAGAGCACAGTATTCGATGTTCTTTGATCATTATGAAAAAGTACCACAAAATGTTCAAGAAGAAGTAACAAAAAAAATGGCTTAAAAAATGGAAAAACAAAACATTAGAATTAAACTTAGGGCATATGATAACAAAATTTTAGACCAATCAACATTGGAAATAATAGATACAGTGAAACGAACAGGTGCAAATATTAAAGGTCCTATTCCACTTCCGACTAAAATAGAAAAATATACTGTATTAAGATCTCCACATATTGATAAAAAAAGTAGAGAACAATTCGAAACTAGAACACATAAAAGGCTAATTGATATTGAAGAACCTACACCACAAACTGTCGAAGCGTTAATGAAATTGGATTTAGCTTCGGGTGTAGATGTTGAAATAAAGATATAGGATAACAAATGTCAAAGATTGGATTAATTGGAAAAAAAATTGGAATGAGTAGAGAGTTTTTACCTATGGGAATGTCTATTCCAGTTACAGTTATAAAAGTAGAAAAAGGAAGAGTTATAGACGTAATTACAAAAGATAAAAGAGGATATGATGCTATACGAGTTGGTTTTGGGAAAATTAAGTCATCCAAATTAACTAAATCTATGAAAGGTTTTTTTAGCAAAAGAAACACAGAACCTAAAAGGTATTTAAAAGAATATAGAGTAAAAAACATATCAAATTATAAAGAAGGAAATGAAATTGGATTAGAAATTTTTAAAGATACCAAATTTGTTGATGCAACATCAAAAACTATTGGAAAAGGATTTGCTGGAGTTATGAAAAGACATAATTTTTCAGGATTAAGGGCGTCACATGGTGTATCAGTCTCGCATAGATCAGGCGGTTCAACTGGCCAGAGGCAAGATCCAGGAAAGGTATTTAAAGGAAAAAAAATGCCTGGCCACATGGGCGATAAATTTAGAACAATTTTAAATCTTGAGGTGATTAAATCTGATTTGAACAATGATTTAATATATTTAAAAGGTTCGATACCAGGCACGAAAAATACATTAGTTTTCTTAAAAAATTCAGTTAAAACAATTATAAAAGCTAAAAGATTATCAAAAACAATGGACGTGGAAAAGGAAACGTCTTCAAGAACAAAAGAAAACAAAGAGTTAACTAAAAAACAGGAAGAGACAAAAGATAATAAAAGTAAATAACAAATGAAAGTAAATAGTATTAGTATAAATGGAAAGACAGCAGAGTTTGAAATATCAGAAAAAATATTTTTTTCAGATATTAATAATAAATTAATTGCGCATGTGCTTTATTCTCAAATAGCAAATTCTAAACAAAGAGTTGCTAAAACAAAACAAAGAAATGAAATAATAGGTTCTACCGCAAAAATTTATGCTCAAAAAGGTACTGGTAACGCAAGGCACGCTAGTAAAAAAGCCCCAATTTTTGTTGGTGGTGGAGTAGCTCATGGCCCCAAGGGAAATACTCATAAAATTAAAAAGATGAATAAAAAAGGTAAAAGAAAGAGCTTAATAAGCGCTATATCTCAAAAAACAAAAGATAAAAATTTAATTATATTTGAAGACGTTAATGAAAAAATCGATAAAACGAAAAAATTTGATAAATTTTTAAAGAAAAATAAAATAAATGATGTTTTAATTGTTTTAGATCCTATATCTAAAAAAAAATATAGAATTATCAGCAAAAAATATTCCTAACATAAAATTAATTGATACATCATACCTAGGTACCCAAGATATTTTAAAATATAAGCAAATTATGTTCTCCAAATCCTCTGCTAAAGAATTAGAAAAAAGGCTTTTAAATTATGAATAAAATAAATTTATATGACAGGATATTAAGTCCTGTGGTAACAGAAAAATCTACTAATCAGTCTGAAATGAATAAAGTTGTATTTAAAGTCAATCGATTATTAAACAAAAAATCTGTTAAAAAAAGTATTGAAAAAATATTTAAAGTAAATGTTGTAAAAGTTAATATAATTAATAAGCAAAGTAGATTAAAGATGGTAAGAGGTAAAAAAATTAGAGTTCAAGGTTACAAGAAAGCAATTGTTACATTAAAAAAAGGTCAAAATATTGATTTAACTACTGGTATATAAAAATGGCATTAAAAATATTTAAACCCTATACAAAATCAACTCGTGGAACAGTTGTTGTTACAAAGGAAGGTCTTTGGAAAGGTAAACCCATTAAATTACTTACTATAGGAAAAAAATCATCATCTGGAAGAAATAATTTAGGAAGAATTACTTCAAGAAGGAGAGGGGCTGGACATAAGCAAAAATATAGAAAAATAGATTTTTATAGAAATAAAACTGATATGACCGCAGTTGTTGAAAGAATTGAATATGATCCTAATAGAACAGCCAATATTATGTTAGTCAAATATGAAGATGGAAAAAGATCGTATATTTTACATCCTCAAAATATTAAAATTGGTGAAAAAATTGTTTCCGGGAACAAAAAAGAGATAAAGGTTGGAAATTGTATGCCTTTACATGATATTCCTGCGGGAACAGCAATACATAATGTTGAAATAAAACCTGGTGCTGGTGCTAAAATAGCAAGAGCAGCAGGTACATCTGTTCAAATAAGTGGTTTAATTGGAGAATATTCAATAATCAAATTAGCTTCAGGAGAAATTAGAAAAATAGATAGCAGAGCAAAAGCTACCATTGGAGTTTTATCTAATCCTGATCAAAAGAATATTAAAATTGGTAAAGCTGGAAGAAACAGATGGTTGGGAGTTAGGCCAAGTGTGAGAGGAGTAGTAATGAATCCTGTAGATCACCCACATGGAGGTGGAGAAGGAAAAACTTCTGGTGGTAGAAATCCTGTTACTCCATGGGGACAATCTACAAAAGGATTAAAAACAAGAAATAATAAAAGAACTAACAAATATATTATTTCAAGGAGAAAATAGAGGTTTTAAATTATGGCTAGATCAGTATGGAAAGGACCTTTTGTCGATCCAAGTTTATTAAATAAAGTTGAAAAACATAAAAATGATACAACTAGAAAACCAATTAAAACTTGGTCTAGAAAGTCAACGATTGTACCTGAATTTGTAGGATCGAATTTCCTGATTCATAATGGAAAAAAATTTATTTCAATAACTATTTCTGAAGATATGGTTGGACATAAACTAGGTGAGTTTTCTCCTACAAGACAATTTTCTGGCCATACTCCAGCAGATAAGAAAGCTAAACAAATACAAGTAGAATCTGCCAACAAGAAAGTTTTAAATGAAAAAAAACCGACAAGTAATAAATAAAGAAAATTTAGTTAGATCTGTTAACAAAAATATTAGGAGCAGTACTAGAAAGATTGGCATAATTTTGAGAGCTATAGTAGGAAAAAAAGTTGACCATGCCTTACGTGACCTAACTTTTGCTAACCAAAGAATATGCAAAGAAATAAAGAAAACTATTCATTCCGCGGTTGCTAATGCAGAAAATAATTTTCAATATGATATTGATAACTTATTTATAAAGGAAGCTTATTGTGGAAAAGCTATTGTAATGAAAAGATTTAGACCAAGGGCAAAAGGAAGATCAAGCCCTATAAAAAAACCATATAGTAATCTGACAATTATATTATCAGATAAACTTAGAAAAATGGAGGATCATGGGGCAAAAAGTTAATCCTAATGGTTTTAGATTAGGCATAAACAGAGGATGGGACTCAGTTTGGTTTGCAAAAAAAAACCAATTTGGGAAAAATCTAATTGAAGATTTCAAAATTAGAGAATATATAAAAAAGAATGTAAAAAACTCTGGAATCTCTAAAGTTTTGATCGAGAGATCTACAAAAAAATGTTTTGTGACTATTTATACCGCAAGACCAGGCTTTGTTATTGGTAAAAAGGGTAGCGATATAGAAAAAATTAAACAAAAGATTTCTAAATTAACCAATCATGAAATTACGTTAAATATTAAGGAAGTTAAAAGACCTGAATTAAATAGTTATTTAGTTGCTGAAAATATTTCTCAGCAACTTATAAAAAGAATCGCATACAGAAGGGCCATGAAAAGAGCAATTCAGTCTGCGTTAAGGCTTGGTGCTAAAGGAATAAAGGTTTGTGTAAGCGGAAGATTAGGAGGCAATGAGATTGCCCGTTCCGAGTGGCTCAGCGAAGGTAGTATTCCTTTGCACACTCTAAGAGCAGATGTTGATTATGCAGAATCAGAAGCCTTAACTACTTATGGAATGATAGGAGTTAAAGTTTGGATATATAAAGGGAAAATATTTAGGAAAGAGTTTAATCAGGAGAGTAATAAAATTTAATTATGTTGCAACCAGCAAGAACCAAATATAGAAAAGCACATAAAGGGCGAATACATGGAGCTGCCCATAGGTGCAATAAACTTAATTATGGTGCATATGGTTTAAAAGCTTTACAACCAGAAAGAATTATCTCAAAACAAATTGAAGCAGCTAGAGTGGCATTAACAAGACATATGCAAAGAACAGGCAAAGTATGGACGAGAGTATTTTCTAATATTCCTGTATCAAAAAAACCTACTGAAGTAAGAATGGGTAAGGGAAAGGGAGCTCCAGAATTTTGGGTATGCAGGGTAAAACCAGGGAGAATTTTATTCGAAGTAGATGGCGTAAATGAAGTTGTTGCAAGAGAAGCCTTATATAAAGCTTCAGCAAAACTTCCAATAAAAACAAAATTTATTAAAAGATAATTTATGAAAATTAAAGAGATAAGAAAACTTACAAAAGATCAATTGAATGAAAATCTTGATAAATTTAAAAAAGATTTATTTAACTTAAGATTTAGGAAAATTAATGGACAGTTAACAAATTTTTCGAAATTTAAGGAAACAAAAAGAACAATAGCGAGACTTAGTACTCTAGTTAAGAGAAAATAATATGCCAAAAAAAATATTAAAAGGAAAAGTAATTAGCGATAAAAACAAAAAAACAATTATTGTATTGGTTGAAAGAAAATATCAACATCCTTTTTTAAAAAAAATTGTTAAAAGTAAAAAAAAATACCATGTTCATGATGAAAAAAATAATTTTAAAATTGGAGATACTGTACAGATTGAAGAATCAAAAGCTTACTCCAAATATAAAAAATTTAAAGTATTAGAGGAAATTAGATGATTCAAGTTCATACAGAATTATTTGTTGCAGATAATACTGGTGCAAAAAAAATTGAATGCATCAAAGTTTTAGGTGGATCAAAGAGAAGATATGCATCAATTGGTGATATAATTACAGTTAGCGTTAAGGAAGCAATTCCAAAGGGAAAAGTAAAAAAGGGATCAGTACACAGAGCAGTTATAGTTAGAACTAAACAAGGAATTTTCAGAAATGATGGTTCAAAAGTTAAATTTGATAATAACGCAGCAGTACTAACTGATGAAAAGGGGGAGCCACTGGGAACAAGAATTTTTGGCCCAGTTACAAGAGAATTAAGATTAAAAGGGCAAATGAAAATTATTTCACTTGCACCTGAAGTTTTGTAATTTATGAAATTAAAGAAAGGAAATTTAGTAAAAATAATAACAGGAAAAGATAAAAATAAATCAGGAGAAATTATTGAAATAAAGAATAAATTGAATAAAGCAAAGGTGAAAGGTGTAAATATAGTTAAAAAACATTTAAAAGCTACGAAAGAAAAAAAGGGAGGAATTATTTCTAAAGAAAATTTTATTCATTTATCGAATTTAACAATAATAGAAAATAAGAAAGATAAAACTAAAATAGAAAAAATTGATAAAAAATGAATCCAAGATTAAAAGAACTATATTATTCTAAAGTACAGGTTGATTTAGCAAAAAAACTTTCACTAAAGAATAAATTAATGAGTCCTAAATTTGAAAAAGTTATTATCAACATGGGTTTGGGCACAGATGGAAATGATAAAAAAATTTTGAAATCTTATTCAGAGGATATTGCTATGATAACTGGACAAAAACCATTCGTAACAAAATTTAAAAAATCTATTTCAAATTTTAAAACAAGAAAAGATACTACTGCTGGACTAAAAGTAACTTTAAGAAAAAATAAAATGTACGAATTCATAGATAGGCTAGTTAACACCGCACTGCCAAGAATAAAAGATTTTAGAGGATTAAACCCAGTAAGTTTTGATAAGTTTGGAAATTATTCTTTTGGAATAAAAGAACATGTTGTTTTTTTAGAAGTTAACTTTGATAAGGTTGAAAAAATACGCGGTCTTGATGTTACAATTGTAACAAGTTGTACTAACAAGAAACATACTTTAGCTTTGTTAGAAGAGTTTAATTTTCCTTTTAACAAAGAAAAAAAAAATTAAGTTAAATATATATGGCAAAAAAAAGTACAGTTAATAGAAATAAAAAAAGAATTGCATTAAATTTAAAATTTGCAAGCAAAAGGAAAAACTTAAAAAACATAGTTATGAACAGAAAACTAAGCTTAAAAGAAAGATTTGCTGCCCAAATGAAATTGTCAAAGTTGCCAAGAAATTCAGCTAAAATTAGAATTAAAAATAGATGTGAGATTACCGGAAGATCGCATGCAGTTTATAGAAAATTAAAAATTTCAAGAATAACTTTAAGAGAACTAACTTTAGAAGGGAAAGTTCCTGGAATGGTAAAATCAAGTTGGTAATAAAGAAAGGAATATTATGAGTTTTACAGACCCAATAGGAGATATGATATCAAGAATTAGAAATGGTCAAATGAGATCACTTGTTAAAGTTGAAATGCCTGCCTCATCATTTAAAGGTAAAATTTTAGAAGTACTTAAAAGAGAAGGTTTTATTTTAAATTATACTTTAGAAAAAACTGATAAAACGAAAACAAAATTTTTAATTGACTTAAAGTATAATTCTGGTTCACCGGTGATAAATTATATAGAAAGAATTTCTAAACCTGGAAGAAGATTTTATTCAAGTGCTCAAAGTATTCCAAAAATAAAAAATGGATTAGGTATAGCAATTCTTTCTACACCCAAAGGAGTAATGACTGATTTAGAGGCGAGAAAATCCAAAGTTGGCGGTGAAATTATTTGCAAGGTATTTTAATGTCAAAAATAGGTAAAAAGAAAATTTTAATTCCCAAAGAGGTAAGTGTAGCAATTAATGGAGATATACTTGATATCAAGGGATCAAATGGTAGCAAGAAAATTAATCTTGATACAAAAATCTTTGAAGTAAATATAAATAAAAATAATGAATTATCAATTAAACCGAAAAATAAAAATGATGATATTAAAAGAATATGGGGTATGAATCGAAGTCTTTTAAATAATGCCGTCATTGGAGTTAATAAGGGTTATGAGAAAATTTTAGAAATGACAGGAGTTGGTTACAGAGCAGCCTTAAAAGGTAATAATTTGAATTTACAATTAGGTTTTAGTCATGATATCAATTTTGAAATTCCTAAGGATGTAAAAATTTCTGTAGAGAAACAAACAATAATTAAAATCTATGGGTCTGATAAGCAACAAGTTGGTATGATAGCATCAGAAATAAAGTCATTTCGACCATCTGAGCCGTATAAAGGGAAGGGTATAAAAGAAAAAAATGAATATATACTCCGCAAGGAAGGAAAAAAGAAATAAAAATGAAATTAGATAAAATAATAAAAAAAAAAATAAGAATAAGAAATAAATTAAAAAAGGTAAATAAAAATAACAAATTAAGATTAACTGTAGACAAATCATCAAAAAATATTTCTGCTCAAATAATTGATGATATAAATAATAAAACATTAGTTGCTGCCTCTTCATTAGAAAAAGATATTAAAAAAATCAATAAAACGAAAAAATCAGATTTATCATTATTTGTTGCTGAAACACTTGCAAAAAGAGCAATTAAACAAAATATTACTAAAGTATATTTTGATAGAGGTTATTATAAGTATCATGGAAGAGTTAAATTATTAGCGGACACTTTAAGAAAAAATGGTTTGGAGTTTTAATAAATGGAAAAAAAAGAACTAAAAGAAAAATTAATTTATATAAATCGTATTACAAAAGTTGTTAAGGGAGGAAGAAGATTTGCCTTTTCAGCCCTTATGGTTGTTGGGGACCAATTTGGAAAATTAGGTGCTGCTCATGCTAAATCTAAACAAATTACAGATGCAATTAAAAAAGCTTCTGATTTAGCTAAAAGAAGACTAGTCCACATTCCACTTAAAGAAGGAAGAACATTACATCATGATGTTGTAATAAAAAAAGGATCGGGGAAAGTTATATTAAGGTCTGCTCCAAAAGGAACAGGAATTATTGCAAGTGGCGCAATAAGAGCAGTATGTGAAGTGGCAGGTATAAAAGACATTGTAGCTAAATCATTAGGATCATCAAATTCTCACAATGTAGTAAGAGCCTGTATGAAAGGATTGACAAGTCAATTTTCGCCAAAAAGTATTTCTTATTTGCGTGGAAAAAAAATTTCAGAAACAACTGCAAAAGTGAATAAATGAATTTAAATACATTAAATTATAAAGTTAAAAGCAAAAAAATTAGACCTGGTAGAGGCATTGGTTCAGGAAAGGGTAAAACCTGTGGACGAGGTCATAAAGGCCAGAAAGCTCGTTCTGGAGTAGCTATTAAAGGTTTTGAAGGAGGTCAAATGCCTTTGTATAGAAGACTTCCTAAGAGGGGTTTTAACTCTATAAAAAAAAATAATATTGTAAGTTTAAATCTCGATCAACTACAAAAATATATTACTAAAGGAAAATTAAACAGTAAAAGCACTATTAATTTAAGTGAACTTAAAAAGAATAAAATATTAAAAAATAATGTAGATAAAATAAAATTGTTAGGTGGTGGTGATATAAAAGATAAAATAAAAATTGAAGTTGATTTTATTTCAAAATCTGCAAAAGAAAAAATAGAAAAAAATGGTAGTTCAATAAAATTAACTACAAAATAAATTTAAATAAGGATATTTTAATGGTTGATGCAACTTCTCAAACTAAAGATTTAAAGAGTCGCATCATTTTTACAATTATAATTTTATCGATTTATAGACTAGGTACATTCATACCTATTCCTGGTATAGATCCTCACTCTTTACAGGAAGTTATGAGCTCTAATCAAAGAGGTTTACTAGGAATGTTTAACGTATTTGCAGGAGGTGCTATTGCACGTATGGCCATTTTTGCTTTAGGAATTATGCCATATATTTCATCTTCAATTATTGTACAGTTATTAACTGGTATTTCAGATTACTTCAAAAATCTTAAAAACCAAGGTGAAATAGGGAGAAAAAAAATTACTCAAATTACTAGATATGGAACAGTTTTATTAGCAACTATCCAAGGTTATGGATTGTCAGTTGGTTTAGAGTCAGCTGAAAATTTAGTAATTAACCCTGGATTTTTTTTTAGAATTAGTACAGTGATTACAATAGTAGCCAGTACAATGTTTTTAATGTGGTTAGGCGAACAAATTACACAAAGAGGCATTGGTAATGGAATTTCTCTAATTATATTTTCCGGTATCGTTGCAGAGATACCAAGGGCACTTGTTACAACTTTTGAACTAGGTAGAACTGGCGCAATTTCATCAGCAATGATCATTTTTATACTATTATTATTGATAGCTACAATTCTTTTTATTGTATTTATGGAGAGAGCTTTAAGAAAAATATTAATTAACTATCCCAAAAAGCAAATGGGAGGTAAAATATATGGAGGTGAATCTTCTCATTTACCATTAAAAATTAATTCTGCTGGTGTAATACCTGCCATTTTTGCTTCTGCTTTATTGTTGCTACCAATTACATTTTCAAATTTTACTTTTTCACAAAATGAAATATTTTTAAATATATCTTCTCTTTTTTCACAAGGAAAACCTCTTTATATGGTTTTATATGGATCAGGTATTATCTTTTTTACTTTTTTTTATACATCAATAGTTTTTAATCCGCATGAAACCGCTGAAAATTTAAGAAAATATGGTGGTTATATACCGGGAATTAGACCAGGTGAAAGTACAGCTTTATATATAGATAATATATTAACTAAACTTACAACTATTGGAGCATTATATTTAGCCCTAGTTTGTTTAATGCCAGAATTCCTAATAGCCAAATATCCAATTCCATTTTATTTAGGTGGTACATCGATATTGATTGTTGTAATTGTCGCAATGGATACAGTTACCCAAGTACAAACTAGATTGATGAGTGTTCAGTATCAATCGTTGATTAAAAAAGCTAAATTTGGAAAATAATTAATGAATCTAATAATGTTTGGTTCCCCGGGCGCGGGGAAAGGCACTCAATCAAATAAGATAATAAATGATTTTGATTTGAAGCAAGTATCTACAGGAGATTTATTAAGAAATGAGATTAAACTCCAAACTAATATAGGTAAAAAAGCTGAACCAATTATAAGTAGCGGTGGATTGGTATCAGATGATATAGTCAACTCATTAATTGAAAAAAATATTTCATATCATAATAATTTTAAAGGACTTATTTTTGACGGATATCCAAGAACAATGCCACAAGTTTATAGCTTAGAAAAATCACTAAAAAAATTTAATCAAAAAATTTCACTAGTAATTAGTTTAACTATTGAAAAAAACGTTATTTTAAAACGAATTAATGGTAGAATTATTTGCACCAAGTGTACTAAAATATTTAATATTTACTTTTATTATCTTTTGTCTCTTCCTGTTTTTTAGTTAACTCTTTGTTTTCTTTTGTTCTTGAAGACGTTTCCTTTTCCACGTCCATTGT
>AZYB01000003.1 GCA_000513055.1 alpha proteobacterium SCGC AAA288-N07
TAAATTCTCGTACTGAACAAAACAGAGCTGGACTGGAACAATGTTCAGAAAAAGAATTTAATGAATTTAAAAATTTAAATGAAGAATATAAAAAAAAATTTGGTTTTCCTTTTATTCTTGCTGTTGGAGGTAAAAACAAGATAGAAATTTTAAAAAAATTTAAAAAAAGAATTCTAAATAGTATTGATGATGAATTTAATGAAGCGATCTCACAAGTATGTAAGATTGCTAATTTACGTTTAAATAAAATAAATATAAAATAATTTTACCTATGAAAATTTATGATTGTTTTATGTATTATGACGAAGATATAGCCGTTGATATTCGTCTTAATTATTTAGATCCCTACGTAGATAAATTTATAATCGTTGAAAGTAAGTTTACTCATAGTGGTAAAAAAAGAAATTTATTATTTGATATTAATAAATTTAATAATTTTAAAAATAAAATAAATTACATTGTTTTAGATCATCAGCCTAATGGAATAGAAGTTGTAAATGAAAAAGATGATGAAGCCTTAAAATCTCATAAATATATTTTTAATGCAATTAAAAGAGAAAATTATCATAGAAATTATATTGTTACAGGCCTCAAAGAAGCAGAACCTGAAGATATCATCATGGTATCTGATGCTGACGAAATTCCAAATCTTGAAAAATTAGATTTAGAAAAAATAAAAAATAAGTTAATTTTTTTTCAACAAAAAATTTTTTATTATAAACTTAATTTATGCATAGATTCATTTAATTGGTTTGGAACCAAAGTTTGTAGAAAAAAAGATCTAATTTCTCCTCAATGGTTAAGAAATGTTAAGGATAGAGCTTATCCTTTTTGGCGAATTGACACTTTGTTTTCAAAAGTAAAATATCAAAATATCTATTTTGTAAATGATGGTGGGTGGCATTTCTGCAACATAAAAAACGCAAAAGCAATAGAAGAAAAACTTAAATCATATTTGCATCATAGAGAATTTGATATTGAGCCTTTAAGCGTTGAAAAAATAGAAAATATTATTAAAGAAAAAAAAACTATTTATGATCTTAAAGTAGATCAGCGTATATCCAAATTTAATAAGGGCTATTAATTGTGAAAAAATACTCCTTAATTCTTCTTTTTCACATAACATAATTAATAAAGCTAAGAAGTCTTTAGAAAAAGATTTTAGACCTATTACTGATGCGCGAGCTAGTAAAGATTATCGTATGGAAATAGCAAAAAATTTGCTGGAGAAATGTTTTATAGAAATTAAGCAAAAAAAATTAATAAGAATAAATATATAAAATGAACAATAATTCTTTTGTTATGGAAAAAAGGCCACATGAAAGTGGAGCCAAACATGTTAGTGGATATGCTAATTACATAGATGATATTATAGAGCCAGAAGGCACATTATATGGAGCAATTGGGTATAGTAAAAAGGCATATGCAATCATAAAAAAACTTGATCTAAGAGAAGTAAGGAAGAGTGAAGGGGTAGTTTCTGTTGTGACTTCAGCAGATATTCCAGGACGTAATGACGTAGGTGCTGTTTACGATGGTGATCCAATTTTTCCAAAAAAAGCTGAATATTTTGGTCAACCACTATTTGCTGTGGCAGCGACGTCAACTGAACTTGCCAGAAAAGCTGTTCTTAAAGCTAAAATAACTTACAAAACTCTAAAACCAGTTATCGATATAAAAGAGGCACTAAAAAAAAAACTTTTTGTTTTAAAAGGAAGAAAAATTAAAAAAGGAAATCCATCAAAAAAAATTGATAAAGCAAAAAATTATTTAAAAAATTATTTTACATTAGGAAGTCAGGAGCATTTTCCTCTCGAAGGTCAAATTGCATTTGTTATTCCGCAAGAGGATAACGATTTTAAAGTTTATTCTAGCACGCAGCATCCAAGTGAAACCCAGCAAATTCTTGCAAAGATGCTTAATCAAAAAAATAACACCATCAATGTTGAAGTACGAAGACTTGGAGGAGCTTTCGGATCAAAGGAAACACAAAGTTTTATTTTTGCTGCAATCTGTACTCTTTTATCGAAAAAAACAAAACTTCCAGTTAAACTTAGAATGGATCGTGATGATGATATTTTAATAACCGGTAAACGTCATGATTTTTATGCGGAATATGAAGTAGGCTTTAATAATCGAGGAGTTATTGAAGGTGTAAAAATAAAGCTTGCATCGAGATGTGGAATATCGCCAGATTTATCCGGTGCAATAAATTCTAGAGCCTTACTACATATTGATAATGCTTATTATCTTTCAGATATTTCTGTCGAAAATTATCTTTGCAAAACCAACACTGCTTCTAACACAGCATTTAGGGGATTCGGAGCTAACCAGGCAATGATGATGATTGAAAACATAATAGACAATATTGCAAGATATTTAAAAAAAGACTCGGCAGAAATAAGAAAAATAAATTTTTATAAAAAAAATAGAAAAAATGTCACGCACTATGGAATGAAAATTGAAGACAATGTTATTAATGAAATTTTCTCAAAATTAGTAAAGTCTTCTAATTATAAAAATAGAAGATTAAATATAAAAAAATTCAACTTAAAAAATAAATATTTAAAAAAAGGATTAGCAATTACACCTTTAAAATTTGGCATTTCATTTACTACACGTCATCTTAATCAAGCAGGAGCCTTGGTACATATTTATTATGCTGATGGAAGTGTTCATGTATCAACAGGTGCAGTTGAAATGGGACAGGGAACTTATACAAAAATTGCTCAATTGGTTGCAAATGAATTAGGATTGTCTTTTAATAAAATTAAAGTTTCTTCTACCTGTACAGATAAAGTACCGAATACATCTGCATCTGCGGCGAGTTCAACTACAGATCTTAACGGTGCGGCTGCGATTAATGCAGTAAATAAAATCAAAGAAAATTTAGCTTTATTTGTAAAACGTAAATATAAAGTAAAAAGCGATAAACCTGTTTATAGAAATAGTATGGTTAAATTTAAAGGTAAAACTTTTTTATTTAACTCATTAGTAAAAGAAGCTTATCTCAACAGAGTTTCATTGTCATCTTCAGGATTCTATTCTACGCCAAAAATACATTTTAATAATAAAACTTTTCTAGGCAGACCGTTTCTTTACTTTTGTTATGGAGCAGCTGTTTCCGAAGTGCTAATTGATACCTTAACTGGTGAAAATAAAATTTTAAGAGTCGATATACTTCATGATCATGGTAGGGCTATTAATCCAGCAATTGAAAAAGGCCAGATAGAAGGTGGATTTGTCCAGGGAGCAGGATGGTTAACTATAGAAGAAGTCAATTGGAAATCAAATGGGGAGCTTACTACTCATTCGCCTTCGACTTATAAAATACCAGCTGTAAATGATATGCCAGAAAAATTTAATGTGAAAATTTTTAAAAATTTAAATAAAGAAAATGTGGTTAATAAGTCCAAGACAACAGGAGAACCTCCATTAATGTTAGCAATGTCTGTTTTTTTTGCAATTAAGGATGCAATAGCTTCCGTTGGAAATTATACAAAGATACCTAAACTTAATGCTCCAGCTACTCCCGAGACAATCTTACTCAGTATAAAGGATTTAAAAAGTAGATTATGAAGAATCAATTTATGCAAAGAGCAATAGAACTTTCAATCGAAAGTATAAATATAGGTGGTGGACCTTTTGGAAGTGTTATTGTTAAGGAAAATAAAATTATTGCCGAAGGATCAAATGAAGTTACGTTGATCAACGATCCTACGGCTCACGGGGAAATTGTTGCTATACGTCAAGCTTGTAAAAGTTTAAATAATTTTAATCTTAGTGGCTGCGAACTATATTCAACGTGCGAGCCATGTCCCATGTGTCTATCTGCAATTTACTGGTCTCGTGTTGATAAAATATATTATGCAAATGTAAGAGATGATGCTCAAAAGATAGATTTTGATGATTCATTTATTTATTCAGAATTTCAAAAAAATATTAATGAAAGAAAAATTCCTATGATTCAAATAATGAGAAACGAAGCTCTAAAAGCTTTTGAATTGTGGGATAAAAAAACAGACAAAGTTAAATATTAAATGGAATTTTTACCCTATATCTATAAATGGATCGAAATTTTATTACGTTGGTCACATGTAATGTTTGCAATTCTTTGGATAGGTAATAGTTTTTTATTTAATTATTTAGATAATAAATTAGAAAAAAATAAAATTAGCAGAGAAGTGGACGCAGAAGGTATATTGCAACATAGCGGTTGGTTTTACCGCGTAGAAAGACTTAATGTTGCACCTGAAAAATTTTCTAAAAATCTAATTATATTTAAATGGCAAAGCTACCTAACTTTCATTACTGGAATGCTATTATTGATAATTATTTATTATGCCAATGCAAAAATTTTAATGATTGACAAGAGAATAAATGAAAATATCACTCCTTTAATCGGAATAGGAATTTCAATTTTTTCTATAATAGGATCCTGGTTAATTTATGATCTTATCTGTAAATCCAAATTAATAAATAATAAAATAATTTTTCCAGTAGCGTTAGTCATTATTGGAGCTGTTATTTCGTTTTATTTGACAAAAATTTTTGGACCAAGATTTGCATTTTTGTCTGTAGGTGTCATTCTGGGTTGCATAATGTTTTTTAATGTATTTTTTGTTATTATACCTAATGGCAAGAACATTACTTCCTCTGCTTTAAATGAAAAAGAGCTTGATTTAAATTTATCAATTAGCGCTAAAACACGCAGTATACACAATAATATTATCACCTTTTTAGTTCTTTTTGTTATGTTGAGCGGACACGCTTCGTTTATTTGGATAAGCCAGTATAATTGGATTATATTATTGTTGCTGGCTATTATTTTAGGATTTATCCGCCACTTTTTTAACTTAAAAGCAAAAAAAAAAAATTAAAATCCTTCTATAATTTGCAAATTTCTTTTTGCAGAGCCTCTTAGAATATTAAGAGCCTCTTTGTACTCGTCAGAATTGTAGCATTTTTCTGCATCTGAAAAATTTGAAAACTCAACTATCACTGTTCTTGATGAATGATTACCTTCAAGAGTTATGTTTTTTCCACCTCTTACAAGGAATTTTCCAGAATATTTATCAATAGCCGTAGTTGCTTTTACTGCGTATTTTTTCAAAGTTTCCATATTGTCAATTTTTTCATATATAGATAACCAATATCCTTTAGGCATTTATTTTCTCCTTTTTAATTAAGTTATTTTTAATTATGATAACAGAATTGATATGTCAGAAAAATTAATTGTTTCTTGGGATGAATATAATAACACTGTAGAAAAACTAAGTATTATGGTTCATGACAGTGGTTATAAACCCACTTTACTAGTTGGTATAATGCGTGGTGGAGCTCCTATGATCGATCTAATGAGTAGAGTTTTTAAATTAAAATGTGCATATTTAGCCGTTGAATCTTATAGCGGTAAGGGAATTGAGGATGAACAGGGAGAGATAGTATTCTCACGGGAAATGAGTTCGATTGCAAAAAATATGGGTGGAAGAATTTTGTTATGCGATGATCTTTCAGACACAGGTATTACTTTGAATAAGAGTGTTGATTGGTTACGACAATATGAGCCCATAAAAGATAAAATAGAAGATATTAAAACAGCAACTTTATGGAAGAAAAAGAAATCAACTTTTGAACCAGATTTTTGCGCCGTTAGATTAGAAAATAATCCCTGGATAATTCAGCCTTTCGAGATTTTTGAAGAAATTAGAATTGAAGATCTAAAAAAAAAACATAATAAATAAAAAAAAGGGCCAAAATAATTTTGGCCCTTTTAATTTAAAAAATTAAAATTTTTCTAAGCTACAACGAAACTTATTATGCTCGCTATTGCTATTACCCAAATAGCTGGGTTAACATCTGTTTTTCCAGTACAGATTTTAATGGCTGCATAAGAAATAAATGCTAAAGCTATTCCGTGAGAAATTGAGTACGTAAATGGCATAGCGATCATAGCAAGGACAGCAGGGCCAGATTCGGCGATGTCATCCCATTCAATATCTACTATGTTACGAACGAAAAGAGTTGCAATATAAATTAATGCAGCTCCATCAATTTCCTTTGGAAGACTAGTAGCTAGCGGCGCAAAGAACAAACACAACAAGAATAAAAGTCCTATTACAAGTGAAGTCATTCCTGTTCGTCCACCAGCTTTAACACCAGCAGCTGATTCCACATATGTAGTAACTGTGCTAGTACCTAATACCGCACCTACAACAGTTGAAGCACTATCAGAAAGCATAGCTTTATCAATGTCTTGGATTTTTCCGTCTCTTCCAATTTTACCAGAAACATTTGCAACACTTGTTAAAGTTCCTGCAGTATCAAAAAAGTCAATGAAAAACAGAGTAAAAATTACTGTTACCATTGAAGCTGAAAGTGCGGCACCCAAATCAAATGCAAATAAGTGAGTCATTGGAGGTGGAGCGGAAACAACACCATTAAATTGGCCTAAGCCCGTTACCCAAGCAATGGCACTAAAGGCAACAATTCCGATAATTATGTTTCCTTTAATTTTCAATTTCTCCATTACAATCATTGATATAAATGCTCCAGCACCTAAAAGAAGCAAAGGATTACCTAGATCACCAAGTGTAACAAGTGTAACCGGATGATCAGCTGTTAATCCCATAATTTCAAAACCAATTACTCCTAAAAAGAGACCAATACCTGCACCAATCCCAAGTTTTAAACTTTTTGGAATTGAATTAATTAGCCAAGCTCTTATTGGAGTTAATGAAATTATTAAGAAGACTATACCGGCCACCAAAACGGCTCCAAGTGCTTCTGCAGGCGTATATTTCATACCGAGACACACGCCGTACGCAATAAATGCATTTATGCCCATTCCAGGCGCCAAGCCCACCGGCCATGTCTTTGCATAAAAAGCTGCAATGAAACATGCGAGAGCTGCTGCTAATGCAGTGGCGGTGAACACTCCACCAAAGTCGAAGCCTCCATCCGCAAGTATTAAAGGATTTAAGAACATTATGTATGCCATCGTCAAGAAGGTCGATACTCCTGCAATGACTTCTGTTTTAAAATCCGTTTTATGTTTTCTATAATCGAAATATTTGTCCATCATAAATATTTTCCTCCTAAGCCGAGCAAACTAATTGATTCTCTTAATAAAATCTTTATTAAAATTATTTTAATTAAAAAGAATTCAACTCAAAAGTTTATATAAATTGATAAATTATATGCTATTCTATGCTGAGTTGAAATTATGAAAAGAACATTTTTATTAATTATTTTATTTAATATTTTTTTAGTCTCGTGTCAGCAAATTGAAAAAAAATCATCAGCTATACTTGAAAAAGAACAGGAACTAGAGAAATGGATAGGTCAACCAAAATCGGAGTTACTGGAAATTTATGGTATTCCAAACCAAGTTAGAAAAGATGATCAAGGAATTGAATTTTTAATATATACCTCAAAAAAGTTTGGAATTATTAAGTGTAAACGTGAATTCACAATAGGATTAAACGGCATGATTGATGGTTTTTCTTCAAGAGGCTGTATCGACAAGCCATTATAGGAATAAAGATTAGTCACATAAAGCGAAGATGATATTTCACAGGATTTACAGAATATTATTATTTTACTTTTTCACATTGCTAATAACTACATCCTATTTCAGCTTTACAGCTTTGGCAGAAGCTCCAAAAAATTATTTAAAAGGCAAATTTTATACTAGCGTCAAAAATCATTTTTTAGTTGCAACAGAAAAGATGACAGATGATAGATTTAGAAAAACGGTAATCGTTATGCTGGATAACGACAAAGAGGGTTCCCTGGGTCTTGTGATCAATAAACCGATAGGCAAAGTACCTCTCAGATTTTTGATAAATACATTGCAAGGTAGAAAAAATGAAAAGAAAGAATTATATGAAGTAAATATTCCAATATATTGGGGCGGGCCAGTTGAAAAAGAACAAATATATATTTTGCATTCACAAGAGTACAAAAATGAAAATACTAAAGATTATAATGGTATATCAATAACCAGAGATTATAATATTTTGTTTGATATAGCTGAAAATAAGGGACCAAAAAAAAGTTTAGTTATTTTGGGATATTCTGGATGGAGTGAAGGCCAACTTGAAGGAGAATTAGATCAAGATCACTGGATTCTATCAGAGTTTAATCCTCTGATAGTTTTTGAAATGGAATCAAATAACAAATGGCTAAAAGCATATAAAAATGGCTTTATTCGTTTATAAGAATTTTAGAATGATCCCGGCAGGAATCGAACCTGCATCTGATCCTTAGGAGGGATCCGTTATATCCATTTAACTACGGGACCATAATAAAATTTAGCATTTATAATCTAAAATTTAAATGAAAATTAAAAAAATATTTTCAATCAAAGATATTAAAAAATTAGAGATTGAAGAATTTAAGAAACGAGGAAATTCATTTTCACTGATGGTAGAAGCTGGAATCAATTCTGCAAAGAAGATAACAAAGCTAATAAATAAACAGCATCAGGTAATTGTTATATGTGGTCCTGGAAATAATGCGGGTGATGGTTTTATTATTGGCAATTATTTAATTACAAAAAACTACAAGGTTGATTTATTTTGTTTAAAGAATAAATCTTATAAAGGGGACGCTTTGAAGGCTTTGAATCAGCTCAAAATTAAAACTCAAAATATTTCAAAATTTAAATTTAAAAAAAATTCAATTTTAATAGATTGTGTTTTTGGCATAGGTTTAAATAGGCCAATCTCTGGACTGTTAAAGTCAGTTATTCTAAGAATGAATAAATCAAACAAAATTATATCTATAGATATTCCAAGCGGAGTACATGGAGATACCGGAAAAGTATTGGGCTGCGCTGTTAGAGCTAATACAACATTAGTCTTACATTCAAAAAAAATAGGACATACGATTAATCCTGGTAAAAAGTACTCTGGAAAAATTAAAATTATTGATATTGGGATATCAAAAAATATTAAATATATCTGAATTTATGTACAAGGAGTTTATGACTAGAGGCGACAATTAAGCCGCCTCTTTCCATATGCTTTATTTTATTTCAATAACTTTTGGTTTTTGAGTTTCAGGGATGATTCTTTCAAGTGAGACTTTTAAAAGTCCATCTTTAAGTTCGGCTCCCTTTACTTCACAGTTATCTGCAATTGAAAAAGATTTTTTAAAGTATCTTTTTGCAATACCCTTATATATTTTTCCATTATCTTTTTCTTTTGCCGTTTGATTTTTGATTGATTCAATACTTAACTGACCATCAGCAAATTCAACTTTTATATCTTTTTTATTGAATCCTGCTAAGGCAACTTCAACATCGTACTGATTCTCATCAGTTTTAACAATGTCGTAAGCCGGGTAGCTAGAAGATGTATTGAAAAAATCATCTTCAAACATTCTTTCAAAGTTATCAAACATCGAATCAAAACCAATCGTAACTGGTCTTAATTGATTAAATATAGAAAGTGCTTTATTCATAGTTTTCTCCTTTCATTAAGCAAGTACTATACGCAAACTCCTTAAAGGCAGTTTACAGATCTTTAATTAGGAACAATTATTGAAATTTCAAGATCAAGTTAATTTATAACTCCTGCTGTCTTGAGAATAAAACTAAATTCTTCAGCAAGTTCTTTAATAGAGTTGTCTCGTCCACTCGGACCACCATGCGATGCAGCTTTCATTTTACATTTAAGCAATTGTAAATTTTTGTCACTTTTTAATTCTCTTAGTTTAGCTAAGTATTTTACTGGCTCGGAATATAAAACACGACTATCAAACAAAGAGGTTGTAACAAACATAGGAGGATAAGAAGTTTTTCTTAGATTATTATATGGCGAATAAGATAAAATAGATTCAAAATATTTTTTCTTTTTAATTGGATTGCCCCATAACTCCCATTCAGATGGTGTAAGTGGTAATTTTTCATTTAGCATTGTAGTTAGAGGGTCACAGAATGGCACTAATAGTAATATTGAAAAAAATAATTCAGGAGCTATATTTGCAACCGCTGCGCCTGTCAAACCTCCTGCTGAACCACCTAAAAAACATATTCCACCTTTGTATGTGTATTTTTTTTCAATTAAATGATTAGCAACCGCAATATAATCTAAAAAACTATTTTTCTTATTTTCAAAAAGAGCTTCTTTATGCCAGTGTTCGCCCATCTCGCCACCACCACGAATATGTGCAATTGCGAATGTTATACCGCGATCAACTAAACAAAATCGTGAAGCACCAAAGGAAACTCCGACAGAATGTTTATATGCCCCATAAGCATAAAGAACTATTTTAGATTTACTATCTAGTTTGACATCTTTTCTCCTAACTAAAGTAATAGGTATCTTTCTACCATCATGAGATTTTGCTTTTAATCTTTCCACAATATATGTATCGGGATCATGACCTGAGGGTATTTCAACTTCTTTAACAAGTTTTTTTTCTTTAGTAAGAATATCATATTCGTATATTTTTCCTTGTGTTGCCATGCTTTCCCAACCAATTCTAATCATTGTAGTATTTGTATCTCGTTGCATTAACGAAGCGCCTGGTGAACCCACTTGTTCGCTTGATATCTTAATTTCTTCCTCTTTATTTGTTTTTAGATCTCTTATATAGAGTTTTGAAATAGCATCTGAACTTTCTCCTCTAATCATAAAATTATCTAAAAAATCAAAACCACCAATAATAGTTCCTTTTTTTGCTGGAATATATTCCTCAAATTCATTGATATTATCTTTTTTGCATCGCAAAATTTTATGATCTTCAGCATTATCATTGGTATGTAAATAAAAATAATCTTTCCAACTATCAATAGAGTAGCGAATATCTTTCTCTCGTGCTAAAAATAACTTTGGTTTTATTTCCTTTTCATTTACAGAAAAAAAATGATTTTCGGCAGTGATATGATCGAAAGTTGAAATTACAAAAAATTTTTCGTCAGAAGTAATTCCTATTCCACAGGTAAAAGTTTCATCTTTTTCCTCATATATTAATTCATCATTTTCAACAGGAGTATTTAAAATATGTTTATATATTTTTCTTGCACGATGAAATTTATCTAATTTTGAATAAAAAAAACTCTCGTCATTTAAAGACCATGTAACGATACCAGTTGTATTTTCAATCTTTTCATCAAATATTTTATTTGCGGCTATATCTCGAATGTAAATAGTATAATACTCACTACCAACTAAATCTAATGAGTAACTGAGCAATTTATCATTGTAGGAAACATCAACAGCTCCAAGACCAAAATATTCAGATCCGTGTTTCTTTTTTTCCACATCTCCATCAAAGATAATCTCTTCAGATTTAGAACTATCAATCAATTTTCTTAATTTTTTTCCATAATTTCCTTCGGCTGTTGTTTTTGTCCAATAAAAATATCTCCTATCTTTAAATTTCAATGAGGTGTCATCCAATTTGATTTTGGATTTAATTTCAGCAAAAAGTTTTTTTTGTAAATTTTTACTATCAGCAAAATATTTTTCAGTTATATTATTATTTTCTTCTAAATATTTTTTTACTTCTGGCAACAATTTACTAGAATCTTTTAAAACTTCTAATATATTCAATTGATCTACCCAGGCATAATCATCATAAATTGTTATACCGTGGTAATTTTTACTAGTCCTTTGCTTTCGTAATTGTGGTAATTTCATAAAGAATTTTTATATGAATATTTTTATTACTGGATTACTAATTTTTATAGTAGTTTATTTAATTCTTAATTGGTTTGCAAAGACTAGTAGCCAAAAAATATCTAGAACTGCTAGAAATTTAATTTTAATTATATCTCTTATTCTGGCTGTTATAATGCTAATAGGGGGTCGATTACTGGTTTCGCTACCATTGTTTTTTTTGGCCATGAGCGCCTTAAAGATCAAAGGTCTTACAGCTTTTCAGATTTGGAATCTGTGGAGAGTTCTTAATTACCTTAGAAGCACTGGAAGATTTTCTTATTTTGGTCAAACCAGTCAAACAAGACCATCAAGTAATATATCCTTAGATGAGGCTTACAAAATTTTAGGTATAAAAAAAGGGTGTTCAAAGAATGAGGTCATTAAAGCATGTAATACTTTACAAAAAAAACTTCACCCTGATATGAATCCTAATTCAAATACTGAACATTTGAGTAAAATAATAAATGAAGCTAAAGAAACTATACTCAAAAGTGATTTTACCTAACTCAAAATTTTAAAAACTTTGTTATAAACTTTATTAACGCTTATTTTTCCAAGCGTATCATGTGTAGTTGATGCCATGGTTTCTCCTTCCGGGACCATGATATTAATTTCTTTGTTATATATTCCATAACTCATAGCGGGGCTATCCAAAAATAACATGAGGGTTTTACATCCTAATCCAGCAGACAAGTGGCCGAAACCAGTATCATTAGAAATACAATAATTGCATGCAGCAATGATTGGTATTGTTTGAGCAATAGTCATTTTAGAAAAGGATATACAGTTTTTTCCAATTGATGAATTCATAACTTTTCTGATTAAATCTTCATCATTCGACCCTCCTGCTAAAAAAAATCTACATTTAAATTTTGAATTAAGATTTTCAAATAAACCAATATAGTTATTGATAGGCCATCTTTTTGTAGGACCACTGGCAGAGATACCGCATATAAAATTTTTTGTTTCATCTGTAATACTATATTTTTTTTTTGCATTTTCCATTTCTTCTTTATCGAAATAAATCTTAGATTGAGTTTCAATTTCAATGTTTAGTGTTTTTTCTGTAAATTCTTTAGCAGTTTTATAAAAATTTTTTCCTTTTTTTGAGAAAAATCTATAATGAAAAATATCTTTAATACCTGAAAGTTTTGAAATTAAAAAAAATCTTAATGAATCACTAAAAATATAAGATTGATTAAAATGCCTAGGTTTAATTTTTTTTATTATATTAAAAAGGCCCTTTATTTCTTTACCATCAAATTCAATAATCTCAGAAACGTGTGGATCGTTTTTTAATATAGCATTTGCGTGTGTATTTTTTTGAGCTAAAACTGTAACTGGTTCATTAATTTTTCTACTAATAGCTTGTATATTGCTTATAAGTATACACAAATCACCGATTCCCATAGATTTTATTAGTACGATAGCTTTAATCATTTTTTCAATTTATTATAACTTTTAACAAATAAATTGGTTAATAACATGACTTTATTAAAAGGGATATATTCAGCTGGTCTTAGTGTTTTAAAAGAGGACCTTTCTCTTGATGAAGAAAAAACCATTAAACATCATGAACATCTAATCGATGAAGGACTTGATGGAACTTTTTTCTTTGGATCTACTGGCCAAGGTCAATTAATTTCAATAACAGAAAAAAAGAGTCTAATTTCTAAATTAAGTCATAATAAATACAAAGATAGATTTTACTTGGGCACGGGTGTTAATTCACTAAGAGACAATGTTGATTTAATAAATCATGCTTTTAATAATGGTTTTGATACTTTTTTAATAATGCCACCGGCTTATTATGTAAATAATTCTCACGAAGGCGTGTACGCATTTTATGCTAATATTATTCAAAAATTCCCAAAAATTAAAATCATTTTATATAACTTTCAGAAACTTTCCCAGTATCTATTCACACCACAAGCTGTTGAGAAACTTGTTAGAGATTTTCCACAAGCGATTCGAGGGTGTAAAGATTCAAGCTACAATCTTTACGAAACTTTACAAATCCCTGAATTTTCAATGTTACCTGGCAGCGAAACAAAATTACTTCATGGATTACAAAAAGGTGCGAATGGTATTATTAGCGCAGTAACAAATGTAACTCACAGCTTGGCTAGGAAAGTTTATGACGATTTCCAAAATGGAAAAGAACAAACAGTCAATAAAAAACTTTGTGCAGTAAGAAAAACATTTGATGATGCAGGAAATTTGATTTCGGCTCTTCATAGCTATATGTCAACAGCAAATGAACAATATAAGAGACTACTACCTCCTTTAACTTTATTATCAGTAGAAAAACAAAAAAAAATGCTGAACAAACTTAAGGAATTAGATTTTATTGCAACGAATAATATAGCGGCATAAATTATGCGGTTAGCTAAATTTTTAGACAATCTTTTTAAAGAAGACGGATTTGAATTAATTGATGCAAATTCAAAAAAATATATAATTGGAAATCCAAAAAAAGAAAAACCTTTAACAATAAAGTTATTTGATAAGTCACTACATTATAAGCTCTTACTTTATCCTGATTTTTATTTTGGGCAAGCCTACGCAGAGGAATCTCTTACTATAGAAAATGGAACACTTACAGAATTTTTAAATATGGCTCTAAAAAATATTGGAAGAAAAGAAACTAATTTTTTTAGTGAGATATTAAATAAAATTAGGGGATCATATCGATATGTAACAAATTTTAATTTTATAAAAAAATCAAAAATGAATGTAGCTCATCATTACGATATTTCTGATGATCTATATGATTTATTTCTTGATTCTAAGCGACAGTATTCTTGTGCTTATTATAAAAATGAAAATGATTCACTCGAAACAGCTCAAAATAATAAAATAGATCATATAATAAAAAAATTAAATCTAAAACCTAATCAGAAAATATTAGACATAGGCTCTGGGTGGGGCGCTCTTGCAATTGAAATTGCCAAAAAAACACAGTGCCAGGTTTTGGGTATTACTTTGTCCAAAAATCAATTTGCATACAGTAATAGAAAGGCCAAAGAAATGAATATGGACAACCAGGTCGAATTTAGACTTTGTGATTACAGGGAAGTGTCAGAAAAATTTGACCGCGTCGTATCAGTTGGCATGTTTGAGCATGTAGGTAGGAAATTTTATAAAACTTTCTTTCAAAAGATTAATGAAACTTTATATGAAGATGGAATAGCCCTTCTTCATACAATCGGCTCAGTTAATCAGCCTCGCCAACCTCAACCATGGATAACTCAATATATTTTTCCCGGGGGATATACTCCTAGTTTAAGCGAAGTTATAGTTTCTATTGAAAAATCAGGATTAATTTTGTCTGATTTAGAAATTTTAAGAATGCATTATTCATATACACTTCGTCATTGGAAAGAACGTTTTATAAAAAACAAAAATAGAGCTTTAAAAATGTTTGATGAAAATTTCTACAGGATGTGGCTGTTCTACTTAGTATCCTGCGAGCAAGCTTTTAAATGGGGGGACCAGGTTGTTTTTCAATTGCAATTAACAAAAAGTCTTCATGCCGCACCAAATACAAGAGACTATATTTATCAATAACTTATTGATAAATATTCCTTACTAAACTAATCAAATTCATGAAAAAAAAAAGAAATAAAAAGTTTTCAAAAAAATCAAAAATTTTGAGGAAAAAATTCAAAGTAAAAAAAGTAAAAAAAAGTAAGAAAAGACGTCTAATAAAACAAAAAAGAAAAACTAAAATTAAACGCCCTAAAAGACAAAAGTTGAAATCAAAAAGGATTAGAAGAACTACTTTTAAAATTAAATCAAAGAAAATAATATTCCCTAATTTTAAGAAACAAATCAGTCAGCTAAAAAAAATCAGCTTTAAGAAAGTTGTAGTTTTTATTTTCAGACCACTCATAAAATCTTTTGAAGATTATAGACAAAAAAAGAAAATAAAAAAATTGAAAAAGTTTGAAAAGGAAAGGAAAGAAAAAGAAAAAAAAATTAAATTAGAAGAACAACTAAGACGGATTCTTAAAGAACAAGAGTTAAGACAAGAAATTAAAATTGAAAAAGAAAGAAAGAAAGACATAAAGAACTTTTTAAAAAAAGAACAAGCAGAAATAAGAAAAGAACAAGCTGAGCGTCAAAAAAAATTTTTACTTGAATTAAAATTAGCAAAACAAATTGAAAATTTTAAAAAAAGAGAAATAAAAGAACTCCAAAATTTGGAAAGGGTTGCCCTTCAAGAGGAAAGGTCTGATTATGATGGACTTCAAGCACGTATAGAAAAACTTAAAGAAAAATATAAAGCTATTCGAGATCAGAAAATTAAGGAAAGAGTGGAAGCCTTAGGAGTAGAGATAAAGCAAGAAGATGATAGAGAAGCTTTATTAGAAAAAGAAAAACAATATACCTTAGAGCGTCAAAAAATAGAAAATTGTCTGGAAAGTTTTTATAGATCTAGTGTAAGTTTATGTTTTCAAATTTCAAAGCGCTATATCCCTAAGCATCGGTCCATACTTAGATGTATCGATCTTAGATTTGAATCTGGAGAAATTTATATTCGTTGGGATGATGCTCCAGAAGATGATTGGTTGCTTTTAATTTATATAAAAAACAATTCGCCCAAAGAAAATATTATTATTGAAGATAAAACTGATCCAGAAAAACATATTTCACACGAATTTAAAACTACAGAAATTTTTAAGGCATCAGATATGATGGTTGACTCTTTAGTTCGATTATTGGAAAAAGAACGAAAACAAAAAGCTAGCTAATTTCAATTATCATTTATTAATTACTCACGTAAAATATCAAAAGACTTTTTAAAGTATTGTTGTTGATAATCTTCAATTTTAATATTTTCAACTTTTGATGAAGCAGGTCCCTTTCTACAAAGATTTATTATATTATCAACATCCTTTTTATTACCCAACAATACTGCCTCTACTTCGTTTTGATTTCTATTTTTAACAAAACCATATACCCTTCTTTTTTCAGCTTCTATCTTTAACCACCATCTAAAACCTACTCCAGTAACGGTCCCTGTAATTATAATATGTATTTTTTTCAAAATTTTATTTTACACTAGCTTCATTTAAAAGTGGCACAAACTTTACATCTAGTAATTCTTTCTGTTCAAAATTTCCACTTTTTTTTGTAACTAATAATAATTTTTGATTCCCAGCATGATATTTTTTTGGCATAATTAAATTTCCATTATTTTTTAAACTTTCCAACAATTTTAAAGGTATAATTTCTGATGCTGCACCAATAATAATTGCATCAAATAAAATTTTTTCTCCCCAACCTTCGAATCCATTTCCTAACTTATAATTAACGTTGTTTATATTAAGTTTTGCAATATTTTTTTTAGCACTATCTAATAAGGTATTGAACCTTTCGATTGTAAAAATTGTATTAACTAACTTTGAAATAATAGCTGTGGCCCACCCAACTCCAGTTCCAATTTCTAATATTTTGTCTGTATTTTTCAAGTTTAGACAACTAATCATGAATGCAGTGCAGAATGGTTGAGTCATTGTTTGGCTACAATCTGTTGATAAAGCTTTATTTTCATAAGCTTCGTTTAATTTTTCTGTAAATAATTCTCTCGGAACAGTCCTAATAGCTGATAAAATTTTTTCATCAGTTATTCCTTCAAATCTTAATTTTTGGATAAGTTCTTCGTTTTTGAAGATTGTAGAATTTTTTTTCCAAGAAAATAACTTTGAAGATAACATTTTATTTTATTTCTTTTTACATAGACCAATAGATTCCAAGCTGCATTTGGTTCCATCAGTCCAGGTAGCATTATTGAGATTGGCACCTTCAAAGTTTGCATTAAGAACATTTGCGGCAGTAAAATCTGCCCCTACTAAATTACTGTTTTTAAAAGAAGCTCCGATTAAAGAAGCTCCGTTAAATTTAACTCGCGTTAGGTTTGAAGATTCAAAATTTGACCCTTCAAAATTTCCACCTTCCAGAATAGATTCGTAAAGATTTGCTCGGAAAAATGAGGATTCTGCAAAATTGCCATTAGAAAGATTGGAATGCATCATCATGCTTTGATCAAAATTAACCTTGTTAAATGAAGTAAGACTTAAATTTGAATTTGTTAAATAGCTTGTACTTAAATCTTGGCCAGAAGCAAACTGGCATCCTGAATAGTCCACACTGTCTCCTGGCTTATCCTCGCAAGTTGCTTCTACTTTTAAAGTAAAACTCATTAAAAAAAACAAAATAAAAAAAATCTGTTTAAACATTTATTTTTCAATATAATAATCATAGTTAATTTTGACGAATTTATGAATAATAATGAAAGAATTGAAAAAATTAGTAGTTGGATATTAGATTATTGTAAATTTATGCCGAAAAAACCAAATTCTTTAGTAGTAGGAATTTCAGGAGGCATAGATAGCTCGGTGACAAGCACACTTTGCGCCCTAACGGGAATGAAAACTATTGTCTTGTCAATGCCTATAAGGCAAATAAAAGAACAACACGACCTTAGTTTAAGGCATCAAGAATGGTTAAAAAAAAGATATGACAATATAGAAGGCCATTTGATTGATTTAGATTTAGTTTTTAAAACATTCAAAAACACCTTATCTAAATTTTATAATGAATATGGTATGGTTAATTCAAAAGCTAGACTAAGAATGGTAACTCTCTATCAAGTAGCTGCAGCCAACAATGGAATTGTTGTTGGGACTGGAAATAAGGTAGAAGATTTTGGTGTGTTCTTCTTTACAAAATATGGAGACGGAGGTGTGGACATTTCCCCGATCGCAGATTGCACAAAAACCCAAATATGGGAAATGGGAAAAGAATTAAAAATATTAGAAGATATTATTAAGGCCGAACCTACAGATGGATTGTGGTTAGATTCACGATCAGACGCTGATCAATTAGGCATGACCTACAAAGAATTGGAAGAGGCAATGAAAAATCCTAAAGATAAAAATTATGAAAAATATATGAGGATCAGAAAAAAAGGTTTACACAAACTTTCCATACCTGTTTGCAAAATGGACGATTAAAAAGATGATACTTTTAAATTCAAAATATTGTTACAGTAGCCACAATTTGTTTAAAAAATCGTTTAATACTTTAGATATTAATTAAATCAATTAGCTTGACATATCTTATTAAATCAATTTAAAGGGGTGTTGTTGTAATTTTTACAATAACAAAGTTGAACTAAAATAAGGAAAAGTAAAAATGAGTCTAAAAGGAAAAGTAAAGTGGTTTAATGGAACAAAAGGATATGGTTTCATTGAAAGAGAAGACAAAGAAAAAGATGTGTTCGTGCATTCTTCTGCAGTAAGAGAAGCTGGTTTAAAGTATCTAAATGAAGGTGACGAATTAACGTTTGAAGTTGAAAATACGGACAAAGGTCCTTCCGCAGTAAATCTGCAAAAAACTTCTGAATAGTATTTCAAACAAACTTTTGTATAGGGAAAATCAATGTTGGTTTTTTTATTAAGCTAATATTATGTCTCTATACAATTTTTTGTTGCATAAAAAGTATTTTTTGCTATCTATTAGCCATGATCAAAAAACGAAAAAAAGAATACCTTTCTTTAAGCGCAAAACACCATTTTGCGCACGCTAGGCTATTGCTTAGCTAAATCATTACATATTTTAAAATACAAATTTATTAACAATTAATATAAAAAGGAGTTATGCAGCAGTAGCTCAGTAGGTTAGAGCACTAGTTTGTGGAACTAGGGGTCGGTGGTTCGAATCCACCCTGCTGTACCAAAATAATGAGCACAGAAAAAAATCTTAAACCCTCTAAGGAATTACCTTTAGGTTTTGTAGACAGACAAGAAAAAGAATTATTAATCCGTGATTTTGTAATTTCTAATATTAAAGAAGTTATGATTAATTATGGATTTCAATATCTCGAGACACCAAGTTTTGAGTATACGGATAGTATTGGAAAATTTTTGCCCGACAAGGAAAGGCCAGACGAAGGTGTGTTCTCCTTCAAAGACGGAAAGAATTGGTTATCCCTTCGATATGATCTTACGGCTCCACTAGCCAGATATGTTGCAAAAAACTATCTTGAACTTCCTAAACCTTTCAAGCGTTATCAATTAGGAACGGTATGGAGAAATGAAAAACCTGGCCCAGGAAGATATAGAGAGTTCTTACAATTTGATGCAGATTATATTGCGACTGGGAACTTGATTGCTGATGCTGAATTATGTGCGATGATTTCAGAAATACTTAAAAAATGTGGGCTTACAGAAAAAGATTTTACTATAAAATTTTCTTCAAGAAAAGTTCTCGATAAACTATTTGAATATATTAAAGTAAATTCAGCAGAGACAAGACTTAAAATTTTAAGATCTTTGGATAAAGTAGATAGACTGGGATGGAAAGAGGTAGAAAAACTTTTAGGCAAAGGAAGAAAAGATTTGTCTGGTGATTTTACGAAAGGAGCTGGTTTAACTGAAATTCAAATTAATGAGATTAAAGAACAATTGAATTATGAAGGAAAAAAAATAACAACCACGAACCCACCGCCTGATGGTAAAACATATGATTTTGATCAATGGTCAAAAAAATGGGGAGAAAAAGAAGCAGAACCAGTTAGTAATGAATTTATAGAATTCGAGGAATGCTTAACTTCATTTGGTTTGAAAAACTGTATTTTTGATCCAACAATAATCAGGGGACTCGAATATTATACAGGTCTAGTATTTGAAGTTAATCTTAATTTTGAAGTTAGAAATCCAAAAGGACAGGTCGTTAAATTCGGATCCGTGGGCGGTGGTGGAAGATATGATAATCTTGTAAGCAATTTTGGAAAAGGAATCGATTGTCCTGCAACGGGAATATCAATTGGTATTGATAGACTTGTTTTTGCTTTAATACAAAAAAAAGATTTTAAGATAAAAATTACTCGACCAGTAATTATTTGTGTTTTTGATCGATTACAAAATGATAAATATATAAAGATATTAAAGAAGCTTAGAGCATCAGGCATCAGTTCTGAGATTTATCCAGGAGAAGGTAAATTAAAAAAACAAATGGAGTATGCAAACAAAATAGGTTCTCCAGCCGTTATTTTTTATGGTGACGATGAAATAAAATCAGGAAAAGCGACTTTAAAAAATCTTGAGACTGGTAACGAGAGCTCCGTTAAAGTCGAGGATCTAGCAAATGAAATCAAAAAATTACTCTGAAAATATAATAAAAGTTTTTAAGAAAGATGGTTTTGTTTTATCAGAACCAGATGTTCTTTTAGATTCGGATTATATTATTCAAAGATCAGGCGAAAATTTTAGAAAACTAATGCTCACCTTTGAAGACGATACTGGGAAAAGTATGTGTCTAAGACCAGATTTGACGGTTGCTTCCTGTATAAAATATTTAAAAGGTAATTCTAAAGCAAATTCGAAAATTTTTTACTCAGGACAAGCCTACAGAAGATCAAATAGTCCAAAAGATAAGGTTATTAATGATCAGTTAGGAATAGAAATTTTAGGTTCTAAAAATAAATCTACTGATGATTTAAAAGTTTTAAAAACAATTGCTAATTCAATTAAAAAAATAAAAATAAAAAATACTTCGATCACAATAGGCGATGTAAGTTTATTTCAAAAGTTAATAGAGTCTTTAAAAATTCCAGAAAGATGGAAGATAAGACTAAAGAGACACTTTTGGAGACCCCAATATTTTGAAGATCTGCTTAATAGACTTGAAACTAACTCTGATATAGATCCTACGGCAATTAACTTAGATAAAAAAAAATTTTCTGAGATGAAAAACCTTGATCAAAGTAAAGAAATTGCAAACCGTAAAATTTCTGAAATTTTGTCTAGATTTGACAGAAAAATAAAAGACCCAAGATCATTTGGAGAAAATAAAAAAGTTGTGAAAATTATTAGAGAGTTTTTAAAAATTAATTGCTCAATTGATAAACTAGAGAAAACTTTAAAAAGTTTTGTTAAAAAAAACAAATTAAGCAACAGTGTTTTCAAAGATTTATCAACTATAAAAAATTTATCAAAAATAAATTCAAAAACTGTTTTTTCAACAAACTTTGGTAGAGATATTGAATATTATACTGGAATAGTTTTTGAGATATATAACTCATCAAAAAAAGAGATAGCAAGAGGTGGAAGATATGATGGTTTATTGAAAAGTCTTGGATCTAAAAAAAATATTTCAGCAGTTGGAGCTGCAATTAATTTAAACAATTTACAAACATGAAAAATTTAATAACCATAGGTTTGCCAAGCAAAGGAAGATTAAAAGAAGGCTCAATAAGTTTTTTTGAAAAAAATAATTTAAAACCAACCTCTAATGGAGGTGAAAGAAATTATTTTGCTCAAATAAAGAATTTACCTAATTCAAAAATTATTTATTTGCACGCCAAAGAGATAATACAAAGACTCGGTGACGGAACTATTGACGTAGGCATATCGGGTCTAGATCTATTACAAGAATCGTCGATGAATCTTCAAAAAAAAATTGAAATTAAAAAAAAGCTAGATTTCGGTGTGGCGGACGTTGTGGTCGCTATTCCTAATGACTGGATAGATGTTCAAACAGTAGCAGATTTAGAGGAAGTTTCTTTTGATTTTAGAGACAAAAAGAACAGCATTTTACGAGTTGCAACGAAATATCCAAATTTAACTAATAATTTTCTAGTTTCAAAAGGAATTACCCAATACAAACTTGTACCAAGTCTTGGTGCGACAGAAACCTATCCATTCATTGGGTCATCTGAAATTATTACCGATATAGCCTCAACGGGAAAAACTTTAAAAGATAATAATCTTAGAATCCTTAAGGATGGATATATTTTAAATTCTCAAGCTTGTTTATTGATTTCAAAAAAAAAAGCTGCAACTTTGCGACCTTTTTTAAATTCATTAATTTAAGCGGGTTACATTCCCATGCCGCCCATTCCTCCAAGGGGCATACCACCAGCAGCTCCAGATTTTTCACTTTTTTTTCTTTTATGATGGTCCAATATAGCCTTTCTTAATCTACAAGATTTTGGAGTAATTTCTAAAGCTTCATCAGCATTAAGCATACTCAGCTGCTCAGCAATTGACATTTTACGTATTGGCGTCAGCACGACGTTTTCATCAGTTCCTTGAGTTCTCATGTTTGTAAGCTTTTTACCCTTCATAACATTAATGATCATATCACCAGGTTTTGGAGCTAGTCCGACAATCATTCCAGCATAAACAGAGTCATTATGAGTAACAAACATTTCACCTCTCGCCTGTAAATTATATATTGCAAAAGCAACAGCTTTACCTTTTTCCATTGAAATTAATGCACCATTTATTCTGCCTTTCATCTCACCTTCAAATTTTCCATAAGAATGAAATGTTCTATTAATCACACCGTTACCTTTTGTTAATGTTAGAAATCTACTTGTGTAACCCATCAAGCCTCTGGTAGGTGCATGAAATATTAATCTTTTCTTGTCTTTTCCTGTATCTTTAAGGTCAATTAATTTACCTTTTCTTCTATTCATTGAGTCGATTACTTTTGAAGAATATTCTTCATCTAAATCCATAGTAATTTCTTCAATTGGTTCTAATCTATTTCCATTATCATCTTTTTTAAATAAAACTTTAGGTGGACTTACAGTCATTTCAAAACCTTCACGTCTCATTTGTGTTAGTAAAATTTCAAGCATCAGTTCTCCTCTTCCACTTATTTCAAATGAATCTTTACCTGTATTTTCTGAAAAAGTAATTCCAACATTATTTTGTGCTTCAAGTACCAATCTATCTCTAATTTGTGTACTTGTTAATTTTTTACCTTCTATTCCTGCAAGAGGGGAACTATTAACAGTTATTGTAATTGACATTGTTGGAGGATCTATAGGAGTTGCTGCTATTGGTTCATTAACATCAAGATCACAAATAGTATCTGCGACGTTTGCCTTTTCTAATCCAGCTATTATCACAATATCTCCAGCCTCACCAACATCAATAGTAACCTTTTTTGTTCCCTCGTACCTAAAGATTTTAGTTAGTCTACCTTCGTCTACTTTTTTCCCTTGAAGATTTATAGCTTTAATTTGTTGATTAGCTTTTGCAGTTCCTTGAGATATTCTTCCAACCAAACTTCTACCTAAAAAACTATCAGCGTATAAAAGAGTAGATAACATTGCAAAAGGTTTTGATTTATCAAACTCAGCAGGTTTGACCTGATCAATAATCAGATCTAATAATGGATTAAGATTTTCTCTTGGTCCGTCCAATTCTTTACTTGCCCATCCAGATCTTCCACTTGCATATAAAACAGGAAAATCTAATTGCTCTTCATTAGCATCTAAGCTTACAAATAAATCAAAAGTCTCTTCTAAAACTTCGTTAGCTCTTTGATCAGGTTTGTCTAGCTTATTAATAACTACTATTGGTTTTAAACCTTGTCCAAGAGCTTTTGCTAATACAAATTTAGTTTGTGGCATTACACCCTCTGTAGAGTCTATTAGCAATAATGCTCCATCTGCCATGCTCAACACACGTTCAACTTCAGCTGCAAAATCTCTGTGACCCGGTGTGTCAATGATATTTACTCTTGAGTTTTTCCAATTAATCGAAGCAGGTTTTGCTAAAATTGTAATACCTCTTTCTTTTTCTAATTCTCCAGAGTCCATAAGTCTTTCATCAACAATTTCATTTTCTCTAAATAATCCACTCTGTTTCATTAAATTATCTATAAGAGTAGTTTTGCCGTGATCAACGTGAGCTATAATTGTTATATTTCGAATACTGTTGTTCATAATTTGAGGCTCTTATACATGTATAGTTACATTTGAAAACTAAAAAAAAACCCCCGATTTTATCGGGGGTTTTAGAATTTTTAGGTTCTAGAGAGATGGGATTACATACCCATACCACCCATACCACCCATACCACCCATACCACCAGGAGGCATAGCGGGACCAGAATCTTTTTCTTCTGGTTTGTCAGCAACCATTGCTTCTGTTGTAATTAATAGACCTGCAATCGAAGCAGCATCCTGAAGACAAGTTCTTACAACTTTAGTTGGATCTATAATTCCTTTGGAAAACATGTCACAGTATTCTTCTTTTTGAGCATCATAACCTTGATTTGGTTTTTTACCTTCCAAAAGTTTTCCAACAATAACTGATCCATCAACACCAGCGTTAGCAGTTATTTGTCTAATAGGAGCTTCTAAAGCTTTTTTAATGATGTCTATCCCAGCCTTTTGATCAGCTCCCTTAAATTTTACTTTATCTAAGTCTTGGGCGGCATAAAGCAAAGAACAACCTCCTCCAGCAACAACGCCTTCTTCTACTGCAGCTCTTGTTGAATTAAGCGCATCTTCCACTCTATCTTTTCTTTCTTTGACCTCAACTTCGGTTGAGCCACCGACTTTTATTACAGCAACTCCCCCAGCTAGCTTAGCTAATCTTTCTTGAAGTTTTTCTTTATCATAATCAGAAGTTGTTTCTTCAATTTGTTGTCTAATTTGATTGCATCTTGCTTCTATATCAGCTTTTTTTCCCGATCCGGCAACAATTGTACTATTGTCTTTGTCAACCTTTATTTTTTTACAAGAACCAAGATCACCTATTTTTACATTTTCTAATTTAATTCCAAGATCTTCTGAAATTACCTGGGCACTGGTTAATATTGCAATATCTTCTAACATTGATTTTCTTCTATCACCAAATCCAGGTGCCTTAACAGCAACTACCTTTAGTCCACCTCTTAGTTTGTTTACAACCAAAGTTGCTAAAGCCTCGCCTTCAACATCTTCAGAAATTATCATAAGAGGGCGTGCTGCTTGAACAACTGACTCTAATAAAGGAACCAATGGTTGTAAGTTAGTTAATTTTTTTTCATGCAACAATATGAGTGGGTTTTCTAATTCCGTGGTCATTTTGTCTGCATTGGTTATAAAGTAGGGAGAAAGGTATCCTCTATCAAATTGCATACCTTCTACTACATCGAGTTCTGTAGCTAGTCCCTTTGCTTCTTCAACGGTAATTACGCCTTCATTCCCAACTTTTTGCATCGCTTTAGAAATCATGTCTCCAATTTCTTTTTCACCATTTGCAGAAATAGTTCCAACTTGAGCTATTTCATCACTACTTTTAACTTTTTTTGATGATAATTTTATTTTTTCTATAACATGCTCAACTGCACTATCAAGTCCACGTTTAACATCCATAGGATTCATTCCAGCGGTAACATATTTAATTCCTTCTTTTACTATTGCTTGAGCCAAAATTGTAGCAGCAGTTGTTCCATCGCCAGCTTCATCATTAACTTTGCTTGCAACCTCCTTAATCATTTGAGCTCCCATGTTTTCAAATTTATCTTGAAGGTCAATTTCTTTAGCAACAGTCACGCCGTCTTTTGTTATGCGTGGGGCGCCATAAGATTTATCTAAAACAACATTTCTTCCTTTTGGTCCCAAAGTCACTCTAACTGCATTTGCAAGGGTATCCACTCCTTTGAGCATTTTAGTTCTTGCTTCAGTATCAAATTTTATAATTTTTGACATTTTTATATCTCCTTGTTAATTTATTTCTTGCTTTTTGAAACTCCCATTATGTCGGATTCTTTCATTATACTATATTCTATTTCATCAATTTTTACTTCCGTACCTGACCACTTACCAAAAAGAACTATATCACCAACTTTTACATCCATTGGTAAAATTTTTCCATCTTCTGATTTTGCTCCTGGTCCAACGGCTACAACCTCACCTTCTTGCGGTTTTTCTTTTGCTGTGTCGGGAATAATTATTCCTCCTGAAGTTTTTTCTTCGCTATCTAAAACTTTTATCAATACTCTGTCGTGCAAGGGTCTAAATTTCATTGTTTTCTCCTATTAAACTCTTTGAATTATCAAATTCTGTGAATGATATAAATATACAAATGTAAAATTTCAAGGTGGATTTAAAATTAACTTGACCTTTAAAAAACACTGAAAATACTATATTTTTTACATCTATATTATCTTTTTTATGGGCTTTTTGTACTTAAAAAATGGATTACGAGAAATAGCCGATAAATATGAAATTTTCTTTATTGATTTATGGGGGGTAATCCATGATGGAGTATCACTAAATTCTACTGCAATTGAAGTATTAGATAATTTAAAAAAAAATAATAAAAAATTTATTTTAATGACCAATGCTCCTAGAACAAGTCAAGGTGTAGCAAATTTCTTAAGTAAATTAAATTTTAATAAACATTATTATCAATATATTTATACTTCGGGCGATGCAGCTCTAAATTCATTAAGATCAAACTATCATGGTAAAAATTTTTTTCATTTAGGTCCAAAGCGAGATTTAGATTTGTTTTTTGAATTTAAAGAAAAAAGAAAAAACAAAATCGAATCAGCAGAATTCATATTATGTACTGGCTTATTAGACGATGAAGAAAATGATCTTTTTTACTATAAAGATTTATTAAAAAAATACGTCAACAAGAAAATGGTTTGTACAAATCCGGATTTAATAGTGCATAGAGGTGATATAAAAGAATATTGTGCTGGATCAATAGCTAGAATTTTTGAGGAAATGAATGGAAAAGTAATCTATTATGGAAAACCTTATCCTGAAATTTATAAAGAATGTATTAAAGATGAAAAAAGGGTATTGGTAATTGGAGACAATTTAAATACAGATATAAAAGGCGCAAATAACATGCATTACGATTCTTTATTTATAAAAAACGGAATTCATCAAGATGAATTTAAAAATTCAACATCAAATAGTTTTGATGAAATATTAAGTAAATATCAAGTTAAAATTAATTATTATCAAAATGTTTTATCGTGGTAGAAAAATATGCTTAAAACCTACAGCAATTTTACCATTCCCTTAAAATTAAAAAAATCTATTTTGTTGATAGGAAACTTCGATGGCTTACATCTGGGTCATCAAAAGGTTTTAAAAGAAGCAATAAAATTTAAAAAAAAATATAAATTAAAACTAGGTATTCTAACATTTAATCCTTTGCCAGTTATGTTTTTCAATAAGAAATTAAAAAATTATAGACTTACAAATGATTTCCAAAAATTTTTTTTGCTAAAAAAAATTGGTGTAGATTTTATTATTAATAAGAGTTTTGATTTAAAGTTTTCTAGGATTACATCTAAACAGTTCATAAAGAAAATTGTAGCAAAAAAAATAAATCCTAAATTTGTTTTTGTTAGTAATAATTTTAAATATGGAAATAAACGGAAAGGTGACGTTAAAGAATTAATTAGTGAAGGAAAAAAATATGGTTTTAAAATTATAAAACCTGAACCCTTAAGAGTTAAAAAGAAAATTATATCATCTTCATTAATTAGAGGTTTGTTAGAAAAAGGTAAAATTAAACATGCAAATAAATTATTATCAAGAAACTGGGTAATTAATGGTGCCGTTCAAAAAGGAAAACAATTAGGTAAAAGACTAGGCTTTCCAACATGTAATATAGATATTGATAATTATATTTCGCCGAAACCTGGCGTTTATTCTATAAAGGCTACAATAGATGATTCAAAAAAAATTTTAAATGGCATAGCTTATCTAGGTTATCGGCCAACTTTTGGAGGAAAAAAACTATTACTTGAAGTAAATTTATTTGGTTTCAATGGAAGTTTATATAGAAAAATACTAAATGTTTATTTTTGCAACTTTATTAGAAGAGATAAAAAATTTAAAAATAAAACAAGTTTAATTAGTCAAATGAAAAAAGATTTAATAAAAGCAAAATTTTATTTACGAAAAAAAATAATTTTATGACAAAAGAAGATTTAAATTTACCAAAAACGTCTTTTTCAATGAGAGCTAATTTGCCTCAAAAAGAACCAAATATCTTAAATTTTTGGGACAAAATAGATTTATATAAAAAACATAGAAATGCGAGCAAAGGGAAAGAAAAGTTTATTCTTCATGACGGGCCACCTTATGCAAATGGACATATTCATATGGGTACAGCATTAAATAAAATACTTAAAGATATAGTAACAAAAATTCATCAGATGGATAACAAAGACTCAAATTATGTTCCAGGATGGGATTGTCATGGGTTACCAATTGAATGGAAAATAGAAGAACAGTATAAAAAAAATAAAAAAAATAAAGATGATGTGCCAATTGGAGAATTTAGAAAAGAATGTCGAGAATTTGCAAATAAATGGATAGGTGTTCACATAAAGGAATTCAAACGACTGGGAGTTATTGGTGACTGGAAAAATTATTACTCTACAATGAGTTTTGATGCTGAAGCTGGAATAGTAAGAGAACTTGGTAAATTTTTATTAGAAGGAAGTCTTTACAAGGGATTTAAACCTATTTTGTGGTCAACCGTCGAAAAAACAGCTCTTGCTGATGCAGAGGTTGAATATAAAGATCATGTTTCAAATACTATTTATGCTGGATTTAAAGTAGAACATTCTAAAATTGACTCAATAAAAAATAGCAGTGTAATTATATGGACAACAACACCCTGGACAATTCCGGCAAATAGAGCATTAGCCTATAACAAAGATTTAGAATACTCTTTAATAAAAGTTGAAGACACTTCGTCCAATTTTGAAAGTCAAAACATAATAATTGCCTCAAAATTATTAAAAATGGTGGTAAAAGAAAATGGATTAGAAAAATATAAAATAACTAACACATTCAAAGGTAGTAGTTTTGAAGGAACGGTTTGTTCCCATCCTTTAAAAAAACTTGGTTATAATTTTCAAGTTCCAATGTTTGAAGCTCAATTTGTAACGCTTGAACAAGGTACGGGAATTGTACATGCAGCTCCAAGCCATGGACCTGATGATTTTAATCTTTGTCTAAAAAATGGAATAAAGGCTACCGATACAATTGATGATAGTGGACGTTATACAAATAATATACCCTCTTTTGAAGGCATACATATTTTTAAGGCCGATCAACTAATTATTGATAAATTAAAAAAAGAAAAAAAATTACTAGGGAATGGAAAGCTTACTCATAGTTACCCACATTCTTGGAGATCGAAAGCTCCATTAGTTCATAGGGCTACCCAACAATGGTTTATCTCAATGGATAGCCATGAGCTTAGAAAAAAAGCTCTTAAAGCAATTGACGAAACAAATTTTTACCCAAAAAAAGGAAAAGAAAGAATTAGATCAATGATAGAACTACGCCCCGATTGGTGCATATCAAGACAAAGAACGTGGGGTGTTCCTCTACCAATATTTGTTTCAAAAAAAACAAATGAGATATTAAAAGATCCGGAAGTTATTGAAAATATTGCAAAAATTTATGAAAAAGAGGGATCAGATTGTTGGTTTATAGATGACCCCCAAAAATTTTTAACTAAAAAATATAAAAAAGAAGATTTTATAAAATCTACTGATATCTGTGAAGTTTGGTTTGATAGTGGATCAACACACTCTTTTGTTCTGGAAAAAAGAGATGATTTGAAATGGCCAGCTTCAATGTATTTAGAGGGATCTGACCAACATCGTGGCTGGTTTCATTCTTCTTTACTAGAGTCTTGTGGTACTAGAGGTAGAGCTCCTTACGAAAGTATTTTGTCACATGGGTTTGTAGTTGATGGGAAGGGACTTAAAATGTCAAAATCTACAGGAAATGTAATTTCACCTGAAGATATATTAAAAAAATATGGTGCAGACATATTAAGAGTTTGGGTAGCAGCATCTGATTACTCAGAAGATTTAAGAATTGATTTTTCAATATTAGATCAACATGCTGAGTCTTATCGAAAAATTAGAAATACCTTTAGATTTTTATTAGGCAATCTTAAAGATCAAAAAACTGATTTTAATTTTAGTTCAGATGAAGTTTTTAATTGGCCTGAACTCGAACAATATATGCTACATAAAATTTATATTCTGAACCAAAATTTTAAATCACATTTAAAGAAATATAGTTTTCATAAACTATATAAAGATTTGTTGAATTTTTGTGCACAAGATCTATCTGCTTTCTATTTTGATATAAGAAAAGATACATTATATTGTGACGGAAAAGATTCCCAAACCAGAAAGGCTTGTATAAATTTATTAAATATTTTACTGGATTCTTTATTAAAATGGTTTGCTCCTATTCTATCATTTACAACAGAAGAAATTTATAAAATAGTTAATAAAAATGAAACTGACAGCATTCATTTAAAAAATTTTCCAAATATACCACAAACTTGGAAAAACGATCAGTTGTTTAAAAGATGGAGTAAATTAAATTATGTAAGACAAGTTTGTAATGCGGCTATAGAATTAAAAAGATCCAATAAGGAATTAGGATCGAGTTTAGAGGCAGATCTAGAAATATATTTAGATGATCAATATCTAAAACTTGCTAGAAAAGTTAACCTATCCGAATATTGTATAACTTCACGTGCAATAGCAAAACCCCTTGATAACAAAAAAGAAAATTTGTTCCATATTGATAATATTTTGGGTGTTAAGGTTCTAGTAAAAAAAGCAAAGGGTAAAAAATGTCCAAGATGCTGGAAAATAACAAGTAATAAATGTGATAAAAATATGTGTGCTATGTAAAGGTGAAAAATTGTCCAATATTAAATTTAAAAATTTACTAAATCATTTTATCATAATAATTTTAATTTTTATTATTGATCGAATAAGCAAGATTTACCTCTTAAATTTACAAGAAAATGGTACTGATGTAGATCTTTATATTTTTCCTTTTTTAAATATTTTTTTAGTTTGGAATACAGGTATAGGATTTGGTTTATTTTCTACGGATCCAAATATTTTTTATCATCTGTTAACTTTTATAATTGCAATTATTAATTTAGTGCTAATAATTTTATTATTTAATTTAAATGGTATCAGAAAATATTTTATTTCTATGATTTTAGGCGGCTCATTTGGCAATTTTTTTGATAGAATTTACTATTTTGCTGTGCCCGATTTTGTCGATCTGCATATCGGAAATTTTCATTGGTTCATATTTAATATTGCAGATATATTCATTACAATTGGGATAATTTGTCTAATTTTGGTTGAAATATTCGACAAGAATATGAATAAAGAACATAATGCAAAAAATATTTAATAAAATAATAATAACAATAGTTTTTTTTCTCATAACAGCATGCGCCGCAACTTGGAGCGATGTTAAAGAAGGTTTAGGTGGCCAAAAAAGAAAAACTACAGATGAATTTTTGGTAAAAAAAAAAGACCCTCTTGCTATGCCACCTAAATGGAAAGATCTACCAATACCAGGACAAAGTATAAAATCGGATGATGACATTGAAGAGATGACCGATATTGAGCAACTTATTCAATTGGGTAAAAGTCAAAAAAATTTAGAAAATCTTGAAGAAGGAAGTGGCAATTTAGAAAATTCTATTCTAAAAAAAATCAAAAAATAATAATGTTGATTAAGAATATTCTTTTTAAAAATAATTTAATTAAGAAAATAAAATTAAAAAATATTTTGAAAACTAATAAAAAATTTTTGGAATTAAAAAAAGATTATAAAAAGAAAAAAATTCCCTTATTTGCTAGTTTCGAAAAAAATTATAAACTTAGCTACTCAAAAAAATTAGTTAAAATTTTAGGAAAAAGAAAAAATATAATTTTGGTGGGAATGGGTGGTTCAATTCTTGGAGCAAAAGCACTATATTCGTTTTTGAAACAAAAAATTAAAAAAAATTTTTTTTTTCAGGACAATCTAAGTGAACGAAATATTTTAGAATTAAATTCAAAAAAATTTAATAAACCAGCTTATATTTTTATATCTAAGTCTGGAAATACCATCGAAACTATCACAAATTTGAATTTCATTATTAAAAATAATAAAAAAAATTGCATAAATATTTTTATTACCGAAAAAAAAAATAATGCAATTACTGAAATTGCAAATAAATTAAAAGCTGAAATTATAGAGCATAAAAATTTTATTGGCGGAAGATATTCTGTAATGTCTGAAGTTGGCATGTTGCCAGCAGAATTAATGAATTTAAAAGTAAATAAATTTAAAAATTTAAATTATTTAATTAATAATAAGAATTTTGTTGATCGTTTAATTTACGATGTATCCTGTTTATATGATTTATCTAAACAAAAAATTTTAAACTCGATAATTCTAAGTTATGATCCTGATATGAATGATCTTGGTTATTGGTATCAACAATTAATAGCAGAAAGTCTTGGAAAAAAAGGTAAAGGATTTATTCCGATGGTTTCTATTATGCCAAAGGATCATCATAGTTTACTCCAGCTATATTTAGAGGGGCCAAAAAATAATTTTTTTACAATATTTACATCAAGACATCAAAAAAAATTTCAATTATCTAGTTATTTAATACCAAAATCTATTAAATATATAGCAAATAAAAATTTGGAGAACATCATATATGCCCAAAGAAAAGCCATGGAAATTACTTTAGCTAAAAACAGAATTCCTTTTAGGAGTTTTGATTTTTTAAAAAAGAACGAAGAAGAATTAGGTGCAATTTTTACTTTTTTTATTTTAGAAACGATTCTTTTATCAAGATTAATGAAACTAAATCCTTTTGACCAACCAGCAGTTGAAATTGTAAAACAAGGCACGAAAAAAATTCTCTTAAAAAACTAAATTTCCAAAAATAATCTTTGAAATCCCATAGTTTCTTATATTTATTATTTTGAAATTACTTGGATAATTATCTTTAGATTGTTTATTTCTGTGAATGATAATGATTCCATTTTTCTTAAGGACATTTGCTTTAATAATATTATTAATTAATTCAAAAATATTTTTTTCTTTGTATGGAGGATCCAAAAAAATTAAATCTACTTTATGATAAAAATTGTCAATATTAGATAAATAATTTGATACTGAATATTCAATTACGGAGGTCTTTTTTTCAATATTAAGTTTATAAATATTTTTTTGTAGTATTTTCAGGGCATTTTTGTTGTTTTCAACAAATGTAACTTTATTAGCATCTCTAGATAAACATTCTAAGCCAAAAGACCCAGTGCCTGAATACAGATCTAAGATTTTTGTATTTTTGAATTTAAATAGAAACTTTTTAAAATGAAGCAATGTATTAAAAATTGACTCTCTAGTAAGATCTTTAAGAGGCCTTGTTTCTTTATCTAGAGGCATTAACAGTTTTCTACTTTTAAATTTTCCAGAAATTATTCGCATTGTTATTTTGTTTTTTATTTTCTATAAGTTAATCAATATTTTTTCTAAAAACTATTTTTCAAATTAATCTAATATTCATATAATATTGATATATAAAAAAATATAATTATGAATGAAATTTTAGCTAAATTAAAGTATGGACCTAATTCTTTTGAAGTACTAGAAAAAGGCAATTACGTAATTTGTGTGGTTTCGGGAAAAAAAATTTATTTAGACAAACTCACATATTGGAATGTTGATTTACAGGAAGCTTATTTTTCACCTAAAGAGGCACAAATACGATTTGAAGAATTAAAAAAAGGTTAATTTACAAGTCTACTTCCAACGATTGTGCGACCAAATCCATTGTTCGGGTTTATTCAAAATCATTTTTTCAATTTCTCTATTAATTTTTAATGTGAGATTGTAAATGTCAGTTTCATGGCTGCCAGTTTTTTCATATTCAAATGGTTTGTGGATCGTCATTTCAAATTTACTATCCGGCAACCTTTCTATATAGACTGGTACAATTTTGTAGTTATATTTCAGCGATATTTGAGCCGGCATAGTTGTTGTTAATGCAGGATTGTTAAAAAAATTAATTTTTATTCCTTCACTAGTTCTTTGATCGGCTATTATAATTACCGAATATTCATTTTTAATATTACTCAACAGTTCTCTAAAGTTTGATCTTACTTTTTTAATCATCACAGGACATACATATTTTAATCTCAGATATTCCATGATTGGATTTAAAAATATATTATTTAGAGGTCGATATATTGCACAAAATCTAATTCCATATTGTTTCAATTTAGTTCCTAGTAATTCAAAATTTGCAAAATGACCTGATACAAAAACTACGGGATTATTACTTTTCTTAATTTCATCTAAATATTCTCTTCCATTTAATTTTATTAAATTGTTATGATTTTTATGAAAATTTTTCAAAAAAACATATTCAGAAAAGGTTTTGCCAATATTATCCCACATGCCATGAGATATTTTTTTTATTTCTTTTTGATCAATTTTTGGGAAACAAATATTTAAGTTTTTTTCTATAATCTTTTTTGATCTAAATAATGGACCCAATGCCTTAGCGAGATAACCTCCCATAAAAGATGCATTTCGGAGTCCAATAATTTTAAAAGTTGTGAATAGTGATAAGACTGTTATGAATTGTATAAAATATTTAAAGATTTTCATGTAATTTTTTTTAATTCATTAATAAATTCATCTTTTTTATCAATAAGTAATTCTAATTTTAAATATTTGATATTTTTTTTATCTTCGTTATTTAATCTAAAATAATCTTTTTCAGTAGTTACCAAACATGCGTTTAGCTCTTTTGCCCTTTTGTTCAGATTTATAATATCTATTTTTTCAAAATCATAATGATCAGGAAATTTTAAAGTTTCTATTATCTCTATATTATTATCTTTTAAAAGATCAAAAAAATTTTCAGGATTTCCTATGCCAGCGAATGCCAAGACTTTTCTATTTATTATATCATTAATGTTTGTCAGTTTATATTGAGTGTAAAAAATTTTAATTTCAGGATTAAATTTATTTATAATTTTTTCAAATTCCAAATTTTGGTTTCCGTTAATAAATACATAGTTACATCTTTTTAATGCATTTAGTTTTTCTCTAAGCGGCCCTGAAGGAATTACAAAACCATTTCCAATCCATTGTTTTTCACTAAAACAAATTATAGATATATCACTTTTTATGCTTGGATCCTGAAAACCATCATCAAGAATAGCCACTTGAAAATTATTATCAATTAATGATTTTATTGCCTTTAATCTTTGTTTGTTTGAAAATACCTTACCAATATTTTCTAGCAAATTTGTTTCATCGGCATATTTTCTGTAGTGTTTTTTTATAAATGCGGGATTTAGTTTTAGCAATTTAAGTATTTGGAATATTTCTATACAAAGAGGTGTTTTGCCAGTTCCACCCAGATAAATATTTCCAACTAAAATTATTGGAATGCTAAATTTTTCTCTTTTAAAGTATTTAAATTTTATCAGGTTAATTAAATTAAAAATTACTGAAAAGGGAAAAAAAACATAAGACCAAACTGAAAATTTCTTACTGTCCCAAAATCTTGGTTTATAAATTTTCATTTTTTAATTACAATAAATTTTTTTATTTCTGAATATATATTTTTCAATATAGATTGACCCATAAAATTTATTTGTTTTTTCAATTTTATACTTCTTTTTTTCTTTGAAGTTAGGTCATTCAATAAAAATTTACTTAGATTATTAATAGTATTAATTTTTTTTGAAATTTTATAAGAATCTAAATATGAGTAAATATCTTTGAAATTATTTACATGTGGCCCATGGTAAATTAAACAACCCTTTCTAGCAGGTTCAATTGGGTTTTGACCACCATGACCAATTATTGATCCACCTAAAAAAACAGATTTAGAAATATTAAAAAACTCTTGCGTTTCTCCGAAAGTATTAACAAGATATACATCAGTATCTTTATTAAAATTGGACTTGCTTGTATGAACGTGTATTTTTAAATTTATTTTATTTAATTCTTTAATTATTTCATTACTTCGATGAATATGTCTTGGTATTATTATCAATATAACATTTTTTAAACTTTTTTTTAATTCAATATGTGCTCTTCCACAAAAAATCTCTTCACTTTTGTGTGTACTAGCTGCGCACCATATTTTTTTATATTGAAACATTTTTAAGATATTTTTGTTAAGTTTATTTCGAAGAATAGAGTTTGATTTTGTGAATTTTAAATTACCTAAATTTTTAATTTTTTTTGCACCCAAATTTTTTAAATATTTTTCTGTTTCTTTATTTTGACACAAACATATATCAAAATTGCTAAAAATTGATTTTGCAAAATTTGAAACTTTTTTCCATCGCAAATAAGTTTTGTTTGTAATTCTTGCATTTAATAATATTAAAGGAATTTTTTTATTCTTAATGTTAAAAATAAAATTTGGCCAAATTTCCGAGTCAATAAAAATAGCTAAATTTGGAAGCCAATGACTAAGGAATTTTTTTGTAAAAATATCTTTATCAAAAGGAAGAAATTGATGAATTATTTTTTTTGATTTTATTTTTTTTTCAAATATTTTTGATGAACTTAGAGTATTTGTTGTCAAAAGAATCGATTTGATTTCTTTTATTTTTTCAATTTTTTCTAAAAGAGGTAAAATGCTCATTAATTCACCCACGCTTGCAGAATGAAACCATACAAGTTTACCCTGAGGTCTTTCTTTTTTTATTATAGATAGCTTTTCTGTGTATCTATTTTTATTTTCTTTTTTTTTATAGATTCTTATTTTGAGAATAATTGGAGCAAAAAAATAAACTATATTTGCTATCAACTTATATAATATTAACATTAATTAATGGGGTCTTAATTGTTTATTATAAAAGTTTTTATAAATTTCTGAATTTTTTAAAAGATGCTTATGATCTCCTTCGGCAACAACTTTGCCTTTCTCAACTATAAAAATTTTGTTTGCCCTTAGTACAGTTGAAAGTCTATGAGCTATAATAATAGTTGTTTTATTTTTTGTTAAATACATTATTGCTTCTTGAATTTTATGCTCGGTGTCTGCATCAAGTGAAGAGGTTGCCTCATCAAGTAAAATAATTGGCGCATTCTTAAGAATAGCTCTCGCTATGGATATTCTTTGCTTTTCACCACCTGACAAACGGACTCCATTTTCTCCAATTATCGTATTATATTTTTCTGGTAAATTTTCTACAAAATCATGTGCAGCAGAAAACTTGCATGCTTCAAGTATTTTATCTTTTGAAGCTTTAGAATCTGCATAAGATATATTTGCTAAAACTGTATCATCAAATAGTGTGATATCTTGACTAACTAAAGAAATATTTTTTCTTAGGGAATATATAGATACATTGTAGATTGATTGATTATCGATAAATATTTCACCACTTGAGGCATTATAAAATCTTGGAATCAAATTCATTATAGTAGTTTTTCCAGATCCACTGTGACCAACTAAGGCTATAACGCTTCCACCTTCTATTGTTAGATTTACAGATTTTAAGATTTCTTTATTATTCTCATAGGAAAAACTTACACCTTTATATTCTATTTTTGCCTTATCAATTAACAAATCTTTGACATTTATATTGTCGGAAATTTTTCTTTTCTCATCAATGACAGCTAAAACCCTTCTTGCTCCAGATAGACCTTGGTTAATACCAATATTTAGTGTGGCCAATGATCTTACAGGCTGATAAGACAACATCATTGCAGCAAGAAAAGAAAAAAAATTATTTATCTCAAGCGTACCTTCATCTACCATTATAGCTGAATAATAAATTAAACCTGCTAACATGACTCCGGTCAAAAATTCCATAATTGGGGTGGCTCTAACAAGAACAATTCCCATTTTTTGACCTTTTTCTTTTGCCTCTTCTAAAAACTTATCTGCTCTTGCAAATTCAAATTTTTCCTTTTGATAAGTTTTAATTATTTTGGAATTTTTTAATATTTCAGAAAAATAAGTTGTAATCATTCCCATTTTTTCTTGAACCTGGGTTGTTATTTTACCCATTCTTTTACCAAGAGATTTTGCTGTAATTGTTGCAAGCGGTATCATAATAATAGCAAATAATGAAAGTCTCCAATTCTGATAGAACATCAAGCTCAACAAGGCAACTAAAGTTAAACTATCTTTAATTAAATTTAATACTGCTGTACTTACTAATTGAATGATTAATGCCGCATCAAATAACAAATGTCCTATAAATTTTCCTGAATGTTTTTTTTCGATCACTTGAGTGTCGGCATTTATTATTGCTTTAGTTAAGTCGTGTTGAATTTCTTTTTCAATTCCTGCGCCAACTTTTATCATTGTAGTTCTTACAAGATAAAGTGAGATTCCTTTAATCGTAAAAGCTGACATTATAGCAAAAGGTATCAGCAACATAAATTCTTTGTTTTTTTCCACAAAGATTTTTTTAATAGCCGGATCAAGTAACCAAGCTATACCGGCAGTACTTCCAGCAATTTTTAATAGCCGGATCAAGTAACCAAGCTATACCGGCAGTACTTCCAGCAATTATGATTGAAAAAAATAATGCTAAAAAAATTCTATTAATATATCTACTAACGTAATCTTTATATAATCTTTTAATAATTTCTTTGTCACTCATATTTTTTTATAAAATTTAAATATTTGTAACCATTAAAGTTAGAAAAATTAAAAAACCGAATAAGTTATTACTTTTAAAAATAATTAAACACCTATTTGAATTATTTCTATCTAGACGAGTCATTTGATAAAAAAGATGCATAACGGGTAAAATTAAGAATGTAAAATAATATATTTTATTTTGTTCTAAGAAACCTACAGTAATTAAAAATAAAATACATATAAAATAACATAGGCCAATAAAAAGTTTATAATTTTCTTTAAATTTAATAGATGTTGATTTTATTCCAATTATTTCATCATCATTAATATCCTGAAAGCCATAAATGGTGTCATAGCCTAATGTCCAAAATATGGCTGCAAAGTATAACAAAATGGGTTCTAATGATATTTGTCCTATAAATGATGTCCATCCCAACAAAATACCCCAGTTAAAAGTAAATCCTAAAAAAAGTTGAGGCCAATATGTAAACCGTTTCATATACGGGTAGGCAAAAGCAAAGGGTACTGATAATAAACCAAGAAAAATTGTTAGGTAGTTAAATTGAATTAAAATGATAAAAGCAACCAAACACAATAAAATTATATACACAAAAGACTCTTGCGTTGAAATTCTTCCCGAGGGTATAGGTCTATTTTTTGTTCTACCTACTCTTTTGTCAAAATCTTTATCAACTATGTCATTAAATATACATCCGGCGCTACGCATTATTATAGAACCTAAAAAAAATAAAATAATATATTTTATAAATAGTCCAAATTCTTTAGTTTGATTTAAAGCAAGCGTTAAACCCCAAAGACAAGGCCAAAATAAAAGCATAAATCCAATTGGCTTATTCAATCTAGTAAGCTCGATGAAAATTTTGATTTTATTCATTTAAGAAATGACTTGTAAATAACAAAGGGTAGTTTCATAATCAATCTGATTCGTTATGAATGTAGATTATACTGTCACGGCACTCATGTTTCCAGCCATACCGTTATTAATGAACGTTTATGGTAATCGGTTTCACACGTTAAGCGCTCTAATAAGAAAAATACATGACGAATATATTTGGGAAAAACATATTCCTCATGAATGGGAAAAACAACTTATTAATTTAAATGGAAGAGTTAAATTGTTAAAATTTACAGTTGCCTTTGCAAGTTTTGGTTTTTTATTTAACATGTTAACTGTTTTGGCTCTTTATTTGGACAGAATATTGGAAGCTAGAATAATTTTTGGTACTTGTTGTATTACAATGATAATTTCAGTACTTTTTTTTCTTAGAGAAATACAAATTTCTACAAGATCTTTAAAGTTACATTTATCAGATATGAAAATTGACTTAGATTAAGGAATAATAATTGAAGGACCAGTTATTTTTCTAGCTTCCAAATCTTGGTGGGCCTGCACTACATCTTCTAAATTGTATTTTTTAAATATATCTATTTTAATTTTACCCAATTTAATTTTTTCAAATAATTTATCCGTTCCTTCTTTTATTTCTTCTTTTGTAGCTAAGTAATGAAACATAGTGGGTCTTGTAAAATAAAGGCTTTTTGGTTGTATCATTTTTTTTACATCTATATTTGCTATGGAACCTGATGAATTTCCAAAAGATACTAGCATTCCTCTCATTTTTAAGCATTCAATTGATCCTTCAAAAGTATTTTTGCCTACTCCATCGTAAACAACAGAAACACCTTTGCCTTTAGTCAATTCTATAACTTTTTTTACAAAATTTTCCTTAGAATAATTTATTACAAAATCACAACCATTTTTTTTGGCTACACTAACTTTTTCTTCTGATCCAACTGTTCCAATAACTTTACAACTTAAACTTTTTGCCCATTGACAAAAAAATTGTCCAACACCGCCAGCCGCAGCATGAAACAATAAAGTTTCATTTGGTGCAATGGGATAAGTTTTGTAAAGCAAATAGTATGCAGTCAAACCTTTTGTCATTAAAGCAGCAGCAATATTGAAATCTATTTCTTCTGGTATTTTAACTAAATTTTTTGTGGGATAATTTCTTTCTGATGAATACGCTCCAAGTGGAACACCAGCATATGCTACACGATCGCCAATTGAAAAATCTTTAACTTTTGATCCAATTTTTTTAATGATACCCGAGCCTTCTGCACCTATACCAGATGGCAATTTAAGAGGATATAAACCTGACCGATGATAAGTATCTATGAAATTTAGTCCTATGGCCTTTTGTTCAATTAATACTTCTTCAGGGCCTGTTTTACCAAGTTCAATTGTTTCAATTTTTAGAACTTCTGGGCCACCAGTTTTTTCAATTTTTACAACTCTTGTCATTATTGAACAAAGTTTCCGCTGTGATAATCCTGAACAGCTTTAATGATTTCTTCTTTAGTATTCATTACAAAAGGACCTCCTCTTGCTATGGGCTCACCAATAGGTTTTCCTGCTATAACTAGAAATTTACTTTTTTTATTAGCATAAATATACAAATCATTTCCATTTTGAAGACAAATTAGATTTGAATTTTGCAATTGGTCGTGCTTTTTATTTCCTATTTTTATCTCTCCTGTAACTAAGTAAACGAAAGCATTGTGTGAAGAAGGAATAATAAAATTAAAAATTTTATCTTTTTCTAATTCCACATCTATGTAAATTGGATCTACTGAAATACCTTTTACAGGACCAATTTTATCTTGATATTTTCCAGATATTATTTTGATTTTTTTTTCTTGATCTTTAAATTCAGGGATTTCTTTAGGCTCAATATTTTGATATGAAGGTCTGCCCATTTTAAGTTTTGCGGGCATATTTACCCATAATTGAAATCCGTGTAATTTTCCTTCTTTCATAATAGGCATTTCAGAATGGATAATTCCACCAGCTGCAGTCATCCATTGCACACTTCCTGGACCCAAATCACCTTTATTGCCTGTACTGTCCTCGTGTCTAAATTCTCCATTGAGCATGTAAGTGACCGTTTCTATACCTCTGTGAGGATGAGGTGGAAAACCAGCAATATAGTCATCTTTATTTTCAGAGCCAAATTCATCAAACATTAAGAATGGATCAATAAAATCAAGTTCAGGAATTCCCATACTTCTTTTTAGTTTAACACCAGCTCCATCAGAGGTTTGAATAGCTTTAACAATTTTTTTAATTTCTATTGTCGACACGGACCAATTTTGTTTTAATTATTTAACTAATTCAAGTAGTTATATTTTTTATTATTGTAATAAATCTTCTAATTTTCTTGTTTCACCAATTTTAAATATAATAGCGTCATCTTTGTGATAACCATACATATTTGTTGCATTTTTAAATCGTACCGAAGGTTCCATTATTGGTTCTAGAGATAATACAACAGTCCCCCAGTGCATGCCAATCACTTTTTTACTTTTTAAATCTTGGGCAATATTTAAAGCTTCTTCGGGATTTGCATGATAGATAGATTTATCTTTTCTAGGCGCCATGGGGTAAAAATTATAGGCTCCTATATTAATAAAGGTTAAATCAATAGGCCCATATTTTTCTCCAAGTTCTTTATAAATATTTCCATAGCCGGTGTCACAAGCAAATAATATTTTTTTATCTTTATACTCTATTAAAAAATTACCCCACAAAGTTTTATTTGTGTCCCATAGACTTCTTTTAGACCAATGAACCGCAGGCACAAAGGTAATTTTTAAATCATTTAGTTTTATTTCATCATACCAATCCATTTCTTTTACATCTGAATAACCATTTCTTGTAAAATATTTTCCAAGTTTGAGAGGAGCTAAAACTTTGGCTTTTTTGTAAGGAAATCTTTGTATGGTTCTAGTGCTCAAATGATCGTAATGATTATGTGTTAATAAAAATAAATTTACCTCTGGTATCTCTTTAAGATTAATTGCAGGATCTACATATCTTTTGGGACCAAAGATTAAAGGTCCCATATTTTTTTCAAAAACAGGATCAGTAATGATAGTGGTATTACCAAGTTTGATTAAAAATGTAGCGTGTCCTATCCAAGCCACATAATCTTTATTTTTATATTTTTTAAGATTTTCTAAAATTTCTTTTTTATTTATGACATGATCTTGTGGAATATTTATATTAAGTTTCTTTTTTTCTTCATTGAATATCTTAAAACTCCAATTAAAAGAAGCATCCCTTTGAGGAGAGCCTTCGGGATTTCTAAAGGTTCCATCAGGCAAATGATGATAAGGTCGTTCTTTCATAGTTTCTGCAAAAGTACTATAATTTAAAAAAAAAAAGTTAATAACAAAGAATAGAATAATGTAAAGTTTTTTTTTCATGACTTCTAAAATAAGACTATATTTTTCTAATAAAATTGAAAGTGATTTAGTAACGCATCTAAATAAAAACCAATCTCATTATATAAAAAATGTAATGAGATTAAAACCAGGAGAAAACATATCTATTTTTAATAGTTATGGTGAATGGAGTTCAAAAATTGAAAGCTATCAGAAAGGAAAGGCTTACATAAAAATTTTAGATAAAGTAAGAGATGAAGAGGATGAAAGAAAAATTTGGCTAGCTTTTTCTCCAATAAAACAAAATCCATTAAATTTTATGATACAGAAAGCCACTGAACTTGGTATTCAAAAATTTATTCCTATAATATGTGAAAGATCAGTAGTAAAAAATATTAATACTGAAAGAGTTAAAAAGATTATAATTGAATCGAGTGAGCAATCGAATCGACTTTCAATTCCTGAAATAAAAAAAATTGAATCACTAAAAAATTTTATAAAAGTTTTTCCAAAAAATGGATGTATAATTTTTTGTGATATAAATACTCATGAAAAAAATCTAAAAGAAATTTTAACGAAAAAGATTGAAGGACCAATATGTATTCTTGTAGGCCCTGAAGGGGATTTTTCTGAAACTGAAAGACAATTAATAATCAATCTCAAACAAGTTTATCCTTTATCTTTGGCTTCTAACATATTAAAAGCCGAAACAGCCTCTATAGCAGCCATTACTATTGTTAATTTTCAGCTTAATTCATAATAATTTTTTTACAAAAATGTCACAAAAAAATTAGTATACCTTTAATTTTATTTAGGTATGTATATAAAGGATTTATAAAAAAAAATAATGAGCACTTCGTATACAATTTTGGCATCAGTCATTGGTTTCTTATTATTATTTTTATACCTGTCTTGGGTATATGTTTCGGCGAAATATGTATGGATAAAGAGCAATGATAAACCAGTTTTAAAAAGAAATCCAAAACGATGGAAAAACATTGTAGATTCAAAAAATAAAGATCTTGGATGGTTTGATTTAGGTAATCACATAATAATTATAGGAGTTATTTTGTTTGCAATATTTATTGTAAAGAATACATAAAAAAATGTTTCCGTTAATAGTCGCACATATTTTTGTTTTGATAGTTATAGCTTCGGTGGCCTTTCATTTTTGGTCTCCTTGGTGGTGGACTCCTGTTGCATCAAATTGGGGAGGCATGGACGATACAATCCTTCTTACATTTTGGGTAACCGGAGTAGTATTTATTGCAGTATGTTTGTTCATGGCCTATTGCATATGGCGCTATCGTTATCAAAAAGATAGAAAAGCAGAATATAAGCCCGAAGATAAAAAATTAGAATTTCACCTTACTTGGCTAACCACACTAGGTGTTATAGTTATGCTGGCTCCAGGGCTTGTGGTTTGGCACAAATATGTAACAGTTCCTGAAGATGCTCTTAACGTTGAAGTCGTAGCCTATCAATGGGGTTGGAAATATAGATTGCCTGGCGAAGATGATATTTTAGGTAAAACTGAAATAAAATTTATAAATGACGAAAATCCTTTTGGTTTAAATTTAAAAGACCCAAATGGCAAAGATGATATATTAGTAGATAGTGGTGACCTTCATTTACAGATAGATAAACCTGTTAAACTTCTACTTCGATCCTTGGATGTTCTTCATAATTTTTATGTTCCCCAGTTTAGAGGAAAAATGGATATGGTTCCAGGTCATGTTACCTATTATTGGTTAACTCCGATAAGAACCGGAGATTTTGAAGTTTTGTGTGCAGAATTTTGTGGGGTTGGACATTATGCAATGAGAGGTCGTGTTTTTGTGGATGAGGAAAAAAATTACAATCAATGGTTAGCTCAACAAATCACTTTTGAGAAGATGCTAGCTCAAAATAAAATAGATAACAAATCATTGAAATTAGTAAAAAATATAGAATGAATTTAATGATACATTTATTTATGATAAAGTTTAGGAATTATGTCAGACGAATTTGATAAAAAAATAGAAGCTAAAGCTGATACCATAGTTGATGCAGGATCGGTACCTTCCGGTTCAGCTCCAGGTATTGATTATGTTCCAGCGCATGAAAAGCCGGACCAAGAACTTTATCATTCACATAGTTGGTGGACAACATATGTGTTTTCTCAAGATGCAAAATATATAGGAATTCAATATGCTATTACCGCAATAGGTACAGGATTAATAGGATTAGTGCTTTCATGGATGATGAGATTACAGCTTGCTTTTCCTGGTCTGGGTATTCTTGAACCTTCGGCATATTATCAGTTCATTACCATGCACGGAATGATTATGGTAATTTATTTGCTTACAGCATTATTTTTAGGTGGATTTGGAAACCTTCTTATTCCACTCATGTGTGGAGCTCGGGATATGGCTTTCCCCTATTTGAATATGGTTAGTTATTGGGCATTCCTATTAGCGGTGTTGATTCTACTTTCAAGCTTTTTTGTTCCTGGTGGACCAACGGGAGCCGGTTGGACTTTATATCCACCTCAAGCAATAACGTCAGGGACTCCGGGAAGTTCAGCGGGCATTGTATTGATGTTGATATCTCTTTGCGTTTTTGTGGCAGGTTTTACGATGGGCGGTCTAAATTATATTATTACTATGTTACAGTCTCGTGCTCGTGGAATGACTTTAATGAGATTGCCTCTTACTTGTTGGGGTATTTTTACGGCAACGGTACTTGCTTTATTAGCTTTCCCAGCACTCTTGGTTGGTTGCATAATGATGACGCTTGATAATTTACTGGGTACAAGTTTTTTTATGCCTGCAATGATTTCAATGGGAGAAAAACTCTCATATGATGGTGGCAGTCCATTATTATTTCAGCATCTTTTTTGGTTCTTTGGTCATCCCGAAGTTTATATTATAGCATTACCAGCTTTTGGTATTATTTCAGATCTTATATCGGTTCATGCTAGAAAAAATATTTTTGGTTATAGAATGATGGTTTGGGCAATCGTAGGCATCGGTGCTTTAAGCTTCTTTGTCTGGGCTCACCATATGTATGTTAGTGGAATGACTCCTTGGTTTGGTTACTTTTTTGCAACCACAACTTTGATTATCGCAGTTCCAACAGCTATCAAAGTTTACAATTGGGTTCTAACTCTTTGGAGAGGAAATATTCATTTAACGTTACCTATGTTATTTGCCCTAGCCTTCATCGTTACATTTGTTAATGGAGGATTAACAGGTATATTTTTGGGAAATGTAACAGTAGATGTACCTCTATCCGACACTTATTTTGTAGTCGCTCATTTCCATATGGTGATGGGTATAGCACCTATTCTAGTCGTATTCGGCGCTATTTATCATTGGTTTCCTTTGATTACTGGAAGAATGTTGCATGAAGGAATAGGAAGAATTCACTTTTGGGTAACTTTTTTAGGCTCTTATGCAATTTATTTTCCAATGCACTACCAAGGATTTGTGGGAGTACCGAGAAGATATTTTGAAATCTATGACAGTCCATACATTACCACGTCAACACTACATCTAAATGTATTTATTACCATAGCTGCCTTGATTGTTGGTGCAGCTCAACTATTATTTTTATTTAATTTGATATATAGCGCTCGAGCAGGAGAAAAAGCTGAAAAAAATCCTTGGAAAGCAAACTCTTTAGAATGGTTAACTCCTGAAATGCCTCCTGGGCATGGAAATTTTGGAAAAGAATTACCAGTGGTTTACCGATGGGCTTATGATTTTAATGTTCCTGGAGCGGATAAAGATTATATTCCACAAACTGTTCCTCCAAGTGAAGTAAGATATGCCAAGGTGGAAAAAACATGAAAAAAGAAGAGGGCATTTTTAAAATACTTTCACAAAAGCCTTGGGAAGCGTCCCAGGCAGTGATCGACAATAATCATGATGGCAAAACTTTTGGAATAAGCAAAGCAAAACTTGGAGTTAGAACTATAATGACTGTTAGTACAGTTATCTTCTCTTTATTTATTGTTGCTTACGCAGATAGAATGTTAATTCATGACTGGAGAAGCATGCCAGAACCTTGGTTACTGTGGGTGAATACGGCTGTTCTAATAATGAATAGCTATTTCTTTCATAATGTTAAAATTTCCGCAGATCAAAATAATAACAAAGAAATTAAAAAAGGACTCTATACCGTTGGCTTTTTAGCTTACTCATTTCTTATTGGTCAACTAATAGTTTGGTATCAACTCATGAGTCTTGGTTATTTTGCAGTATCAAATATTGCAAATGCATTTTTCTATCTTTTTACGGCATTACATGGCTTACATTTATTAGGTGGCTTATATTTTTGGGGAAGAGTTACATCAAAGTTTTTAAGAGGAAATTATAAATTATCAAATATACAACATGCAATCGAGCTTTGTGCAATTTACTGGCATTTTTTACTATTTGTTTGGTTGGTATTGTTTGGCTTAATGTTATTCACTTAAAAGAAAAAAATGGATCAAGCTGCTTTAAAAAAACTTCCAAGAGGATGGAAAAGTATACCGAGTGATTTAAATTCAGATCAAACTGCGTTTAAAGGAGTTAATTGGGGCAAAGCAATGATGTGGATTTTCTTGTTAAGCGACACATTTATTTTTAGCTGTTTCTTACTTTCTTACATGACAGGTCGTGGATCAACAGTTTTACCTTGGCCAAATCCAAGCCAAGTTTTTGCATTAAATTTTATGGGCGTACCTGTTCCTTTATTATTGATTGCAATTATGACTTTTGTTTTAATTACAAGCAGTGGAACCATGGCTATGGCTGTTAAATATGGCTATGAAAAAAATCGCAAATTATGTGGAACATTTTTATTATTAACAGCACTTGGTGGTCTCACCTTTGTTGGTATGCAGGCGTTTGAGTGGTCCAAATTAATTTTTCATGAAGGAGTTCGTCCTTGGAGTAATCCTTATGGGGCCCCTCAATTTGGTTCCTTCTTTTTTATGATTACAGGTTTTCATGGGACACATGTATCCATTGGAGTAATTTTTCTTTTTATTTTTACAAGAAAAGTTTTCAGGGGCGATTTTGATAGTGGAAGAAAAGGTTATTTTACTTCTATGAAATCTGATTATGTGGCAATAGAAATCTTAGGACTTTATTGGCACTTTGTTGATTTAGTTTGGGTATTTATTTTTGCATTCTTTTATTTGTGGTAGGATTGAAAATGGTAGAAAATATTAAAAAGGAACAAGCAACAACACATAAATTGGGCATTTACCTTTGGATTTGGGGACTATTATTTGTTCTTAGTTTTTTTTCATACATGGTTGATTGGTTACAATTTGAAGGCTTATTAAGATGGACTCTAATCTTAACATTCATGTTTTTAAAAGCAGGTTTAATTATGGCATTCTTTATGCATTTATTTTGGGAACGCTATACACTTGTAAATGTTCTGCTTTGGCCAATGACTGCAATAGCAACTTTTGTTGGACTAATGGTTGCAGAATCAAAATATACTGTTTTCACACGATTTTTTTATTTCGTTTTAGGAAGTTAAATAACTTTTAGGAAATCAATTGCTTAATACTAACACTAAATCAGAAACGCTGAAGTTAGATTTTTTTAGTTATCTGAAGGCTTTGTTTAATCTTATGAAGCCTCGAGTAATGTCATTAGTAATTTTTACTTGTGTAGTAGGTTTATTAATTGCGCCCATAAAAGTAAATTTTTTGAATGCAGTCTTTTCTATCCTTGCAGTAGCTTTGGGTTCTGGTGCTGCTGGTGCATTAAATATGTGGTATGAAGCAGATTTGGATTCAATAATGAGTAGAACTTGTCTCAGACCAATTCCGACAGGAAAAGTTACTAAAAAGCAGGCTTTGATTTTTGGAATTTTAGCTTCAATAATTTCAGTACTAGTTTTATATTTTTTTTCAAATTTGGTTGCTTCATTTATATTAGCAACTACAATTTTATTTTATGTTTTTATTTATACAATTTGGCTTAAACGAATAACTCCTCAAAATATTGTCATTGGAGGGGCCGCTGGTGCCTTACCACCTGTAATAGGCTGGGCTATTGCAACAGGAGATATAACACTTCAGCCTATCATATTATTTTTAATTATTTTTATTTGGACACCTTCTCATTTTTGGGCGCTCAGCTTATATAAAACTGAAGATTATAGAAAAGCTAATATTCCAATGTTACCAGTTACATCTGGTGTAAAAACAACCAAATTAAATATCTTTGTCTATGCTTTACTTCTGTTTCCAATTGTTTTAGCTCCATTTTTTCTAGAATATTTTGGTTTAATTTATTTGTTATTTTCAGGAATTCTTGGTTTTTATTATGTGTTTATCTGTTTCAGATTATTGAAAACAAATGAATCTAGATTAGAAAAGAGAATAGCTAAACAAGTATTTGGTTTTTCTATTTTTTATCTCTTCATGATTTTTACTTCTATTTTAATAGATAGAATAATATAAAATCTTATTAAAATTACTTTTGATTAATGACTGAAAAAAATAATAAAGCTGTAACAATTGTATTAATTTCAATATTTGTACTACTTGCAGTCTTTTTTTTTATTACAATAAAAATATTTCAAAAAAAACAAAATATAACTTTAGAAAGCCATTTTATAAATGTACGTTTAATTACAAGTGTTCATCCAAGTTTGCCATGGCAATTTTCAACCAAAGAACCTAATATAAAAATAAAGCCAGGAGAGGTAAAAACTATAGAATATATAGTAGAAAATCTTAGCAATAAAACAACTTTTGGTGTCGCAACTTTTCAATACCATCCTAAAGAATTGGGAAACTATTTTACTAAGTTAAACTGTTTCTGTTTTGATAAACAAACTTTAAAAGCTGGAGAAAACAGCAAATATTCATTAGTAATTTTAATTGATCCCAAGGTGACAAAAGATAGCAAGACAAAAGATATTAAAGAAGTTATTATGCAGTTTATTTTTTTTGATTACAATGAGTTTCAAAAAGGTCAAACTTGAAATATGATATTAAAAACTTTGACATTGCAGCCAGACGCCATAATTTCGTTGTGTGCAGTATGTGTTTCAGATAGATCGGGAGGACAAATTGCGCTCCTAGTCATTATTTCTTCGTTAATTTTTTTGGGTATCGTAAATTGGGCCTGGAAAAAATATTTTAAAAACACCAGAGAAATTTCTACGGAAAAATAAATTATATAATTAAAATTTTATGTTTTGGGGTAGCTAACTACCCAATTCTATACTAAAAAAAGCTATGCAGTATATTAGCACAAGAAATATTAAACAAACCTTCGCTTTTAAGGATATTTTTTTAAATGCACTTGCTTCTGATGGAGGACTTTATGTTCCTAAAAAAATTCCATCTTATTCATTGAAAGAACTAGAAAGTTTGAAAGAGCTTTCTTACGAGCAACTTGCTGTTAAAATTATTTCAAATTTTTGTTCAGATGAATTTAGTGAAGCCGAAATCAAGGATTTAGTTAATAATTCCTATAAAAAATTTAGAGTAAAAAATGTAGTCAACATTAACAAACTTAAAAACATTATTTTGTTAGAATTATTTCATGGACCCACTTTGGCTTTCAAAGATATTGCAATGCAAGTAATTGGCAACATGTATGAAAAAATTTTGGGTAACAAAAATAAAATTACCAATATAATCGTAGCAACCTCTGGTGATACAGGTGCTGCAGCAATAAGTGCTTTAAAAGGTAAAAAAAATATAAATATATTTGTACTTCATCCTCATAATAGAATTTCCAAAGTACAAAGGAAGCTAATGACAACTGTTAAAGAAAATAACGTCTATAATTTGGCAGTAGAAGGAAATTTTGACGATTGTCAAAAATTGGTTAAATCGATGTTTGTTGATCAGTCATTTAATAATAAAATTAATATGTCAGGCGTAAATTCAATTAATTGGGCAAGGATAATTACTCAAATTGTATATTATTTTTTTAGTTATTTTCAAACGCAAAATGGTAACCAAAAAATTAATTTTTCTGTGCCCACTGGAAATTTTGGAGATGTTTTTGCAGGGTATATTGCAAAAAAAATGGGCTTACCAATAAACAAACTTATCGTAGCAACTAATAAAAATGATATTTTAAAAAGAGTTATTAATACAGGTGTTTATAGACCCAAAGAAGTTTCGCAAACTATTTCACCCAGCATGGATATTCAAGTAGCCAGTAATTTTGAAAGATTAATTTTTTATATAAGCGGAAATAATGATCAGATAACTTTAAAAATAATGGAAGATTTGAAAAAAAATAATGAATTTAAGTTAAATAGTGAACAAATGGACATTCTTGAAAAAGATTTTATATCTGAAAGCTTGTCAGAGGATGAAACAAAAGATGTTATAAAAAAAATGAGCGAAAATCATAACATTCTTGTTGATCCACATACAGCTATAGGAATAGGTGTTTTAGATAAAATTTCAAATGACGGCATAAATGTAATTTTATCAACAGCTCACCCCAGTAAATTTCCCGAAGCAGTAAAACAAGTTACAGGTAGAAATCCTGAATTGCTTCTCGAAATTAAAAAAATTATAGATGAAAAAGAAAAATTTGATATCTTGCCTAATAATTTAAATGTAATTAAAAAATTTATAAAAGAGAAAGCTAAATGAAAATCAAAGAGGGTGATAAATTACCAAATACAAAAGTCTTTATTATAAATATGGATAAGGAATATGAACATAAGGAAATATCTATTAGTGAAATTTTAAATAAAGATAAAATAATTCTATTTGGTTTACCAGGAGCATTTACACCTGGTTGCTCAAAAAAACATTTACCAAGTTTTCTTGAAGCTACTGAAAAACTAAAGGAGAAAAATATAAGAAAAGTATTTTGTATTTCTATTAATGATCCATTTGTAATGGAAGCTTGGGGTAGGAATTATAATTTAAAAGACAAATTAACTTTACTTGCAGATGTGAAAGGTGACTTTACTAAAAACATAGGAGCCGAATTCATTTGGAGAGAGTGGGGATTAAGGTCAAAGAGATACACAATGTTATTAGAAGCTGGAGTTGTAAAAAAATTGGTTGAAGAAGAAGGAAAATGTGAACTTACTGCTGCAGAAAATTTTTTAAAAGAAATTTAAATTAAGGCCGCTTTTTTGGCCAGTTTATCAACCATATCATTTAATGGATCGCCAGAATGAGCTTTTACCCATTTCCATTCAATTTCGTGAAAATTAGATAAGTTGTTCAATTTTATCCATAGTTCAATATTTTTAACCTTTTTTTTATTTGTCGTTTTCCAATTGTTTTTTTTCCAAACTTTTATCCAACTGGTGATTCCCTCCTTGACGTAATTTGAATCTGTATAAATCCTTATTTTTTGTTTTCTAGAAAAAAACGTTAATGCCTTAATTGCAGCCATTAATTCCATCTGATTATTTGTTGTGTTTTTTTTTCTACCACAAATAGTATTTTGCTTGTCATTATTTAGTATTATTGCTGCCCATCCTCCGGGGCCAGGATTTCCTATACAAGATCCATCGGTATAAATATTAATCATATCTAAATACAATAATCCTCGAAACTTTTTACACTATTATGAAACTCCAGTCTTTTTAGATATTCAACAGGATCTTTAACAGTTAAAAGAGCACCCTCACTTAAATTTAAATAATCAAACACACGTGTTAACAAAAATCTTATAGAGGCACCCTGAGCCAAAACTTTCAAATTTTTTTTTTCATCATCATTAAGTTTTCTTACACTTGTATAGCCTTTTATAAATTTCCGAGCTTTGGTCACATTAAAACTTAAATTTTCCTTTATTCCATCAAAACACAATGCATTTAAACAAACAGCGATTTCAAAAGCATAAAAATCATGACAAGAAAAATAAAAATCAATTATTCCCGTAAATTTATCATCTTTAAAAAAAATATTATCCGGGAATAAATCAGCGTGTATTATTCCCGAAGGTAATTTTTCTGGCCAATTTTTTTCTATTTCGTTTAAGCTTATCTTTATTGTTTTTGATAAATTCTTATGTATTTTAGAACAATCCTTTTCTACTTTGTTGAATAATTCTGACCAAGCATTTAAAGAAAGATTATTTTTTCTCTTCAAAGAAAGGTTTTTAGTAATTTTATGGAGCTTTGCAGTTTGAACTCCTATATCATGACAATTTTCTGGGCTTAAATCTTTTTTTGCCGAACCTTCGAGAAACGATACTACGGCAGCTTTTTTTCCTAAAATTTCAGAAATATAATTTCCATTCTTATTAAGAATGGGTTTTGGACATTTAAAATTTGAATTATACAAATTTGTCATCAAACCTATAAAAAAAGGAAGATCCTTTGTATTAATTCTTTTTTCGTAAATAGTGAGTATAAATTTATTTTTTTCTGCTTGAACTAGGTAATTTGTATTTTCAATACCTTCTTTGATACCAAAAAATTTAACAATTTTACCTATTTCATAATTTTTAAAAAAATTATCAAGTTCAGCTTTTGATATTTTTGTGTATACAGCCATTGGTGTTTATTATTTTAGTTTGTTGGGAATTTTGAATACTACATTCTCCTTTGCTACTTCAACTTCATTTATTTCAATATCAGCTTTTTCTCTTATTTTAGCTATAAATTCTTTCACCAATATTTCAGGCGCTGAAGCTCCTGAAGATATACCAATATTTTTACATTTTAAAATTTCCTTTATAGGCAAATTATTAGTTGAATAAAGTAACTTTGATTTTAAGCATCCCGACTTTTTAGCAGCTTCAACCAATCTTTTAGAATTTGATGAATTTCTACTGCCTATGACAAAAAACATTTCACACCTTTTAGCGATTTTTTTAACAGCTAGCTGTCTATTTGTTGTTGCATAACAAATATCATCCTTTTTTGGTTCTTTTATATAAGGAAACTTATTTTTCAATATTTGAATAATCTCAACAGTATCATCCACTGAAAGTGTTGTTTGAGTTATGTAAGAAAGCTTTTCGTTTTTTTTATGAATATAATTTTTTGCGTCTTCTTTTGTTTCAATTAAATCAATTGTTCCTGCTGGTAATTGACCCATGGTTCCTATGACCTCCGGATGATTTTTGTGACCAATTAATAAAATGTGATAATTATATTTACATAATTGCTCAGCTTCCTTATGTACTTTAGAAACCAACGGACATGTTGCATCTATATATTCGATATGTTTAAAATTTGCCTCTTCAAGAACTGATTTCGGAATTCCGTGTGCAGAAAAAACAACCGGTCTACTATTGTCTTTAATTTCACATAATTCTTCAACAAAAATAGCGCCTTTTTTTTTTAAATTTTCTACTACGTATTTATTATGTACTATTTCGTGTCTTACATAGACTGGAGATCCAAACTTCTTCAAACTTTTTTTTACAATTTCTATAGCTCTATCTACTCCTGCACAAAAACCTCTTGGTGAAGCTAAATAAATTTTAATTTTGTTTTTCATACTTTGACAATGTTTGTGTTAGTAATATAAGCTTGAAGTATTTTAAGCTCTAGTTTTTTTAAGAGTATTTTTAGCTTGATTAATATTTTTTTCAAATAAAGCATCTAATTTTGATTTATTAATTGATGTTTCTATCAATTTCTTAACTGACTTTAATGCAATTTTTATAGAGGTATCTTTTATGTTTTTAATAGCATTTTCTTTAATTTGCATAATTTTTTGTTCGGTAATTTTTTTTCTATTTTCCGAAATTTGAAAAAATTTATTATTTATTTTTATAATAAACTTTTCACTTTCTTCACGAGCATTTTTGATTATTTGTTCATTTTCTTTTTGAGCATTTTCTAATTTTTCCTGGGTTTCATTTAGTAAATTTTTTGATTCTTTTTTTAGCTTTTCAGCTTCACCTAATTCATTTTTGATGTTCTCTATCATAATACTTAACCCAGAATTAATTTTTTGAGGAACTTTTAAATAAATTAATACTGCAATAAATATTATGAAAGCAATAGCTACCCAGAATGTTGCGTCAATTATCATAAATGTTTTGTAATTTCTTTTTTTGAGATATCCTCAACAATTGCAGTAACATTACTGGTGTTCACTTCAGTACCTACTATTTTTCTAACAATCTCCGAGGATATTTCGACAGCAATTTTATTAATATCTTTTATTGAAGATAACTTCAGTGTTTTAATTTCTTTTTCAGCATTTTTAATTTCTTTATTGATTTCTAAATTAAATTGATTTTTTTTATTTCCAATATCACGATTAATTTTTTTTCTTGTATCAGCTAAAATTTTTTTTGCTTCTTGTTTTGCTTGATTAATAATTTTATTGTATTCAGAGAGTTTTTCTTCAGATTGATCTTTGAATTTTTGAGCATCATCTAAGTCGTTTAAAATTTGAGATTTTCTATTTTCTAAATTTTCATTAATTTTTGGCAAAATTTTTCTCCATAAAATTACATATAATATTCCAAAAATAAAAATTACCCAAAAAATTTGAGAAAACCAATAATCTGGATTAAGCTGAGGCATACCTCCCTCAGCTCCAAAACACTTACCCGATAAAAGAGTAAAAAATCCAATAAATTTTAAATAATTTTGAACCATTAATTAAAACTTAAAATGCAAATAATATTATCAGTGCAATAACCAAGCCAAATAATCCAGTTGCTTCTGCTAAAGCAAAACCCAATAATAAATTTGGAAATTGTTTTTGTGCCGCAGAAGGATTACGCATAGCTCCTGATAAATAGTTACCAAAAATAATTCCTATGCCAACCCCAGCTCCTGCTAATGCAATCGCTGCAAGACCAGCTCCAATCATTTTTGCTGCTTCTAACTCCATATTTTCTCCTTTCTTTCTAATTTAATGATTTAAATTAAGTGCATCATTTAAATAGATGCAGGTTAAAATTGCAAAAACATAAGCCTGAAGAAATGCTATTAATATTTCCAGACCAGTTAGTGCAACTGTAAAACTAAGTGGTAACCAACCACCTATTAATCCAAGACTAATTACGAAACCTCCAAATACTTTTAACATTGTATGGCCTGCCATCATATTTGCAAATAATCTTACGGATAAACTAACAGGTCTACTTAAGTAGGAAATAACTTCAATTATAACTATTAAAGGTAACAAAAATATTGGAACTCCACTTGGAATAAATAATTTAAGATATCCCATCCCATGATTAACAAATCCTATAATTGTCACGCCTATGAAAATAGCAGCTGCCAGGGCAAAAGTTACAATTATATGACTTGTAACTGTGAAGGTGTAAGGCAACATTCCAAGCATATTGCAGAATAATACAAACATAAATAAGCTAAAAATAAATGGAAAATAGGGTTTTGCTTTTGATCCAGCGGTATCATTTATCATTTTAGATACAAGAGCATAACTAAGTTCTGTGAGCAATTGAATTTTTGTAGGTATTATAGACTTTCTCTTGGTTCCTATAAAAAAAACACCAATAATTGCAAGAGCACTTATCATCATAAATAAACTTGCGTTTGTAAATGATATATCAATCTTTCCAAGACTAATCTCAGGGCCAATTCTATAAACATTGAACTGATGCATTGGATTTGTTGACATTGTTATTTTCTCAATTTTAATTTTCCTGCATTTGTTTAGCCGATCTAATTACATTTAAAATACCAGATGCAGCACCAACAAAAAAAAATATTATTGTTAACCAAGGTTTACTATCAAACCAACTGTCTAAAATAAACCCCATTATTGAACCTACCATAACAGCGGCAACCATTTCGGTACTTAATTTTAGGGCTTTACCCAAAGAGGAAGTATTTTTTTTATTGTTAGTAAAAGAGTTTTTGTTGGCCTTTTTCTTTGCAATTTTTAAGCGAGTTTTAAATTCGCTAAATTTTTTCATTCAAGTAAAATCTATGCAACCAATTTTTCAGCTTTTTCAAGATCTACTGCAACCAACTGGCTAACTCCTTTTTCAGGCATTGTTATACCATATAATCTATTCATTTTTGACATAGTTAGAGCATGATGTGTAACAATAATAAATTTTGTTCTAGTTATTTTTACCAATTCCTCGAGTAAATTACAAAATCTTGATACATTAGCATCATCTAGGGGTGCATCTACTTCATCCAAAAAGCATATTTGAGCTGGGTTAGTTAAAAAAACTGCAAAAATTAATGATAGAGCAGTTAGTGCCTGTTCTCCACCCGAAAGAAGAGTTATTGATTGTAACCTTTTGCCTGGAGGACTTGCTAGCATTTCTAAACCAGCTTCTAAAGGATCATCGTAATCTACTAATTCTAATTTAGCGCTTCCTCCATTAAATAATTTTGTGTATACCTCATTAAATTTTCTATTTACCTTTTCGAAAGCCTCAATTAATCTTTTTCTTCCTTTTTGATTTAGCTCATTAATACTTGCTTTTAATTTAATTATTGCTGAAACTAAATCTTCTCGGTCTTTTTGCATTTTGATGATTTCCATTTTAGATTGTTTTGTCTCTACATCTGCTCTCAAATTTACTGAACCAAGCTTATCTCTTTCCCTTTTTTTTTCATCCAAAGCCTCTTCTTGTTCCAAAGCATTTAGAAAAGTATCTTTTCCAAATAAATTAGATGAATTAAACAAGTTAGATTCATTAAGATCAAGATCACTTTCAATGTGTTCCAATAAATCTTTTTTTCTGTTTAATAAGCCTTCCGTCTTAGCAGAAGCACTAGCTCTTTTTTCTCTCGCGAGCATAACTTTTTCTTGTACAATTTTTAATTTTTTATTGTGATCTTCATAAATTAACTCAGCTTTATTTGTTTCTTTCTCAATCTGTAATTTTTCTTGTTCTGTTGTTTTAACCATTTGTAAAGTTTGACCTTTTTCAATGGCAATATTTTCAGGTAGCTTTTCCAAGTTAATCAAATTTTGGACAATCTTTTCCTTTCTTGTTTTTAATTCATTCATCATTTTTTCCGAATTAGAATTCAAATTTTTCCAATTTTTAATTTCTTCATCAATATTTTTTATTCTTTCTTGTCTTTTTATTGAGTCAGCCTTTATAGTTTGATTTTTACCATATGCTGTAGCATAACTTTCTTGTGAAATTTTTAATTTATTATTCAATTTATTTAGTTCCACCAATATTTGGTTATCTGTTGTGTTTTCAAATTTTGAAATCAATTTTTTTAAACTAATCATTGACTTATCTATTAAGTTATATGAATCGTTAATATTACCTTCCTTCATATGTTTATGGCATTTCTCTAAGTCTGATAAAGTTTCTTTAATGATTGCCAAATTTTCCTTTGAACCAGAATTTTTAACCAAATCATGAGAGGTTTTTTCGAGCTTTTCTTGCTCGTTTTTAAGGTTTTCCGTAGCTATGTTTAAGTCATGACCGGCTTGTTTTTCAAGTTCATAATATTTTGTTTCGGTATCAATTAAATCTTTTTTTTCTTCCTTCAATCTTTTTTCATTGGAAGAAGCATCAATTATTATCCTTTTTTCTCTATCTATATCTATGTCTAATGTTTTATCAGAACTAACTAAAGTATCTTTCTCATTTTTTATTCTAATTTCTTGTTCTTCTAGATTTTTTATTTCTAGATTTAATCTTTGTAATTTGGAAAGTATCTCAATATTTTTGTCTCTCAAAGGTTTTAGTTTTAAATTTTCCTGTTCTAGCAATTCATGACAATGATTTAGCTCAATTGTTAATCCGCTTACTTCATCATCAAATTCACTAATGCTTTCATTTTCCAATTTAATATCTTTTTTAATATTATCTAATTTCAAATAGTAAAGACCTGCTTCAAATTTTTTTATTTCTCCTGAAATCATTTTGTATTTTGTTGCCTCTTCTGCTTGTTTCTTTAAATTTTCCAATTGTTTTTCCTGTTGTCTTCTTAGTTCGTCTGCTCTTTTTAAATTAT
>AZYB01000004.1 GCA_000513055.1 alpha proteobacterium SCGC AAA288-N07
GATAAATGACAATAAATATTAGTATGCCAGAAATTAAAGAATTACATCCAAGAATATTAGTTCTCGGAGTTGGTGGAGCAGGAGGCAATGCAATAAATGGAATGATAGAGGCTGGGTTAGAAGGTGTAGAATTTGTTGCTGTTAACACAGATACACAAGATTTAAATTTGAATAAGGCTAAAGCTAAAATTCAAATAGGAACGAATTTAACTAAAGGTTTGGGCACGGGCGCAAGAATAGATATTGGCCAAGCTGCAGCAGATGAATCTTTAAATGATATTATAAATTTTCTTCAAGGAGCCAACATGGTTTTCATAACAGCCGGTATGGGAGGTGGCACAGGAACAGGCGCGGCACATGTCATTGCTAGAGCAGCTAAAGAATTAAATATTTTGACTGTAGGAGTTATTACATTGCCATTTCTATATGAAGGTCCTAGTAGAATGCGTAGGGCAAATCAAGGTTTAGAAGAATTAAGAAAAAATGTTGATACAATCATCGTTGTACCTAATCAAAATTTATTTAAGGTAGCAAATGAAAACACCACATTAGAAGAATCTTTTGTTTTATCAAACAATGTTTTGAAACATGGAGTTCAAAGCATAACAGACTTAATGGTCAAACCCGGACTTATCAATTTAGATTTTGCCGACGTCGAAAGTATTATGAAGAGTATGGGCAAAGCAATGATGGGAACCGGAGAGGCCGAGGGAGAAAAAAGAGCTCTTCAGTCGGCAGAATTAGCTTTAAATAATCCATTGATCGATGAATATTCTTTGCAAGGTGCAAAAGGACTTTTAGTAAATATTACAGGTGGAAAAGATTTAAAGCTTTTTGAAGTAGAAGAAGCCGTAAATAAGGTAAGAGCAGAAGTTGACTCAGAAGCCGAGCTAATAATTGGTTCAATTACCGATAATTCATTGGAAGGTAAAATGAGAGTATCAATTGTTGTAACCGCTTTAGACGGAATATCAGCAGAAGAAAAATCTGTTGTTAGCATGGTTCACAGAATTCATAGTAGAAATTCTGATTATTTGAATCCAGCAATAAATACAAATGCCAATAATATTGTAAACAATGATGGTGGTATGAATTCAACAGCTGTTTATGGAGCCAATGCTCTGAAAATAGATCAAGGTTTAGAGAAAGAAAATGTTTCAGTTGAAAAAAATAATATAACTAAACAGGACGATTCATTAAATGAAATTTCTTTAGACAGCCTAGGCTACATAGAAAATGCTGAACAAAAACAGCAACAGGTGGATATTATTAAAAGTGAAGACAATGAAGAAAAGCAAGAAAATATGCCACAGTTATTTTCTCAAGAAGAAGGCAATGAATCCTTTAAACAACAAGAAGTAGTTTCTGAAGGAAAATCGGAGAGCTTAATTAGTGAGGATGAAGAAGAAGATTTTGAAATTCCTGCATTTTTAAGAAAGCAAAAAAATTAATGAATGAAGAATTGAATAATAAAAATGAATGCCACCATGTTACTGAAAAAAATAGACCATTTTTCAGTGATGATAAATCAAATCTTAAGCATTATTACCCCTCAACATGGTGGCACGTTTATTGATTGTACTTTTGGTGCTGGAGGATATTCAAAAGCAATATTAAAATATCCTAACACCAAAGTAATTGCTTTTGATAGAGATCAGTCAGTCAACTATTTTTCTAAAATTTTAGAAGAAAAATATAAAAATAGATTTAAATTTTATACTGAAAAATTCAGTAATCTAAATTTATTTATAAAAAAAGACATAAATATCAAAGCAATTATTTTTGATCTCGGATTTTCATTAATGCAAATTAAAAATTTAGATAGAGGTTTCTCATTTAATTCAAAAAGCCCACTAGATATGAAAATGGGCATTAACAAGTTTAGTGCATACGACGTTTTAAATAAATTAAATCAAAATCAAATCTCAACTATTCTGAAATATTTTGGGGATGAAAAAGATCACAAAAAAATAGCATTTCAAGTGGCAAAGCTAAGAAAAAACGAAAATATATTAAATACCAACGATTTTGTAAGAATCATAAAAAAAGTTAAAAAAAATAATAAATTTACAAAAAAGAATGTAGCTACAAAATCTCTTCAAGCGATCAGAATTTTTGTAAATAATGAAGTAAGTGAATTAATCAAAGGACTTATTGAAGCAACTAAATTATTAAATCCCGGTGCAATATTAATTGTAGTAAGTTTCCATTCATTGGAAGATAAAATAGTAAAATATTTTTTTAGAACTTACTCTGAAATAAGTAAAAATCCTTCAAGATATTTTCCAAAGTTAGATGAAGAAGACAAAAGACTTTTTGATTGTCCATTAAAAAAATCAATATGTCCTTCCGAGAAAGAAATTTTACTAAATCCTCCATCAAGATCTGCAAAATTACGTTATGGCATAAGAAATAATAAAAAATATTTTTTCCCTACCGAATTAACAGAAAAGTTCAAGAATTATCTTGAGATAGAAAAAATGGATTTGAATTTATGAGAAACACTTTTATACTAATCACTCTAATATCAGGATTGATTTTTACGTCTTTGATAAAAAACAAAACAAGGTTGTTAGAGAAAGAGTTACTTTATTTAGATAATGAAATTAATATTCTAAGCTCTAACTTGAGTGAGGCTAGTCTAGATTTTCAATATTTAACAACCCCGAAAAATATTTCACTTTTGGCCAAAAATTTTTTAGATGAAAATTTTATATATTATAATGAATCTCAAATAATAAAATCAATTAACCAAGAAAAAGATTTAGTTATTTTGAAAAAATTGACAAATGAAAAAACTTTCAGACAATTAAGTATAGAGGGATCTGTAAAAAAAAAATCAAATTCTATAAAAGAAATTGATAGCACACAATTATTTTTTGTAAAAGGAACTGATAACAGAAATCCACAAAGTACAAAAAATACAGTGGTTTCAAAAAAAGTTAAAAGGTGGGCTGGTTTTCAAATTATAAAAGCATTTATAGGCATTCCAACTTTACCAGTTAAATAATTTTTCATGAGTAATAAAAATGAAAAAAATTATAATTTAGGAGATCATACCCTTTTGAGAAACCGAGGTTTTTACTTTGAAGATTATGAAACAAGCAGATATAAATATAAAGATAAGTCAAAATTTTCTGGAATCAAATTATCCTTAAACAGAGTATCATTTATTTTTTTTATCTTTCTAGTTGTAGCTTTTGTATTTGGATCTAAAATTATTTATTTGGCTTTAACTAAAAAAGACAATCATTATACAAATAAATCAATCTCAACAAATTTTTTTAACAGACAAGATATCCTAGATAGAAATAATAATTTACTTGCAAGAAACGTAAAATTGTATTCAGCAGCAATTAATCCTGAGTTTATTGCAGATGAGAAAAAACTACTAATTAATTTAAGATTAATTTTCCCAAATATGAATATGGATAGAATAAAAAAAAAAATAAAAGCAGGAAAATACTTTTATATAAAAAAAAGATTAAATGAATCAGAACGGAGAAGGCTCTGGCTTTTGAGCGATACTTCTGTAGTTCTAAATGAAAAGCAATTTAGGGTTTATCCCCAAGAATCACTTTTTAGCCATGTTCTGGGACAGATAGACGATGATAATCTAGGTATATCCGGATTGGAAAAATCATTTAATAAAAAATTAACAAAGTCTAAAAACCCATTAATATTATCATTGGATGCTAACTTACAACACATTATTAGAGAAGAATTAATATCTGGAAACAATATATTTCAAACGTTAGGAAGTGCCGCGATACTTATGGAAATAGATAGTGGTGAAATTTTATCTTTAGTTTCTCTTCCAGATTTTGACTTAAATAAGAGAAAGAATATAGAGGATCCAATTTATTTAAATAAGATCACAAAAGGCGTTTATGAGCTAGGTTCAGTTTTTAAAACATTCACACTAGCAGCAGGCATAGAATCTGAATTAATAAAAGCAAATACATTGTTTAAAGATTTAAAAAGCCAAATAATTTGTGGTGGAATGCCAATCTCAGAACATGATAAATTACCAAAAGATTTAACAGCGGAAGAAATATTAGTTAGATCATCCAATATTGGCGCAGTTCGAATAGCACAAAAAGTGGGAGTTGAAAATTATAGAGAATTTTTAAATTCTTTAGAACTTTTTGAAAAAATTAATTTTGAGTTAGAAGAAGTGGGCACACCGCTTCCATTTAAATGGGGAAAATGTACACTTGAAACTGCATCATTTGGACATGGAATAACCACTACACTTTTGCAACTTGCAAAAGCCTATGCAATCATTGGTAATGGTGGTTATAAAATTAATCCAACTATTTTGTTAAATAAAAATATTACATCAGAAAATAAAAAGCAGATTATATCATTAAAAACGAGCGATATAATTAACTCAATGTTGAGAAAGGTAGTTTCAAACAAAAAAGGAACTGCATCTTTTGCAGATAAAAAGGGATATGATGTAGGGGGCAAAACAGGAACAGCCCGCAAGGCAATCAACGGAATTTATAGTAAAGAAAAAAAAAATAAATACTTTTGTCTCTTTGTTTCCAATCACTAAACCCAAATATTTATTACTTGTGATGTTGGATGAACCAAAATCTGCGCCAAATTTTATTTATGAATTTTCTAGTGGGTACAAGCTCACGGGAGAAACACGCAATACCGCGGGATGGAATACAGTTATTGTTGCAGGTAATATTATTGAAAAAATTGGTCCAATTTTAGCCACAAATAATTTACAAGCTTCCAATAAATTTTAAATGTACTTACCCGAACTACTTAAGTCTGTAGGTAAAAAATATCAAAAAGTTTGTGTAAAAGGTATTTGTTTTGATAGCAGAAAAGCAAAAAGAGATGATGTTTTTTTTGCAATTAGAGGAAGCAATATATCTGGAACAAAATTTATTCAGAAAGCAATCTTAAAAAAAGTATCCGCTATAGTTGTTGATTCAATAATCAAATTTAAACATTCAAAAATTCCACTATTAAGAGTGCGCGATGCAAGAAAAAGTTTATCGGAAGCTTGTTCAAATTTTTATAAAAAAAAACCTTATTATATTGTTGCTGTAACAGGTACTAATGGAAAAACTTCAGTTGCTAGTTTTTTTTTCCAATTATTTAAATTAAATAAAATACGTGCCGCTTCCATAGGCACTTTAGGTATAACATCAGATTTATTTAAAAAAACGAACAACCTTACATCTCCAGACCCATTGTTATTACATAAAAACCTTTCTGAATTTAAAAAAAAGGGAATCAATATTGTAATATTAGAGGCATCGAGTCATGGTCTTGATCAAAAAAGATTGGATCATGTTAATTTTAAAGCAGCTGCTTTTACAAATTTAAGCAGAGATCATTTGGATTACCACAAAAGTATGAAAAATTATTTAAATTCAAAACTTTATTTATTTAACAATTTATTAAACAAAAAAAACATCTTGTATTACAGATAAAGGTAATTTTTTTTTTAAAAAATTAGAAAAAATAAGCAAAAGAAGAAGAATCAATATTAATTCTATCGGATATGGTTGTGGAAACTTAAAAATATTGGGTCAAAAATATAAGAAAGATTTTCAAGAGATTGACTTTTTATATAACAACAAAACATATAAATTAAAAACCTCTCTCTTTGGACAATACCAAATAAAAAATTTGCTCTTTGCCATTCTCTTAGCTGAAAAGTGTGGCCTTAGTATTCAAAAATCTTTAAAGAAAATAAAATATATTAAACCTGCAAAAGGAAGATTGGAATGTATAAAAAAATTAAAAAATAATTCAATAATATTTGTAGATTTTGCACATACTCCAGATGCATTAGAAAGGGTTCTAAAAAATTTAAAGTTTAAGTTTAATAAAAATATTTTGATTGTTTTTGGATGTGGAGGGGATCGTGATAAAGGTAAAAGATCTATCATGGGCTACGTGGCGAGCAAATATTGTAAAAAAATTTATTTAACAGATGATAATCCTAGATTTGAAAATCCAACAAAAATAAGGCAGTCAATCAAAAAAGGAATTAAGATAGATTTTGTAGAAATAAATAATAGAAAACTTGCCATTCAGTTAGCCATTAAAGAACTTGGTTATAACGAAATCTTACTTATAGCTGGTAAGGGTCATGAACAATATCAAGATTTGGGTTCAAAAAAAATCTATTTTTCTGATGAAAATGAAATAAAAAAATTTTTTACATACCACAAAAAACAAACTCCTAATTATTTTTGGAACTCAAGCATCACATCTGATGTGTTTTCAAATTATAAACGCTTTAATTTTGAAAATGTTTCCATAAATTCAAAACAAATAAATTCTAAATCATTATTTTTTGCAATTAAAGGAAAAAGAAAAGATGGACATAATTTTGTTAAAGAAGCTATTGCACAAGGAGCACAGAGAGCTGTTGTAAATAGATCAATAGGAGGAGTGAATTCAAAAAAATTAATTAAGGTTCCAAATACTTTAGTTGCCCTTAATGATCTTGCCAAAGCTACTAGGCGACATACCAAAGCAAAAATTATTGGAATTACAGGAAGTTCTGGAAAAACGACTCTAAAATATATGACAAGTTTCGTTTTGGAAAATTTTGACAAGACTTCCTCTTCAAAATTTTCATTTAATAATAAATATGGAGTTCCTCTAAGTTTATCTAATCTACAAGAAAAAGATGTTTTTGGTGTATTTGAACTGGGTATGGATAAAAAAGATGAAATAAACTCGCTTTCAAAAATATTAAATCCCGATATAGCAGTTATAACAAACATTTCTTCGGCACACTTAAAAAATTTTAAAAACATAAAAGAAATTGCAAAGGCCAAGTCAGAAATTATTAATAATTTAGTTGCACAGGGAACTTTAATACTGAACAGAGATGATAAATTTTTTGATTATATAGCCCAAAAGGCTAGAAAAAAAAACATTCGGGTAAAGTCTTTTGGCTTAAATAGAAATGCAGATCTATATTTAAAAGATATAAGAAAAAATAAAAACATTTATCAAGCTTCTATTTCATATAATAAATCAGTTTACCTGTTTAATATCACTTATAATAACAGTGCCTATATTCAAAATGTTCTTTCAGCATGTCTAATTATGTTTAATTTGGATTTAAATATAGCAGATAAAAAAAATATTTTTTTAAATTTTAAAATACCTGAAGGACGAGGCGATATGCACAAAGTTCAAATTTTTAAGAAAAAATTTTATTTACTAGACGAAAGCTATAATGCCAATCCACATTCAATGAGTTTAGCTATAGATAATTTTAGTAGTATCGATAAAAAAAAGAATCAAAAGATTCTTTTATTAGGAGATATGCTAGAGTTAGGAAAAAAAACTAAGTTTTTTCACAGAAACTTAGCAAAATCTATTAATGATAGTAACGTTGATAAAGTTTTTGTGATTGGTGAACATATATTGGAGACTTACAAATTCTTAAAAAAAAATAAAAAAGGAGCTATGTTAAATACAATAAATGATATTGGAGGTTTAATTAGAAATTATATAAATGATGACGATTATATAATGATAAAAGGTTCAAATTTAACTGGTTTAAACAATTTTAGTAAAAAATTAAAAAAAGGAAAAATTAATTAATGCTTTATAGTTTATTAACATCTTTTATAAACGAATTTTCTTTTTTAAATGTATTTAGGTATTTAACATTTAGGACTGGGTTGTCATTAATATCTTCGTTAATTATTGTATTTCTTCTTGGGGGTCCATTTATAAAATTTTTTGCACAAAAAAAAATTACAGGACCAATTAGAGAAGATGGACCGATTGATCACATATTTAAAAAAATTGGAACCCCAACAATGGGAGGAGTGGTGATTTTAATAGGAATGTTATTAAGCACTTTACTTTGGGCAGATCTAACTAATATTTATATTTGGTTTTTAATATTTGTAGCTAGTAGTTTTGGAGTTTTGGGAGCAATTGATGATTTCATGAAAATAAAAAATCATAATTCATCTGGTCTTTCTCCAAAATTAAAGCTTGTTCTTCAAATATTGCTGGCTTTTATAGCTATATTTTTCTTATATAAATTTGGAGACCATTTACACTTGAAAAATTTATATTTTCCATTTTTTAAAAATTTAATTTTAAATATGGGAATATTTTTTATTCCTTTTTATATATTTATAATTATTGCATCTTCAAATGCAGTCAATTTAACTGATGGGTTAGATGGTTTAGCAACTGTTCCTGTAATATTGGTAGCGGCCTCTTTCGCTTTTATTTGCTATGTTACTGGAAGTACAGTTTTCTCAAATTATCTTCAAATACCATATATTGAAGAACTTGGAGAAGTTTCAATATTCTGCGGTTCTATATGTGGAGCGTGTCTTGGTTTTTTGTGGTACAACGCGCCGCCAGCAAAAATTTTTATGGGGGATACTGGATCACTATCTCTTGGAGGTTCGCTCGGAGCCATAAGCATTGTCTCAAAGCATGAAATTGTATTAGCAATTATCGGTGGCTTGTTTGTATTGGAAACAGTTTCTGTAATAATTCAGGTAGTGTCTTTTAAATTAACTGGAAAAAGAATTTTTCAAATGGCGCCTCTACACCACCATTTCGAAAAAAAAGGCTGGGCAGAATCAACAGTTGTAATCAGATTTTGGATTATTTCAATAATATTAGCTTTGATCGGATTGGCAACATTAAAATTGAGATAATGCGAAATTTAAAATTAAAATTTGCAAAAAAAAAAATTCTCATTTATGGATTTGCAAAAAGTGGATTAGCAACTCTAAAATTTTTAAAAAAAATTAAGTCAGAAATTTATTGCTGGGATGATAATTTTTTAGTCCGAAAAAATATTAAAAAAAAATATTTATTGAATTCAAAAAAAAAAATAATAAATAATTTTTTTGATTTTATTGTAATCAGTCCAGGAATAAATATTAGACAATGTTATCTAAAAGATTTATTAGCAAAAAATAAAGCTAAAATAATTACAGACCTAGATATTTTTTATAATTTCAACAAAAATAGTCAAATTATCTCTATTACTGGCACAAATGGTAAATCAACAACTTGCAAATTGCTAGAATTGGTTTTTAAAAATGCTGGGTACAATACTCATCTCGTGGGAAACATAGGTAAGCCAATATTATCTCTTAAAAAGTTAAATAAAAAAACAGTTATTATCGTTGAGGTTTCGTCTTATCAACTTGAGTATACACGGCATTTTAAATCTAATCATGCAGCAATACTTAATATTTCTCCTGATCATATAGAAAGGCATAAGACTATGGCAAATTATATTAATGCGAAAAAAAAAATTCTAAAACTCCAGTCATTTAAGGACCATTCGTATTTAAATTTAAACAATAAATTTACGAAAAAAATAATAGACAATTTCAAGAAAAAACAATTTTTTTCCAAATTACATAAAGTTAATAGATATAAAGTAAAAAAAACTTTAAAAAAAATTAAAAATAAATATTTGTTATCTCAAGGCAATTTAGAAAATATTTCTTTTGTACTTAGAATAGCAAGCAATTATAAAATAAGATTAGATATTATATTGCAAGCCCTAAATAAATTTAAGGGATTGCCGCACAGACAAGAAAGATTATCACTAAATAATAAAATAATTTGTATAAATGATTCGAAAGCAACCAATTTTGAGTCATCTTTACAATCGTTGAAAAGTTACAAAAATATTTTATGGATTGTGGGAGGAATTCCTAAAAAAGGTGATAAATTTTTTCTAAGTAAATTTAAGAAAAATATTATTAAAGCTTATATAATCGGAAAAAGTACACTTTTCTTCAAAAAGCAATTAAGAAAGAAAATAAATTTTGTTGTAGTAAATAACTTAAAGAATGCAGTTCTAAAAGTTATTAAAGACTCGAGGCAAATAAATAGCATAAATAATTCAACAAAAAATAAATATACAATTTTATTTAGCCCTGCGGCCGCATCTTTCGATCAGTTTTTAAATTTCGAAGATAGAGGAAAAAAATTTAAGGAACTTATTTATAGAGCAAAATCAAATATTTATTAATACATGTTTGACTTTAGTAGAGAAAATAGAAGTTTACTGGCTAATTGGTGGAGAAATATAGATAAGACTATATTGTCGCTAATCTTATTACTTTTTTTCTTGGGTTTATTTTTTTCATTTTCTTCTACATCATCCGTTATTGGTGAAAAATTAAATAAGGAAAGCTATTTTTTCTTTTTAAAACATTTAGTATTTGTCAGTATCGCGCTAATAATTATCTTTTTCATTTCCATTCAAAAAAGGGAAATAATTAAAAAATATCTGCCCTATTTCTTTTTGCTATCTCTTTTATTATTATTTTTAGTTCCCTTTATAGGAATCGAAGTTAAAGGTGCAAGGAGATGGATGGAAATACCCTTTTTACCTAGATTTCAACCGATTGAAATATTGAAACCTTTTTTTATTCTTATATTAGCTCAAATTATCTCCTCACAATTAATTCATAATTTATATAAAAAATATTTTTATACATTAATTTTATTATCAGTTGTTTTGCTTTTTTTAATTGTTCAGCCAGATTTAGGTCAATCTGTTCTGCTATTTTCCTCTTGGTTAGTTATGGTTTTTTCATCAGGAATAAATTTCATAATTTTGGGTATATTTTTTTTAATTTGTGTTTTTATTTTTGCTTTAGTTCTATTTTTTTTTCCAAATAAATTTGGATATATTTTATTTAGATTAAAATCATTTATTGACCCAACGAAGGGAGAAAACTATCAGTCGGAAAAAGCTCTAGAGGCAATAAAGAGTGGTGGTTTTACAGGTAGAGGATTAGGGGAAGGAATATTAAAAGATAAAGTGCCCGAAGCTCATACAGATTATATGCTTGCTATAATCGCAGAAGAATTTGGAGTTATATTAATTTTGCTATTAATAATAGTTTTCTTATTTTTTTCTTATAAAGTATTAAGCAAATTATTAGAAGAGAGGGATGAATATACGAAACTTGTCTTAGTAGGTCTAATTTCATTACTATTAATTCAAACTTTCATTCATATTGGTGTAAATATAAGACTTTTGCCAACAACAGGTATAACCCTTCCATTTTTAAGTTATGGAGGTTCATCAATTGTAGGAAATGCAATAGCAGGTGGTTTTATTTTAAATTTAACAAAAAAAATTCCATTAAATCGAGATAATTTATGAAAAAAAAAATTCTTTTTTGTAGCGGTGGAACAGGGGGGCACGTTTTCCCCTCTGCTAGTTTAATTAATTTTTTTAAAAAAAAAGAATATGAGACAGTACTTTTTATTGATAAAAGGGGAGCAAAATATCTAGAAAAAGATTTTTTTTTACACAAAACATTTAAAGTCAGTTTTCCATCACGCACAGGTCTTATAAGTAGAATATTTTTTTATTTAAAACTAATTCTAGTTTTATTTAATTCCTTTTTAATTTTAAGAAAAGAAAAACCAAATTTTGTATTTGGTCTTGGAGGATATGTCTCTCTTCCCATATGTTTAGCTGCAAAATTACTTAATATTCAAATCTTGTTATATGAACCCAATCTTGTATTGGGTAGGGTAAATAAATTTTTTGTACGTTATTGTAGGAAGCTCTTCATAAATTCTGACAATATTATCAATCTTCCTAACAAATATTTGACCAAATGTGTTGAGGTTGGCAGCATTCTTAGAGAAGAAATTATGAAACATAAATTATCAGAAAAAAATAATTTAAATTCAAAAAAAACTATTTTAGTTTTAGGTGGTAGCCAAGGTGCTGAAATCTTTGGAGAAGTGATACCGCAGGTTATTCTAGATCTGAGTAAAAATTATAAGATAAACATTATTCAACAATCCTTACCTAAACAAGTAAATGAAATTCAAAATTTATATAATAATAATAATATTGAAAATTACATTTTTAGCTTTCATGAGAATATTGCTGAATTAATATCAAGAGCCGACCTTGCAATATCAAGATGCGGGTCATCAACTATCGGAGAACTTGAATTTTTAGGAGTACCATTTGTTGCGATTCCTTATCCATTCGCCAAAGATAATCATCAATATCAAAATGCAATTTATTATGAAAAAAAAGGATGTTGTTGGATATTAGAGCAAAAAAATTTATCCTTTAAAAGTTTGAAAGAAATGTTGATCAAAATTTTAGATAATAATGTTGAATTAAGTTTAAAAAGAGAAAATATGCTTAAAAATGATAGTAAAAACACCCTTTTAAAAATAGAAAGAGAAATAAAAAAATTGATTTAATGGAAATTAAAACAGCAAGCAATAAAGTAATCCACTTTGTTGGTATTGGCGGAATGGGCATGAGTGGATTAGCACAAATAATGCACAATATGGGCTTCATGATACAGGGTAGTGATTTAATTCAAAGCAAAAATACAAATCAATTAAGAAAATTTGGGATTAAAGTTTTTATAGGACATAAAAGAAAAAATATTAAAAAGGCTACTATGCTTGTTATTTCTTCTGCAATTAAAAAAACTAATGTTGAATATTTACTAGCTAAAAAAAAAAAAATACCTATTCACAAACGTGGTGTAATGCTTGCTAACATTATTTCATTAAAAAAAAATATTGTTATTACAGGATCACACGGAAAAACGACCACCACTTCCTTGATATCTACCATTTTATTTGCTGCAAAATTAGATCCAACAATAATTAATGGAGGAGTCATAAATTTTTTGAAAAATTCAGCCAAGCTAGGAAAAAGTGACTGGTGTGTAGTAGAATCTGACGAATCCGATGGTAGTTTTTTGAAAATACCTTTAACTTACTCCGTAGTTACAAATATTGATAAAGAACATTTAGATTTTTATAAAAAATTTACCTTTTTGCAAAAATCTTTTCAGTTATTTGTTGAAAAAACACCTCCTTTGGGTAAGGCAATTATTTGTGGAGATGATTATAATAATAAAGCGTTAATTAAAAATTTAAAAATAAAAAATTATTTAACGTATGGTTTTGATAAAAATTCAAATTTTCAAATAAATAATGTTAGAAAAAAACCAAATAATTCATACTTTAATATAAAATTAAATTTAGTAGGGAAAAGTAAAAAAAACTTAAAAAATTTTAAAATACCTTTACTTGGGGACCATAATATAAGAAATGCTACAGCCGCAGTTGTTCTGGCATTAAATATAGGTATCAAAAAAAATATAATCAAAAGTACCTTAAAAAATTTTAGAGGAGTTCAGCGTCGATATAACAAAATATTTTCTTATAATAAAATTGATTTTTACGATGATTATGCTCATCATCCAACCGAAATACAGGCTTTACTTGATGGTATTAGATCAGTACATCGTTCTAGAAAAATAATTTCTGTTTTTCAGCCTCACAGATTTTCTCGAGTTAAGTTATTAAAAAAAGAATTTACTAGGGCATTTAAATTTTGTAATGAAGTTGTTTTATGTCCCATTTATCCTGCCGGTGAAAAGGTTAATAAATATTTTGATTACTATTCATTTGGGAAATTAATTGCAAAAAAATCTAATGTAAGGGTAATAATATTAAAATCGGAAAATGATTTGTTAAATTATTTTAAAAAAAACCTTTTCAACAACGAATTAGTAGTATGCATGGGGGCTGGAAGCATATCTTCGTGGATTAGAAATATATCAAAAAAATTATGAATATACCAAAGCTAGTTCAAGATTTATCAAAAAAATTATCAGGAAAAATTTATCATCAATATGATATGAAGCTTTTAAATTGGTTTAATCTAGGAGGACCAGCTAAAGTCTTTTTTAAACCGAATACATTAGAAGATTTAATTTTTTTTTTAAAAAATTTTTCAAATAATTTACCAATCATAGTTCTTGGAGTAGGTTCTAACACATTAATTAGAGATGGAGGGTATAATGGCGTTATTATTAAACTTGGAAAATATTTTTCACGTTTGTCTAAGCTTGATAATAATACCATAATCGCAGGCGCTGCTGTATTGGATAAGCAGTTATCAAATTTTGCAAAAGAAAACTCTATCGCTGGATTAGAATTTCTCTCTTGTATCCCCGGTTCTATAGGTGGAGCTATAAGAATGAACTCAGGGTGTTATGGTTTTGATATTTCAAAATGCATTGTTTCAATACAGACCTTAGATCATAATGGAATTGTCAGAACGATTAGGTCTGAAAAAATTAATTTTTTTTATCGCGGTTCTGATTTATCTAATGATCAGATTTTATTAAGTGGAACTTTTAAAGGCGAAAAAAAAAATAAAAAAAAAATTAAAGAAAAAATGGAAGAACTTTCAGCATATAAAAAAAAATCTCAACCAACAAGAATTAAAACTTGTGGAAGTACTTTTGAAAATCCAATTCATCAGACACAAAAAAAAGCATGGGAACTTATCAAAGAAGCCCAATGTGAAAATATGAAAATCGGAGGCGCTGCAATTTCTGAAAAACATAGCAATTTTTTTGTTAATCAAGGCTCTGCAACTTCAAGTGATATGGAAAATCTGATTAATCTTGTAAGAGAGAGGGTTTTTAATACCAGTGGGATAAAACTTGAATTGGAATTACAGATTATTGGTGAAAAAAAATGAAAAAAACGATTTTAGTTTTAATGGGAGGTATTTCAGTGGAAAAGAAAATAAGCCTTTTATCCGGAAAGGCATGTGTAAGAGCATTAAAAAAAAAAAAATATAAAGTTAAAATCTTGAATCCAAAAGGAAATTTTGTTGACGAAATTAGAAAAATAAAACCAAAAATCGTGTTTAATGCGTTACACGGTCGTTTCGGTGAAGATGGATATATTCAAAGTATTTTAGAAGCAGAAAAAATAAAATATACGCATTCAGGAATTCTTGCCTCAAGTATTGCCATTGATAAAGTAGTTTCTAAAAAAATATTTGTTAAAAATAAAATTAATACTCCCAAATTTTTTGTATATAATTATAATAACGGGTTAAATATTCGTAGTTTGATAAAAAAATCAAAAATAAATTTCCCCATTGTTATTAAGCCAATCAACGAAGGTTCAAGTATAGGGGTTTATATTTGTACAAAAAAAAATCTAAACCAAAATTTAAAAAAACTAAAAAAGTATAAAGAAATATTAATCGAACAATATATTCCCGGGAGAGAAATACAAGTAGCTGTGATGAATAACAAGGCTTTAGGTGCTATTGAACTTAAACCTAAAAGAAAATTTTATGATTACTATGCCAAATATTCAAGTAAAGCAAAAACCAAACATATTATGCCGGCTCCCTTGCAATCAAAAAAATACAAAGAAGTTCTAAAGATTGCAAGAAGAGCCCACCTTTCATTAGGATGCAAAGGAATTACCAGAAGTGATTTTAGATTCTATAAAAATAAATTTTTTTTACTAGAGATTAATACACAACCCGGTATGACAAGTCTTTCTTTAGTGCCTGAAATAGCAGCTTATAAGGGAATAAAATTTGAAAACCTTGTTGAGTGGATGGTTAAAGATGCTGGCTATAACAGATAATAAAAGAAATAAAATATTATTTTACATTTTAGTATTTATTTTTTTGTCGACAATAAATTTTTTTGAAAAAACAAATATTTTTGGCAATAAAGTTTTCTTTCAACTAAATGAGATTGAAATATCAGGTTATAAAAAAATTGATCATACAGCCATACAAAGTAAATTAAATAATTTAATAGGGAGAAATTTACTTTTAATAAAGATTAAAGATATTGAAGATATTATAAGTGAAAATAAATTAATCAGCCAATATGCAATTAAAAAACATTATCCAAATAAAATTCATGTTAAATTAAAGGAAACAATTTTGCTTGCAAAGTTAATAAAAGACAAAAAAAAATATTTTTTGGCAGAAAATAATAATCTTATTCCTTTTATGGATGATTTAAATGATCAAAATTTACCAAATGTTTATGGAAAAGATGCCGAGTATTATTTCAACGATTTTCAAAAAATACTTAAGTTAAATAATTTTAATTTAGATATTGTATACAGTTATTATTTTTTTCAAATTAACAGATGGGATTTAGTTACAAATGACAAAAAAACAATAAAATTTCCTTCAAAAGGTTTAACTGAAGCTATAAAAGTAGTTAATAAACTTCTGAAAAATAAATATTTTGACAAATATTCTGTTATAGATTTAAGGATTAGCAATAAAATTATCACTCAGTAGTGGAAAACAAAAAAATTATCGCTGTAATTGATTTAGGAACTTCTGATCTTAAATGTGCTGTTTTTTCATTTGACAGTGATGGATTATCAAAACTTCTTGGTTGTTCTAAAAAAAAAACAAAAGGCATACATAATTCAATTATTGTTAATACAAATGATGCAATTAACTCAGTTCGTTCATGTTTGGTTGAAGTGGAAAAAAAATTAAAAATTACACTAAATAAAATCAATGTATTAATTGATCCTACCGAAATCATTACCACCAGATTGACCAAGTTTAAAAAAATTAACGGATCTAAAATAGAAAAAACTGATCTAGATTTTCTTCTTAAAGAGGCAAAAAAACAAGTGGAATTAAATAATTCTAGATTATCAAATATTCATATATTCAATTATAGGTATTTAGTTGACAATAAACCTTTTAAAGATTTACCTTTAAATATTTATGTAGATCAATTTAGCCAAGAAAATGTTTTTATTAGTGTTCCAAAAAATATTTTAAAAAATATCTCACAAGTTTTTAATTCTTGTGATATTGAAATTGATAAATTTATTTCTTGTTCTTATGCATTGGGTATTTGCTGTTTTAATCAAGATCAAATTGAATATGGATGTGGTATTGTTGATATAGGTTATGAAAAAACTTCGTTAGCTATATTTAAAGATTCATCCTTAGTACATGCCACTTCTTTTCCAATAGGATCAAATCATATTACCAAAGATATTTCTCGCGGTTGTTATTTATCTAAAATTGAGTCAGAATTAATTAAAAAAAACATATCTATAATTGATGATTTAGATGAAGAATCAGGTAAAAATGGATTTTTATCTGAAAAATATTTTCTTGAAACAAAATTTAGAAAAATTTCAACTAAGTTTGTTAGAGATATTATTTCAGCAAGATTAGATGAAATTCTAAATAAAATTTTTAAAGAAATAAATTTTTTGCAAACCGAGAGTATTAAGCATAATCTAACTATTGTGGGAGAAGGATCAAAATTAAATGGTTTAAAAAAAATAATTAATATCAAGTTGTTAAATAATATTTTCGTTGCTAACCCAGATAATTTTAAACCATTAGAAAATATTGATAAGGAATTATTGGCTTGTTATGGTGCTGTAAAAATTTTAACTGAAGGTTTTGTTTCTGAAGCAATAGCTATACCAAATAAAAGTAAAAAGGATGAAAATGGCTTTTTTACTAGGGTTTTCAATATTTTTAATTAGTTTTTTTTTGTATTTTTTTGAAATAATTGTTGTTTTTATTGTCTTACTTTTGATCATTATAAATATTTTATGATTGGTTTTTATCAAAAGACAATTAAACAAGAGATTCAATTCAGAGGTGTTGGCCTACATAATGGCAAAAAAGTTGATATGAAACTTGTCCCTGCTGCACCAAATCACGGAATAGTTTTTAAAAGAACTGATTTAAAAACCAAAAATTTAATTCCTGCGGTTTTTAGCAACGTAAGCAAAGCTGTACTCTGCACAAATATAGAAAATGAGTTTGGAGTTTCTGTTTCAACAATAGAACATTTAATGGGGGCGTTGTATGGAGAGGAAATAGACAATTTATTGGTCCAGATTAATTCGAGCGAAGTTCCCGCAATGGATGGTTCAGCTAAAGAATTTGTTTCTAAAATTAGAAAAACAGGTACTAAAAATTACGATACCCTAAGAAGATTTATTAAAGTATTAAAAAAATGTGAACTGGTAAAAGATAAAAAATTTATTACGATCGAGCCTTACGAAAACGATTTAAAAGTTGATTTTGAAATTATATACAATAATCCACTTATTGGTAAGCAAAGAAAGTCAGTTAGTTTATATAAAGATGATCTTAATTCCATTTATAATTCTAGAACTTTTTGTTTGTTTGAAGATATAGACAAAATTAAACAGCAGGGACTTGGAAAAGGTGGATCTCTCGAGAATGCTGTTGTTGTCAAAGGTAATAAAATTGTTAACGAGAGTGGGTTGAGATATAGAAATGAATTTGTAATGCATAAAATTCTAGATTGCATGGGAGATTTAATGTTGGCTGATCATCGAATATTAGGCAAAGTTAGATGTAGCCAGGGTGGTCATCAGTTAACTAATGATTTACTAAGAAAATTTTTATCGGATAGTAAATACTTTTCAGTTGTAGAGTTTAGAGAGAGCAAATTACCAAAAAGTACATTATATAACGGACCTGTAGCTGTAAGCGCATAAATATCATTCTATTTTAAATTTAGAAAAAATTTGGTAATCTCTATTATCAATGTCCAAATCTATTATATTTTTGTTTATATATTTAATTTTCTTTGTTTCATGTTCAAAAAATAAGGTTGATCAAGTTTTACTTGATCAAGATGTAGAAACGGAAATGGTAAAAGCATATAAAGAAGGAATTAGGCAATTAGAAAGTGGAGATGCACTTTTTGCATCAAAAAAATTTGATGAAGCAGAAATTTTGCTTCCCCAATCTATCTGGGCAGCCAAAGCATCATTAATGTCTGCTTATGCACTATATTCTCAAAATTATTATGTAGATGCTATCTTTAACTTAGAACGTCATATCAAAAGATATCCTAAAGATAAAAATATAGTTTATGCTCACTACTTAATTGCAATATGTTATTTTGAACAATTATATGATGAAAAAAAAGACTTAAAACCTTTGGTAGAGGCACGCCAAAGATTTGAATATATTTTAAAAATATATCCCAATACAGATTACGCAATTGATGCTAAATGGAAAATGGGATTAATTGTAGATCAAATGGCCTCAAAAGAAATGTATATTGGACGTTATTACATGAAGAAAGAAAAATGGATAGCTGCAATTAATCGTTTTCAATTTGTTGTAAAATATTATGATACCACAATTTATATTGAAGAAGCATTACATCGTTTGGTTGAAATTTATTACAAAATTGGTTTAGTTGAAGAAGCAAAAAAAGTTGCAGCAGTATTAGGATATAACCATGGATCTGGAGAATGGTATAAAAACTCTTATAGAGTATTTAATAAATCTTACAAAACTAAAAAAGTTACTGAAAAAAAGAAGGATTCATTTATTAAAAAAAAATTCAAAAAATTGCTTGAATAATTAATGGAAAAAGAAAAAATCAAAGCCTTATATTTTGATAAAATTACTAAATTGAATGAGTACAACAAGGCATATTATGATCAAGATAATCCAGTTATTTCGGACTATAAATATGACGGATTAAAAATCGAAATATTAAACCTAGAAAAAAAATACAAATTTTTAAAAAGTAAATTATCTCCTATCAAAACTATTGGCTACAAACCTTCAGGCAAGTTTAAAAAAATTAAGCACAAGATACCTATGCTGTCACTTTCAAATGCTTTTTCAGAAAAAAATGTTGTTGATTTTTTAAAAAAAATTAAAAATTTTTTAAAACTAAACAATGACCATGAAATAGAAATTATTGCTGAACCCAAAATTGATGGAATATCAGCTTCGCTTCACTATATTAATGGACAATTAAAATTAGGATTATCAAGAGGTGATGGTATTACAGGAGAAGATATTACATCAAATCTCAAAACTATTCGAAATATACCGATAAAATTAAAAGGCACAAAATTTCCCGCATATATAGAATTAAGAGGTGAAGTATACATATCAACAAAAGATTTTAAAAATATTAGCCATAAATTTGCTAACCCAAGAAATGCTGCTGGTGGCTCTTTAAGACAAAAAGATTCACTTGAAACAAAAAAAATTCCTCTTCAATTTGTTCCTTATGGTTTTGGATTTGTTAAGGAAAAATTATTTAAAACTCAATCAGAATTTTTAGAACTTTTAAAAAAGTGGGGCTTTAAGGTCGGTCAACATATCAATGTTTTTAACAATATTGAAGATTTAATAAAAAATTATATTGACCTTGAAAACAAACGATCATCATTAGAATATGACGTTGATGGAATTGTTTATAAAATTAATGACTTAAATTTTCAAAAGAGACTTGGATATATTTCAAATTCTCCTAGGTGGGCGATTGCACATAAATTTTCATCAACAAAAGCTATATCCAAAATATTAAACATTGAGATTAAGGTTGGAAGAACAGGAGCATTAACTCCCGTAGCAAAACTACAACCCGTCAACGTTGGAGGTGTAATAATTTCTAATGCTACATTGCATAATGAAGACGAGATCATAAGGAAAGATATTAGAGAGGGTGATATTGCTACTATTCAAAGAGCCGGAGATGTTATTCCGCAGATAATCTCAGTTAACATAAACAAAAGAACATCCAAATCAAAAAAATTTGTTTTTCCACATAAATGTCCTTCGTGTAATTCAAAAGTAGTTAAAGAATTTAATAGCAACACTAAAAAAAAAGATGCAGTAACAAGATGCCCCGATCCAAATTATAGCTGCCATGCTATTTTAAAAGAAAAATTAAAGCATTTTGCATCAAAAGATGCCCTTAATATAGAGGGACTTGGAAAAAAGGTTGTAGATAATTTTTGGAACAAAAAATTAATTAAATATTCATATGACATTTTTAATTTAGATCTAAGTATATTAAAAAAATTTGATGGATGGGGTGAAAAGTCTATTATTAACTTAAAAAACTCAATAAATAAAAGTAAAAAGATTTCATTAGATCGTTTCATTTTTTCTATAGGTATTCGCCATATAGGACAAGAAAATGCTAAAGTTTTGGCAAAATATTTTTTAAACGTACAAAAATTTTTTGAAATTTGTAAAAAAATAAATACAGATAATCAAAATCATATAAATGAACTTTATACTATTGATGGTATTGGTTTTTCACAAATTGATTCATTAAAAAAATTTTTTTTAAATAAACAAAATATAATTGTCGTTTCAAATTTAATTAACTTACTTGATATTGAAAATTATAAATCTTTAGTTAAAAAAACTCCGTTAAGTGGAAAATCAATTATGTTTACAGGTACTTTTGAAAACAATAGTAGGTCAGAATTGAAAGTGATCGCTGAAAATCTTGGGGCAAAAATTCTCAGTAGTATCAGTAAAAAAACAAATTTTTTAGCAGTGGGATCACAAAAATCCACAACAAAAAAAATTAATGAGGCAAAAAGCTTAAATATAAAAATATTAACTGAAAAAGATTGGAATAAAATTATCAATAAATAAACGATTTCAACCAGTTTTTTTCATCTTTGTTAAGATATGGATTCAAAATAAAATATATTTTTTTGCTATATTCATTCAAATATCTTTTTTCTTTTTGACTTAGTAATTTAAAGTTAATTAAATCTTTTTCAATGGGTACAAGTGTTAAATTTTGAAATCTCAATTTATTATTGCTTTTTTTTATAAAAACTAAGTTTTCAATTCTAATTCCAAACTTATTAGCTTCATAATATCCAGGTTCATTAGAAAGAATCATTCCCTCTTTTAATTGTATATTATTAATTTTTGAGATTGCTTGTGGACCCTCATGTACATTTAAAAAATATCCTACTCCATGGCCAGTTCCATGAGCATAATCTAGGCCAGATTTTTTCAAGGCGGATCTAGCAACAATGTCTAATTCTTTTCCAGTAGTATTCTTTTTAAGTTTATAGGTAGCCACTGCTACATGTCCTTTTAGAACTTTTGTAAAAATATTTTTTATTCTCCGAGGCTGTTTGCAAAAACAAATTGTTCTTGTAACATCTGTTGTTCCATAATGATATTGACCTCCAGAATCGCAAAGATAAATATCATTTATTTTTATTTTTCTATTTGTCTTATTGTTTGCTCTATAATGGGTAATTGCCCCATTGGGGCCGGAACCGGAGATGGTATTAAAACTGGGATATATATAATTTCTATTTTTTTTTCGCAATTGTTCTAGTTTTTTTTGAGCACTTAATTCCGTAATTTTAAGTTTGTTTATGTTATTTTTTATCCAATAAATAAATTTTGTTAGCGCAACTCCATCTAATATATGAGATTTTATTGTATTTTTAATTTCAACACTATTTTTTTTTGATTTTAAAAAAAATATTGGGTCTATTTTTTCAACATATTTAAATTTTTTTTCTATTTTTTCTTTGTAAGAAAGAGAACAAGTTATTTTATCAATTAAAAAATTTTCCTTATTATCTAAACTATTTAGGTATTGATTAATATTCGATGGATTTATGTATTTTAAACTTTTTCCAAATTGTGATTTAAAATTTTTACTAATTTTCTTATTTTCAACAATAAGAGTTATTTTTTTTTTATAATTAATTATAGCATTACAGTTAGGTATCGGAGAATAGAAGCTATCTTTACCCCTTATATTTAGTAACCAAGCCACATTTTCAGGCGCAGTAATTAATAAATTTTTTAAATTTATTTTTTTTAATATATTGCAAATTAAGTTTATTTTATGTTTATAACTTTTTCCAACGTCTTGAGTTTTTAATATAAAAAATTTGTTAAATTTAAGTTTAGGTTTATTTAGCCATATTTTATCAATTAAATTTATTTTTATTGGTATTAATTTGACGTTTTTAGATACAAATAAATTTGTTAATATAGTTTGTGTGTATAATTTTGGATCAAATCCTACAATTAATTTATTTTTATTTTTTCTTAATATTTTCTTAGGTCTAGTTTTGTGAATTTCTACTACTTTAATGCCTCTTTTTATTTCTTTTTGCGCTTGCAGAGTGTAACGACCATCTACAAACAAAAATGCTTTCTTCTTTAAAATTAATGCCTGGCCTGCAGAACCAGAAAACCCTGTTAAGTATTTTAATCTTTCATTGCTGGGATCAACATATTCACCAAAAAATTCATCATTTTTTGGAATTATATATCCATCAATATTGTAAATTCTGAATTCCTTTCTCAATATTTGTAATTTATTTTTTTTCATTTGACTTTTTTTGCAATCTTAACCATCCGGGGCTTTTAATTCCTCTTTTATAAGAATAAGGAATATCTTGGTCGAATTCAAAATCATCAAAACGTTTTTCGGTTACACTATCTTTTTCAACATTTTCTTTTGGTAGCTCTTCAATAAAACGTGAAGCCAAACTATCCATCCAGCTACCTTGATAAAATCTATTCATAGAAAAAGAAATATAAACCTGTTTTTTTGCACGAGTAATACCTACATATGCCAGCCGTCTTTCTTCTTCTAAAGCGGCGTCCCCTCCTTCTTCTAAAGATTTTTGATGTGGAAACAATCCTTCTTCCCAACCCGGTAGAAACACAACATCAAATTCTAAACCCTTGGCACCATGCATTGTCATTAAATTTATTTTTTCACCTTTCCAATCTTCATCAATTGAAGTTGCTAAAGCAACGTGTTCTAGAAAGCTTTCTAGATTTTCAAATTCTTTCATAGCTCTTAAAAATTCTTTAATATTTTCTAAACGACCCTCGCTTTCTATATCCTTTCTATTTTTTAACGTTTCAGAATATCCAGATTCATCTAATATAATTTGCATTAATTCGACGTGTTTTTTTGATAATAAATTTTTTCTCCATTTTGCTATAAGGTTAAGTATTCTGAGCAAACCTATTTTTGTTTTAGGTTTTAGTTTATTCATTTCTATCATTTTTAAAGAGGCATCTTCTAAACAAAGCTTATATTTTCTCGCATATTCACTGATTTGTTTTATTGTTGTTTCACCTACAGATCTCCTGGGAGTATTTACAATTCTTTCAAAAGCAAGATCATCTTTTTTTTGAAAAACGATTCTTAAATATGCAACTGAATCTTTTATTTCGGCTCTTTCATAAAACTTAGTACCTCCTACAATTCGATATCCAAGTCCAATTTTTAAAAATCTTTCCTCAAATTCTCTTGTTTGAAATATAGCCCTAACTAATATTGTAATATTATTATAAGAAAATTTTTTTTTTAATTTTTTTTCAATTATATCTGAGATATTAATTGCTTCATCCTTGCCATTTTTGTAGTGACTTAACTTAATTAACTCTCCACTTTCTCCTTCGGTCCATAATTTTTTTTCATGACGATTGAAATTTTTTGATATTAGTCCTGAGGCGGTTGATAAAATATTTTGAGTTGACCTGTAATTTTGTTCTAACTTAATTTTTTTTAGATTTTTATAGATCTGGCCAAAATTTAAAAAATTTTTTATTTCTGCACCTCGCCAACTATAAATTGATTGATCATCGTCTCCTACACAGCAAATATTTTTGTGTTTCTTTGCTAATAAATTAAGCCATTTGCTTTGAATAAAATTTGTATCTTGATACTCATCGACTAAAATATATTTAAAATTATTTGAATAAATATTTAAAATATCTTGTTTTTTTTTCAAAAATGGAAACGCAATGCAAAATCAGGTCACCAAAATCACATGCATTGATAGCTAAAATTTTTTCTTGATATATTTTATATACATTTAAAATTCCTTTTTCCCATATTTCTCCTTTTTTAGTTACCACATTATTGGGAAATAGACCTTTATTTTTCCATTTATCAATAATGGCAATTATAAATCGAGGAGATAATTTTTTAATATCAATATTTTCTGCTTTGCAGATATTTTTTATTAATCTTAACTGGTCATCTCGATCAATAATTGTAAAATTTGAATTTAAGTTTACAGCAGCCGCATGTTTTCTAAGTATCTTTGCGCTAATCGAGTGAAAAGTTCCAAGCCATGGAATTGCGGTAGCTTGTTTATAAAGCAATTTACTTACTCGATTTTCCATTTCTCGAGCAGCTTTATTTGTAAATGTTACGCATAAAATTTGATTAGGCCATGCTTTTCTTTCTTTGATTATGTGGGCAACCCTAGTTGTTAATACTCTTGTCTTACCTGATCCAGCTCCAGCAATGATTAAACAAGGTCCATCTAAATTAATTACGGATTTTATTTGATTTTCATTTAAATTTTTTAAATAATTTAAGTTGCTGTATTTCATTTAAAGTTTATTTTATACTTTTTTTAATGTTAGTAAATTATACCTATCAATTTTATACATGATCTTATTAAATCAGCCTGGACTTAAAAGTTTTATTATTTATGTATTTAGTTTTATATTTTTAACACTTTTTATATATTTAGGAATACCTTTTTTTTTTGATTATAAAAATAATAAATCATTTTTAGAAAAAAAGATATTTGAAAATTTTGGTTTAATTATAAATTTAAGTAGTAATGTAAAATATAATATTTTTCCAAGTCCAAGATTAAACTTAAAAAATGTCGAAATATTAAATTTTTCAGAAACTTCTATGAATATTGGTTCTGCTAAAAAAATTATTTTAAAGATTCCATTTAATAAATTAATAAGTTTAAAGACACTGGATTTTGATTCTGCAGAAATAATTAATGCGGTTATCAATATTAAAACTTCGGAAATTAATGATTTCAAAAAATATTTAAATAACTTGCAACATAAAAAGGCAATTCAATTAAAAAAAAGTAGAATTAATCTATTGGATAAAAAAAAATTACTTTTTAATGTTGATTTAAAAAAAATACGTATTTCAAATAATAGCTTGTTTAGCAAGTTAGATCTCAAAGGCCAAATATTCAATACAAAAATTAAAATAAATTATAGAAAGAAGAATTCGAATAAAAATTCTGGAGGAAATGTTGTAGTTAGTCTTCCAGAAATTGGTCTAAATATAAAACTAAGTATAAACTCTGGTAAAGAAAATAATGAAAATGTGCATGGTAGAGCTAGCGTTCTTTTTCCTAACAATAAAATTTACTTAGATTATGTATTAAATAATAAAGTTCTAAATATTTCGAGTTCAAGATTAATAAATAATTACTTTAAAGGTGAATTATTTGGTGATTTATTCTTGTTTCCATTTTCAACCTTTGATGCAAAACTAGATATTAGTCTTCTAAAATTTAAAAGCATATTAAGTAGTAGATTCATAAAAAATAATAAATTGTTAAGTCAATTAGTGCCATTTAATAACAAAATTAACGGAAAAATGAATATTAATTTTGATAAAATAACATCTTCAACAAATATAATAAATTCAGGCAATGCTAATTTAGAATTTAGAAATGGAATTTTGATAGTTAAAGAAATTAAATTAAATATGAATAGAATCGGAAATATTAAACTTATGGGTAAAATCTTGCAACAAAAGAAAAACAAACTATTTATTTTTAATACCAAGATTAATTTGAAAAATTCTAAAATTTTTTATTCACGTTTTTTAATACCAGAAAAAAATAGAATAGATCTAGTACCTATCGTTCTTCTTGGAAAAATTAATCTAGAGTCTTATAAAATTAATTTAAACAAAGTTTACTTTGATAATGAAAAAGATCAAAAAGAGTTAGATGGAAATGAATTATTATTGTTGCAAAAAAAAATTAACGAAATTTTTTCACAAAACTTATTGAACGATGTATTAAAGTATTCAAATTTAAGGAAAATTATTAATTCTTTCTTTTAACTAAATTAATTTAATTCATTAAATTATTGAGGTCCAATCATTTTTTTGGGGTTTACAATTTTATGAAATTCCTTTTCAGTGAGTAGACCTGATTTGATTGCTTCTTCTCGTAACGTGGTGTTATTTTTCAATGCTTTTTTAGCAATCTTGGATGCATTATCGTAACCAATTGTAGGAGTAAGAGCAGTTACTAGCATTAAAGAATTTTCAAGTAATTGACTTATTCTTTTTTTGTCTGCCTTTAACCCTTTAATACAATATTTTGCAAAATTTCTTGAAGCGTCTGACATAAAGTTAATTGATTGTATGCTGTTAAGGTGTAACAGGGGTTTGAATACATTTAGTTCAAAATGTCCATGAGAGCCTGCCATTGTAATTGCGTTATGATCACCTATTATTTTTACGCAGACCATTGTTACTGCTTCACATTGTGTAGGGTTAATTTTTCCAGGCATTATTGAGGATCCAGGCTCGTTTTCTGGAAGGATAAGTTCTCCATATCCCGCTCTTGGGCCCGATCCAAGAAACCTAATATCATTTGCAATTTTCATTAAACAAACCGCTGTAGTATTCATGGTTCCGGAAAAATTAACAATTGCATCATGGGCAGCTAAAGCAGCAAATTTATTAATTGCTGGTTTCAATGGAAGTTTTGTTATTTTTCTTAGTTCTAAGATTATTTTTTTATCAAAATTTTTTCTGGTGTTCAAACCAGTTCCAACTGCTGTTCCACCTTGAGCTAAAAAATATATTTCTTCAAGAGCATTTTCAATTCTCTCAATACATTTTTCTAATTGTGCATGATAACCGGAAAATTCCTGGCCTAATGTTAAAGGTGTTGCATCTTGTAGATGGGTTCGTCCTACTTTAACTATTTTACTGAATTGTTTTACTTTTTTCTTAAGTTCTGATTCAAGCAATTTTAAAGCAGGCAATAATCTACCTCTTGTTCTAGTAGCAATAGCAATGTGCATTGCAGTAGGAAATACATCATTGGTTGATTGGCTTTTATTTACGTGGTCATTGGGATGCACTGGCTTTTTGGTTCCCATTTTTCCACCAAGTATTTGAATTGCTCTATTAGAAATTACTTCATTTACATTCATGTTTGTTTGTGTTCCAGAACCAGTTTGGAAAACTTTAAGAGGAAAATGGTTATTCAGCTTTCCGGCGATAATCTCATTTGCTGCCCTTATAATGGTCTTTCCAATTTTTGGATCAAGATCTTTATTTTTAGTGTTTACTATAGCCGCGGCCTTTTTTATCATAGCGATCGATTTGATAATCATTGGTCCTACAAAAATATCACCGATATCAAAATATTTATGCGATCTTTGAGTGGAAGCGCCCCAATACTTATCCGATGGCACTCTTACTGAACCTAAGCTGTCAAATTCTTTTCTAAATTTCATTTAAATATATTTTAGTATAAAATCATTTAATTGATATCTTAAATTATCTAATAATAAAATGGTAAAAAATTTATTTCAAAATGCGGTGAAAGCATAAACCATAATCTTGGAATGAGTGATTGAGTAGCAAAAAATGAAGAAGATTTTATATTCAAGGCAGTTAATATTTGTTCTGATTATAAAAAGTTATCATATTTAAGGGCCAATTTGAGACACAAAGCTTTAAATTCACCGTTATTTGATACAAAAAAATTTGCAAACAATATTCACGAAGCCTTGTGGAAAATGTTAAAAATCTTTTTGAACAAAAATTAATTTTGTTTTAATTTAAAAAATATTAAAAAGATTAAAATGAGCAATTTTGATGATGTTAAAACTTTTATGCAAACTTTTGGTCAGGAAATAAAAATTAAAGCAGGATTTCCAAAGAAAAAAATTGCTAAATTACGCTATGATTTGATCAAAGAGGAATTGGACGAGCTTAAGAATGCAATGAAGAAAAAAAACTTAAAAGAGATTGCAGATGCTCTAACAGATATTCTTTACGTTACTTATGGCGCAGGTCATGCCTATGGTATAAATTTGGACAAATGTTTTTTCGAAGTCCAACGATCAAATATGAGTAAATTGGATGAAAATGGAAAACCTATTTATAACAAAAAAGGTAAAGTTATGAAGGGTCCTAAATATTTCAAACCTAATTTAAAGCAATTTATTAAATAGATATTTGCTAATTTTAAATTTATTAAATTTATCAAATTTTTCTTCGTAATATTAAGCTCTAACTAATTTTTTGAAACGTAATCTAGTGCTTCATAATGGCCCTTTACCCAGGTTTCTAAAGTGCCATTTCCATGCAAACATTCGCTACCGCCACCAAATAAGGACTTAGCCTTGTGTGAAGGTATTGTTACATTTTCTAAAATGTAAAAAACTGGCTCGAGGTCACTTTGAATTTTTGTAAGCAAATGTTTTCCTGAAATAATTTCCCTTCCTTTTAAAGGATAATATTCATGAAAACATTTGGTCCTAAAAGGATTATGTGCTGTAAGCATACTGAAATGGAGTGCTTCGGCCATATCTTTTCTACTCATACCCTTGCGTAGTTTTTCTTCTTCAAAAACAACCGTAGTGGGTGCTTTACAGCTATTTATTAACAAAATTAATTGAATTAAAATTATAATAGAAATTTTTTTGATCATAAATAATAATATATATTATAAAATAATTTTTTAAAAAATGTATAAAAAAATCGATTTTGACCATAGTCTTATTGATAAATTTGCATTTATACTATTATTGAATTTATTTTTTTTTGACATGACGAAGGCAGAAAGCCTACTATCCGCATGCCAGGGAGGTAATTTTCCTACTTGGACTAATTGTTATGGAAAAGTTGGGCCTCTTCCAATATCTGGCGATATTTACGAAGGAGAATGGAAAAACGGTAAATACAGTGGAGAAGGAATTATCGAATATTCAGATGGAACAAAATATGTTGGACAGTGGAAAAATGGTTTACCGAATGGACAAGGGACTTTAACGGATTCTAATGGAAATAAATATATTGGAGAATTTGAAGATGGCAAGAGGCAAGGTATCGGCACCCATATTTCTGCTAATGGAGGCAAATATCAAGGAGAATGGAAAGGCGATGAATACCATGGACAAGGAACCAATATTTCAGTTGATGGAAGAAAATATGTTGGAAAATGGGAAAATGGTTTGCCAAATGGACAGGGAACTTTAACGGATTCTAATGGAAATATATACAAAGGAGAATGGAAAGATGGAAATAGACACGGAAAGGGAATTTATACAATGTCAGATGGGTCAAAATATGTAGGTGAGTGGGAAGATAGTGTGCCAAATGGAGAAGGCACTTATACTTTTGCTGATGGAAAAATTGATAAAGGTATTTGGAAAAAAGGTGTATTAATAAAACGGAAAAAATAAATGAAAAAATTTTACCTCTTATTCTTTTTAGTGATATTTTTTTGCAACATAGGTTGGACACAAAGTTCATTGCCTGAATGTGAAGGTAATGATGAAAATATTTCAAAATATACGAAGAAACATTTTAGAAAAATGAGAAAATGGACCAATTGTCATGGTACAGCGATGGGCCCAGATGAACAAAAATATGTTGGTGAATTTTATAAGGGAGAATTTCATGGGAATGGAATATTCAGGCATGAAGGCAGAGAATATGTTGGGCAGTATAAGCATCATAAAAGGTACGGACAGGGCACTTATACCTATGCAAATGGAGACATGTATGTTGGAAACTGGAAAGAACACAAATATTATGGAGAAGGAACCTATATATATTCTAATGGAGATAAATACATCGGTGAATGGAAAAAAGATAAATATTTTAAACCAGACAATTCATCCGAGCGTAGCGGCAAAGGAACACATATATATATCAACGGAGATAAATACATTGGCGAATGGAAAAAAGGTAAACAGCACGGACAAGGAACTCTTACATATGCAGATGGAAGGGTTGAAAAAGGTGTTTGGAAAAAAGGTAAATTAATTGAATCAAAATAAAATAAAATTTTTTTTATTTTTTCAAAACAGATAATTAATATAAAAAATAGCAAGTAGAGAAATTCTTAAAGTCCAAATTAGTCAAATCAAATGTCAAAAATAATTAAAATATTTATTTTATTAATTGTTGTAGCTTTAGTTTTTAACAAGCAATTAGTGACATATTATTATTCATACAAGTTTTCGAAATGGATTGAACGACAATTTGTTTTTGATCAATTTTATATTGATTATCCAAACTCAGTAGTAGTTAGTGGAATAAAAATAATAAATCCAAAACCACATTATTATGATTATATTTTAGAGGCAAAAAAAATATATTTAAGTTTTGATTTAAAATCACTATTATTTAACAATCCTATTATTATCAATAATTTGATATTTGAAAATCCAAAGTTTTTTCTTGAACTTATTGAAAATCCAACGAAAAGTGAAAATTCACCAGTAACCTATGAAGATAACATTGGACTAGCTAAAAAAATTACTGAAAATACTCCTGACAAGATTTGGCCAGAAAAAAAGAAAGATGTTAATTTTTTGATATTAAAAGCCACTATAAAAGGAGCTAAAACTTTTATAAAAATTTCTTCTCAGCCAACACCTGCCGAAATTATTCTTTCTGATATGTATTTTAATAAAATTGGTAATGAAAAAAATTATCAACATTATAAGGATGTTTTAAATCTTATCTTTTTTGATATGATTGCAAGAACTCAAGATTTAGAGACAAAAAGACTATTAAAGAAAATATATAATAAATAAAGGAATGTATAATAATAAAGCTAAATTTCGAATAGGACAAATTATACATCACAAATTATTTGATTATACAGGAGTGGTTTTTGATATTGATCCTGTTTTTCAAAGTTCAGATGAGTGGTATGAACAAGTAGCTCTGTCGCATCCCCCAAAGAATAAACCTTGGTATCATATTTTAGTACATGAAGCTGAACACACTACATACGTTGCTGAACAGAATCTTGATTTAGAAGAAAATCCTAAAGTAATTCAACATCCGCTCATTAATTCTCTTTTTAATAAATTTGATGGTTTACAATATCATTTAAAATCTAAAGTTAATTAGCAAACACTTATTATGAATAATTCATTAGATATTTAAAATCTTTCTAAAACCACTGAATTTTTAATTTGTTTCGATGTTATTTTCCAATATTTTTTAAGCAACAAAGTCGATTGCTCTTTTGCGTGAAGAATGAAATTAAATTTTTCATAAAATCGAATTGCCCATGTGGCATTCCGCCAAGTGCCCACTAATAAACGAGAATTCTGATTTTTTTTTAATAGATATTTAAGCAATGTACTTCCCGTTCCTCTACCCTGGTAGGAAGTCAAAGTATAAGCGTGTCTTATAAGGATAACATCTTTTACTTCCTGAATCCCTATTACTCCGATCAATGTATTATTATGATGATAACCATACATACGAACTCCATCACTAAATTCATCAATCAATTCCTGTTCTGACATGTATGGTTCGTGCCAACAATCATCGGGGATAACACCTTTATATCTTAAGGAAGCGTCATTAATAATATCTAGAATTTTAGAAATATCAGTTTTCTTATATTCGTTTATCATTCAACACATTGAAAGAGACGCTCTGCTGCGCGGTGCCTTGGATGTTACTTCCGGAGGCCACTTTCCGCAGAAGAACATCTTAACGTTTTAACTGACTAATTTTATCTTTCACTCTCAACTTCAACTTTTTTAAATCTCTTAAATTTACCCAAGAGTCGGAGGTGCGATCGTTTAATCTTTTCTTCGTGGTGCTTTTGGTAATGGCTTCAAGCTTTTTGTGCTCTTTTCTAAGAACTTTTATCTCCGACATTCATTTTAATGTTAATAAATCAATATGGCAAAAGTGAGGATAGTGTGTCCACTTTTTAAAAATATTTATTTGATACGAGTTATAGTTGATATGAAGGGGCGTTCTGTAGCCCGGTGCCTTGGACCTTACTTCTAGAAACCAGATTCTGCAATAATAAATATACAACCTGAAGCCTAAAGCGATTATTCAGTGCAGCGTATGTGCAGCGACTAGTGTGGCGAAACAACCTAGTGTAAGATTGGTCCATGAAAAAGTTTTTATTAAATTTTGGGATAAATACGTTTTTTGTATTAGGTGTAATTAATTATATTATTTTATTATTTAATTTTATTTTAAGGATTAAAAAAATTATTCAACAAAAAAAATTAACTCCTATAGACAATACATTTAAAAGAATTTCATTAAAATTTTACAATAATAGATTTTTTATAAATATCGAAAAATTAAATTATTTGTGTCAAGAAAAAGATACATTTGGATTAATTAGAGAAATTTTTTTCAGAAATGTATATTTAAAAAATTTAAATCTTAAAAATTTTAATAAATTTATATGTTTTGATCTAGGATGTAATAGAGGTATTTTCTCTGTTATAGCATCTAAAATTTTTAAATTTGTTATATGTATTGATTTACAAACAAAATATAACAAATGTATTGATGAAATAATGTCTAGCAATAATCAAAAAAATTATGAGATAATTAATGGTATAATAGGAAGTTTAAAACTTTTAGAATTTAAGAATAAATTAGGTGCGAATCAAAGAATAATTAATATAAATGAACTTATAAAAAATAAAAGCAATGGAGAAAAAATATTTCTTAAAATTGATATTGAAGGAGGTGAATTTAGATTATTTGATGAAATTGATTTAAACCTAGTGAATATAATTGTTATGGAAGTACATAATGATGAAGATATTCAAGGAGCCTTAAAAGGCAAAGGAAGTTTAAAAAAAATTTTAGATAAATTAAATGACAATAATTTCAAATTTCTTTGTTTTGATGAACGATTAAATAAAATAAGTTATCCTGATACAAACATTTCTTTTGTTAGAGCAATAAAAAGTAATTAATTATAAAGCTTATCTGAGGGGGGCGTTCTGTTGCCCGGTGCCTTGGATCTTTTGTGGAAATTCTACAAAAAATAAAGATATAAGACTTGCTGGCAATTTTTTTTACACACTGATCAATGCAATTAACAAATGATTTTCTTTTTAAACAAGTTAAAGAATTAATGAATTTATGATATATAAACTTCAAGGTTTAATGCATGAGTGTTGAGTATGAGTGAAAGTACAATAGATTACATATTTTCAAGATTTAAATTCATTAGAGTTATTAGCAAGCATTTAAAAATCATAATGAAAAAAATATCAAAAAATAAAATAACAAACGAAAAAATTGAAAAAACAGGTGTAATGTTAAGAAGATATAATCCTAGCCCTTCTAGTGAAAGTTATACTGAATTAAATGCAAATAAAGAAGAAATTTTAGAACAATTAAATCAAAAAGGTTTATATTTAGGTTTAAAACTTAAACAAAATACTCTTAATTCATTATTAACATTATCGAATAATTCAAAACTTATACATAATAGAACTAAGCAAACTTTTAATAATTTGCAGGAAGTCAATCTTTATAATAAAGGAAATAAAAAACCATGTTGTATAGTTAACCTTGTAGATCCTAGTTTAAAAAATTTATCAGATTTAGATCATCTAATAGATAAAATTGCTAGAGATAAAAATATTTTGCAATTAGCAAATAGTTATCTAGGCAAAGTAAAAGCAATTACTAATATATTAACATGGACTACTGTTTGTGAATCTGAAAAAATATGGAGAGAAAAAGAACATACTGTTTTTTTTCATTATGACATACATGATTTTAATTTTATGTTTGTTTTTTTTTACCTTACAGATTGCGATAAAATGTCAGGAGCGCACGAACTAATTCAAGGTTCTCATAATAAAAAAAAAATTCGTCATTTAATAGGGCCGGTCAGTTACAGTGAAAAACAATTAAAAAAAGATTATAATTTAAATGATTTTAAGATTATTGAAGGCAATGCTGGATTTGGATTTGCTGAGGATACCTCATGTTACCATAGAGCTCTAATACCAACAACAAAACCTAGATTGGCATTACAGATTAGATATCATTAATTTAGTGGGGCGTTTTGTTGCCCGGTTCCCCAGACTTTTCTTTTGTTATTTAATACCCAATAAGGCGATATGGCTTGCAGTTTTGAAAAGGTTAATGTCAGCGTCTTTTGTATTAATAATATGTACACTCTTACAAGATGATTTAATTTGCCGATAGTTTGTAAAAACAGAATAAGAATAAGCCAAACCATCGCCTTCGGACAAAGTATAACCTTTCCCTTTGGTTTTAATAAAATCTGCTAATTTCCATAATCGTAAGGCATATAAAATTTGTTTTATAGATCTCATAACCTTAGATCCTGTACCAAGGTTGTTACAATCAGATATAAATATTGCCTTTTTTGAAACTCTTAACATTTCGTCAACGACTAATTTATTATTTCTTAAATGATGAAGAGTTGCAAACTCACAAACTAAGTCAAATTCTGAATTTCTAAAATTTAATTTTGTTGCATCTCCATCAATCAATTCTTCTTTGGGTACTCCTTGTGAATAACCTACTTCTCTTAACTCTTTAACAGGTTCAATTCCAATTATCTTTATTTTTGGACATAATTTTTTTAAATATTTAAGACCCCTCCCAGTGCCGGATCCTACATCTAAAATAGACTCAATTTTAAGATAGTTTGTTAAACCCGCTAGGCAAGCTAGTGCAAAATACTGTTCATCGGCTTCATCTTCATTATGCATTTTTTCATACTGGTCAGAAGTTTTTTTGTAATAGTTTCTTTGAAGATTGATTTCATCAATATTTACGTTTTTCATCCGTTTAAAATTAACATAATTTAATGCATATCGACAATTATTTTTATGCTTTAGATGTGTTAAATTATCAAGATTGTATCTTGTGTCTGATAAATAGATAAAGAAATCATTTAGTCTAAATTGATTAATAAAATCTAACTAGCCAACCTAAATAAATTTTAAACTATGATTTTCTCTGCGATGATGGCAATTGTTGCATTATTTTTATTATTTTTAAAAAATAATTCATCTAAAAAATTAAATATTAAACTGATTGGAATATAAAAAAATTTTAAAATCAGGAAAGGACAAAGTCTTTGAAAAGAGACTAATTTTCTTGATAACGGTCCGGTTATATAACTTGTTGAAATTATATGTAAATTATATTTTTCCAACATTACCTTTAATTTTTCTTTTGAATAACCTCGAACAACATGCCCACCGTCTTCAATAGGATTTCGTTTTATTAAAGAATCTTTATATAATTTGCTATAAAGAATATTTGGGGTTGTTAAATAAAGCAAACCACTATCATTAAGTAAAAATGAAATATCTTTTATAAGTTTTTCAGCATTAATTATATGCTCAATATTCTCAGTGTTAATAATGACATCAAATTTTTTTTTAAAAGAGATTATATCTAATTTTCGAGCATCACCTACTTCAAGATTAATGCTTTTATTTAAAATATTCGCTCTCCTTTTAATTCTAGTAATTTCATCTTCGTTCCAACTAAGACCTGTTACTTCTTTATATTTTTTTGATTTCGCCAAAAATAATGACCAACCATTTCCACAACCAAGATCAAGGAGCGTTCCGTCTTCTTTGGGAGGAATAAGATTTTTATTTAACCATTTATATCTATCATAAATTGAGCAATCACCATTAAAAACTACTCCAAAAAATTTGATAAATATATATTCCGCAATTTTTTTCATTAAAGAATAAATTTTGACAATTGTTATTTCATTTCTTTTGTTCTTGGATTACCAAATATTCCTTCTTTATCAAGAAAATTAATGCACGGAGTAGAAGCATTTATATTAGCTCTTTGTTTTGGAGCTATAGCTTTATTATTAGTAGAAGGTAGTTTGAAATTTGGTGCTTTAATATTATTTTTTAACTTCATTTTTTTTATAGTTATATACTTGAAAAGGCGTATTATTTTCAAGGGGCGTATTGTGCTTCACCATTGCCGAAGGACCAATTTTCCTTATCAACTTCAACTAAACCAATAAATACATCTTCTTTTCTAATATGTAGTTTGGTATGTAATTCTTCAGCAATTTTTTTGTAAAGTTTTTTTTTAATTCAACTGATCTTCCACCATTCAATGTTATTTGAATAATAATAATTCCTGGCGTGTATTTTATGCCTAGATAACTATCAGGGATATTAATTTCCGAAGCATCATGTCTAGTTATGATTTGAAATTTATCATCTTTAGGAACATTAATTTCTTGTTCCATAGCAGCGTAAACTATATCTCCTATCTTTTTTGATATATCTGAAGAGTAGGATTTGTTTAAATCTATACGAACTAATGGCATTTTATTATTTATATTCCTTTATCAAGGGGCGTTCCGTTGCCCGGTGCCTTGGACCTGGCTTCGTGAAACAGTATTTAGTCAGCATTTTAATGCAACCCAAAGCTAAAAAGACGTTCCTGACCGCACCAAAATTGCACCAGCTAGTACACCAAGAAAATCTGGTGTACCATTGGTCCATGAAAAAACTTTTAGGGATCGTGGTTCTGGGTTTGTTGTGGAGCAATATTGTTAAATGAAAACAACCACAATAGGAGCATACCCAAGGCCATCTTACCTTAAAATACCTGATTGGTTTCAAAATATAGATAATACACCCATAGATTGGGATAGGGCTTGGAAGTTACTTGGAAATCAAAAAGACAAATTGATAAAAAAAGCTTGTCGAGAAGTGATTAAGGAACAAGAAACAGTTGGTATAGACATTATAACAGATGGAGAAGTTCGAAGGGAAAATTATGTCCTTTATCACTGCAGACATTTAAAAGGAATTAATTTTTCTAAACTAACAAAAAAAACTGTTCGGTTAGGTAGCTATGTATCTTGGTTTCCCACAATTACTTCAAAAGTAACTGCAGGAGAAAGTTTTCTGCCCAAAGAGTGGAAAATGTCCCAATCATTCACTAAACTTCCGATAAAAATCACTATACCTGGCCCAATGACGATTAGTGATAATACATCTAATGAATATTATACAGATTCAATAACGATGGGTATTGATTTGGGAAACGCCATCAACACCGAAATTAAAAGACTTGTGGACGCAGGATGCAAATACATACAAGTAGACGAACCTCTTTTTGCCAGAAAGTCATCCGAAGCTATTGATTATGGTATCGACAATCTAGAGAGATGTTTTCATGGATGTCCAAAAGAAATTGTAAAAATTGTACATATGTGTTGTGGCTACCCAGATAAACTTGATGCAGTCGAATATCCTAAAGCTCCACTTGAATCTTACTGGAAAATTTCCGAAGCACTTAACAATTCCACAATAGATGAGATATCATTAGAAGATGCTCATCGAAATAATAATTTGAGTTTATTAGAAAAGTTTGATTCTAAGACGATTATTTTAGGTGTAGTTAAAATTGCAAGTAGCGAAATGGAATCAGAAGAAAAAATTAATCAAAGAGTACGGCAAGCACTCGAACATATTGATAGAGAAAGACTAATATTAGCTCCTGACTGTGGACTTAGTTTTTTACCAAAAGAACTTTGTCTTCGAAAACTGAAAATTATGACAAAAGTAGCTAAGAGTTTTTCATGATTTAAACTGGCAGTAGAAACCAGAGGCAAAATCTTTTCTCAGTGCACCACCAGTGCACCAAGGAATTAAAAAACATTAATTGATGAGAGTTTTAGTCGTTACGAAGGGGCGTTCTGTTGCCCGGTGCCCCAGACCGCGCTTTCTTAATTATTATTAAGCAGCGAGAGCAAATTTATCATTTGCAATTATAATTTAGCCCGTTACGGCGGAACAATACCGAACGAAAGAATAGCCTTTAGACACCCGTCGATCCTAGTTCACCCCCATAAGTTGAAATGGTGGAGGTGGTGGGTACTGCCCCCACGTCCGTAATGTTTATTACGAAATTCGTTTATCGTCATAGTTGGAAATCCAACACTATTAATATAAAACTTGATAATTAATATTCAATAACTTTTGAACTTTTATTAGGTATGGAATTAACAAATCAACAGAAAAAAGAGATAACAGAACAACAATCTCAAAAAAATACGACTAAAAGAGTAACATCTCCTGAACTTGAAAAAATACTTTATGAGGTATTACCCGTATTAGACCATGGTTTTGTAAGAGTTGTAGACTATATGGGCGATGATACTTCCATAGTTCAATCAGCTAGAGTTTCGTACGGCAAAGGAACCAAAAAGGTGTCTACAGATAGCGGACTAATAAAATATTTAATGCGTCACAGACATAGCACACCCTTTGAAATGTGTGAAATAAAATATCATGTGAAATTACCAATTTTTGTTGCTAGACAATGGATTAGACATAGAACTGCAAATGTAAATGAATATTCCGCAAGATATTCAATTTTAGATAAGGAATTTTATCTTCCCGCTAAGGAAAATCTAGCTTCGCAGTCAAAAAATAACAGACAAGGAAGAGGTGATTTAATTAATGGCAAACAAGCGGATGATGTTCTCAAAATGTTAAAAGAAGATGCCGAAAAAAGTTATAGTGATTACGAAACAATGCTTAACGAGCGCTATGATGGAACAATAATAAATGAAAACAAAAAAGGACTTGCAAGAGAGCTTGCAAGAATGAATTTAACTCTCAATACTTATACACAATGGTATTGGAAAACAGATTTATTAAACTTGTTAAATTTTTTATCTTTAAGGACTGATGATCATGCTCAATATGAGATTAGAGCTTACGCTAATGTAATGACGGACAGTTTGAAAAGATGGGTGCCCATAACCTATGAAGCTTTCATGGATTATCGGATGGGTGGAATGGAATTATCTTCTAAAGGAAAATCTGTAATCTTAAAAATGATTAAAGGGGAAGGTTGTGATTTTGAAAATTCAAAATTATCCAAAAGAGAATGGAATGAATTAATGCAGTCTTTTGGTTTTAAAGAAAAGATAATTTAATTTTTTTTGCCAATTCTAAATATACTTTTGAAATTTTATGTTCAGGATTTTCTTCAACTAGCGGTTTTCCGTTATCAGCAGCTTTCCCAACATCTGGGTCAATAGGAATTTTTCCTAGAAAATTTTTATTAAATTCTTTTGCCACTCTTTCAACTCCACCTTCACCAAAAATATTATATTTTTTTCCATCATCGCCCTCAAAGTGGCTCATGTTATCTATAAGACCTACTATTTTAACTTTAAGTTTATCAAACATTTTAATTCCTCTTTTAACATCCAGGAGAGCAATTTCTTGAGGAGTTGAAATAATGATTGCGCCGTCAACTTTAATTTCTTGTGAAAATGTCAATTGAGTATCTCCAGTTCCCGGCGGCATATCGATGATAAGGAAATCCAAATTATTCCAAAGAACTTTTTGAGTGAAAGTTTTAATTGCACTGATTACCATGGGCCCCCTCCAGATCATCGGTGTTTCTTCATCCACTAATAAACCAATGGATATGCATTGCACACCATATTTTTCAATTGGAGTTAAACTTTTTCCATCACTTTCAGGTTTTTTATTAATGTCCATCATTTTAGGTAAAGAAGGCCCATAAATATCAGCATCAAGGATGCCTACCTTTGATCCAAGATTTTTCAAAGCCATCGCCAAATTAATAGCAAAAGTTGATTTACCCACTCCCCCCTTAGCACTTGAGATAGCTATAGTGAATTTTGTTCCTTGGATTGGGTTTTTTGTAAAGCTTTTTGGAGCTATTTTTTTTTTCATTGCTTCACTTAGATCTGCAGTTTTATTCTCCATAGTAGTATCTTAACTTGTTTTTCAATTTAAAAACATTATATACATTGGCATGGCCGATAAAGATGATTTTGGAAAAGGAGGAAGTCCTTGGGGATCCCCGGGAGGTGGGGGAAATGGCTCGGGAAGAGGAGGACCAACACCGCCAAACATTGACGAAATCATAAATAAAATTCAAGACATAATAAAAAAATTTACACCAGGAAATGGTTCCAGTAGAAAACCTATAATTCTGGGTTTAGTTATTTTAATTGCAATTTGGGCATTTAGTGGTTTGTACAGAGTACTTCCTGATGAACAAGGGGTCGTTCTAAGATTTGGAAAATTTACTTCTACAACCCAACCAGGTTTAAATTATCATATACCTTATCCAGTAGAAACTGCTCTTACTCCCAAAGTTACAAAAGTAAACAGAATTGATATCGGTTTCAGATCTGCAAGTGATTCAGGGAGAACTTCTGGCACAGGTGATGTCGCGGAAGAAAGTTTAATGCTTACAGGTGATGAAAATATTGTAAACATTGATTTTTCAGTTTTTTGGGTAATCAAGGATGCCGGTAAGTTTTTATTTAAAATACAAAGCCCTGTTGTAACAGTTAAAGCTGCAGCAGAAACAGCCATGAGAGAAGTGATAGCAAGAAGTAAAATTCAATCAATATTAACTGAAGGCAGATCCAAAATTGAAATTGAAACACAAGAAATTATCCAGAGTCTTTTGGATGAATATGAGTCAGGAATACAGATCACTCAAGTACAAACCCAAAAAGCTGACCCACCCGATGAAGTAATTGATGCTTTTAGAGATGTTCAAGCAGCAAGAGCAGATATGGAGCGTTCAAAGAATGAAGCCGAAGCTTATCAAAATGATGTCATACCAAGGGCGAGGGGTGATGCTGCAAAAATCTTACAGGAAGCTGAGGCATACAAAAAACAAGTTGTTGCGCTAGCAGAAGGAGAAGCAAGCAGATTTTTAGCAATTTATAATGAGTACAAACTTGCTAAACGAGTAACTCAGGAAAGAATGTATCTTGAGACCATGGAAAAAGTTTTAGCAGATATAGATAAAGTCATTATAGATAAAAATGCAGGAGGCGTGGTTCCTTACTTACCTTTACCAGAGTTAACGAAGAAATCGAAAGGAACTGACACACAATGAAATTAGGTAAATTTATACTTCCTATTATAATTGCTCTTGGAGTCGTAGCTTATTTATCCTTTTTTACAGTAAAAGAAATTAATCAAGCGATAGTGTTACAATTTGGTGATCCAAAAAGAGTACTTTCCGAACCTGGACTTAAAGTAAAAATTCCTTTTATTCAGAATGTTGTGTACTTAGATCGTAGAATTTTAAGTTTAGATCCTCAACCAGAAGAAGTCATTGCATCAGATCAAAAAAGATTAATTGTGGACGCTTATGCACGATTTGTAATTATTGATCCGTTAAAATTTTATATTTCAGTGGGCAATGAAGCGGTAGCAAGATCAAGATTAGCTACGATTATTAATTCTAGAATAAGAAATGTTTTAGGTAAACAAAGTCTCGCAACATTATTATCTGAAGAGAGATCAAAACAAATGGCAATTATTCAAGAGGGCGTTAACACTGAAGCAGAAAAATTTGGTATAAAAATTATTGATATTAGAATTAAAAGGGCCGATCTTCCGCAAGCAAACAGTGAAGCAATATATAAAAGAATGCAAACTGAAAGAGAAAGAGAAGCAAAACAATTTAGAGCAAGAGGAGCCGAAATGGCAGTTACCATTACTTCAACGGCAGATAAAGAAGTTACTGTTATTTTAGCAAATGCAAAAAAACAATCCGAAATTATGAAAGGTGAAGGAGATGGTTTAAGAAATAAAATATTTGCGGATGCCTTTGGGCAAGATCCACAATTTTTTTCTTTTTATAGGGCTATGCAAGCTTATGAAAATGCTTTAATTGGAGGAGAAACATCGTTAATTTTATCTCCTGATAGCGACTTCTTTAAATTTTTTGGAAATACAGGAGTAATTAAATAACTAAATAATTGATTTAATGAAAGAGCTAATAATTGCTTTCGGTTTATTACTCTTTATAGAAGGCATTTTGTATGCCTTATTTCCATCAAAAATGAAAAATATGCTAAAAACCATTGAAAAAATGGAAATCAATCAATTAAGAACTGGTGGTTTGATTTTTGCTTTAATGGGTTTTGTAATTGTTTGGTATTTTAAAAGTTAATATGAATTCAAAGAAAATAAAATTTCATTTTATAAATTTTATCCTAGTAATTATTTTTGCTACTTCAGCAAATGCAAAAAAAGTACCAATTTCATTTGCTGATTTAGCAGAAAAACTGATGCCGTCGGTTGTGAATATTTCAACGACCCAAACAATCAAAGGTACAACTAACCCTTTTCCATTTGAATTTCCTCCAGGCTCACCTTTTGAAGATTTATTTAAAGAATTTAATAATCAAACCGAAAGACAAATTAATTCTTTGGGATCAGGATTCATTATTGATGCAAAAGGTATAGTGATTACCAATAACCATGTAATTCAAGATGCAGAAGAAATTATTGTTAAAGTTAGTAGCAAAAAAGAATATAAAGCCAAAGTTTTAGGAAACGACCCTCTCTCTGATGTTGCGGTCATAGAAATTATTTCTGATGATACCTTTAGTCCAGTAAAATTTGGAGATTCTGATAAAGCAAGAATTGGTGATTGGGTTATAGCAATTGGTAACCCTTTTGGTTTTGGTGGAACCGTTACTTCTGGAATAATATCAGCCCGCAATAGAGAAATTGGTCTTTCTCGTTATGAAGATTATATTCAAACTGATGCTTCAATTAATCAATCCAACGCTGAGAACCTTTGGCCGAAACTCCAAACCACAATACATAAACAAGCATAACTAGTACCAGAAAATAAAATAAGTAAGCTGACCTGTGCCAAAAAGTTATTCTTATAAAAGAAAATATTATGAACAAAATAAAAAATATCGAAAATTTTAAAATATGGCTATTGGTATGATATTTAAATTGACCTCCATCAGTTGAATACATTGCAAAACAACTAATGATACCAATTAACAAAATAATCGTTACAAGAACATAATCAATCGATTTAATTTTTTCTAAAAATGTTTTTTTTCCAGAAAACCTATTTAATGTTATCATTTTTAAATCTCTAACATTCTTTCTTTTCTAATTTTTTCTCTTAGTTCGTGTCGATCGATAACCAATTTAATAACCTTTTGAGCTAGTGGCGCTGCCACTTTGCTTCCAGAACCTCCATGCTCAATTAAAACACTAATTGCATATCGAGGATTTTCATATGGTGCAAAAGCAATAAATACAGAATGGTCTCGGTCTTCATAAGGTATGTCTTTGGTCAGTAGTTCTAATTCACGTTGTTCCTCTGTAATTCTTTTAACCTGTGCAGTTCCTGTCTTGCCTGCATACTGATATTTCTTTTTTTCATATCTTGAGGAATAAGCGGTACCCCTAGATTCATTGCTTACTGCAAACATTGCCTCTTTTATGAATTTAACATTTTCAGGATTTCTGAATAAAGATATTAATTTTACATTTTCAGTTGGCATTAAAACAAGATCTTGCTCTGCAATTATGACTTCTTTTTTCTTTAATTTTTTTTCAAATTTTTTCATTTGACTATCAATACTTGATTTAACATTTTCATAAATTACTGTGCCATCGTCTATAATTCGCGGTTTAATTTTAAACCCTCCATTGGCTATCTGAGCTGTCGATAAACAAAGTTCTAATGGAGTACATTGTATATAGCCCTGTCCAATTCCAGTAAGTAAGGTTTCACCTAATACCCATCCTTTACCTATATTTTTAATTTTCCATTTTGTAGAAGGAATAACTCCAGATTTTTCTTCAAGAAAATAGTTACTTAATACTTTGTTTCCAAGTCCATATTTTTTTGCTGTAACAGATAGACGGTCCACTCCTAATTTTCTTGCCACTTCATAAAAATAGATATCACAAGATTGCTTAATCGCGTTTCTTAAATTCATATACCCATGACCTTTTTTTGCCCAGCAATGATATTTATGATCATATAGCACCATACTTCCTTCGCATTTATGAACAAACTTAGGACTAATAACATGGTTTTCTAGTGCAGACAGAGCAACTAAAGGTTTCAGAGTTGATCCTGGAGAATATAAACTAGAAACCGATTTATTTATTAGTGGTTTCATTGGGTTTTCGTTAATTTTGTTCCATTCTTTAATATTTATTCCATGAACAAATTGATTTGGGTCAAAACTTGGAGATGATCCCATTGCAATCATATCCCCTGTATAAATATCCATCACACTGATAGAGCCACTCTTTCCAAGCAATAACTTCTGAACATAATTTTGCACTTCCTTATCGATGGTAATTCTAAAATTTTTACCTTGAGTCCCTTCGATGCGATTAATCTGGTTAATTTTTTTTCCATGAGCATTAACTTCGTAGCGTTGTACTCCGGAAATTCCAATAAGTTCTTTTTCTAAAGATTTCTCTAATCCAGTTTTACCAACACGGAGACCTGGAACATAATTTTCCTTAATAAATGAATAATTATCGATATCTTGTGCGCTAGCTTCTGCAACATATCCTAAAACATGAGTAAAATTTTCTCCATGTGGATATTTTCTTGCAACCGAAAATACCGGTTTTGCCCCTCCTAGTTCATGTAAAAAAAGATTAAGTTTAGAAAATTCCTCCCAAGAAAGATTTTCTGAAATAATTAATGTTTGCCAAGGTAATTGTTTTTCTTTTTTCTTATAGATTCTCTTTATGTCTTTATTTTCTATTTTAATTATATTTTTCAACCTAACCATCAGATAATTAAAATTCTCAACTTCTTCAGGCACGACATGTAGTTGAAAAACCTGATCATTGTCTGCTATTACATTTCCAAAATAATCTTTGAAAATTCCCCTTTTGGGCGGCAGTTTCCACTCTTTCAATCTATTTTTATCAGATAGAAATGAATATTTTTTATTTTCAGAAATTTGCAATGTAAATAATCGACCTAAAATACCAGTAAAAAAAACCATTTTTGCAACAGACAAAATAAACATTCGTCTTGTAATTAATTTGTTTTTATTTATCGCAATATTATCTCGATTAAACATTTCTTTTTGTAGCAATTATTTTACTTAGAAAATTAAATAAAATCCCGAATATAGGATAAAAAAGAATCGTAATGCCTGAATTTATTACTAAAGCAATATAATTAATATTAATATCAAAAAATATTCTTAAAATATAATAATAAACTGAATTTGTAACTGCAATTGATGGTACAAAAACAATCCAATCATAAATGAGGGAAGGCTGTACCGTTAAATACCTTATATATGCAGCAAAACCTGATAAAATTAAATAAGTAATTGGGCTTACTCCAATAGGTAATCCAATAACTACATCATTAACTATTCCTGCTAAAAAAATAAAACCATAACCTAAAATATCAGGATTCTTTAAAATCCAATAAAATATGAGAATATATATTAAATTAAAAGATAAAAAATTTAGATTTTCAAAACTAAAATCTGTTTCGCTAAAAACTAAAAAAAACATTATCAAAGCTGGAATTAAACTAAGAAAGCGACTAATAGAATAATTTTTTAATAAACTCATTTATTGTTTATCTGTCGTTGGTTCTGAAGTAATGACATTTGTAAAATACAATTGATTTAAATCGGTAAAAAATATTACGCTTAATTTTTCTTCAACTAACTCAACTCTTCCAATCGGAATACCCGGAAAAAATATACCTCCTCTTCCAGAAGTGTAAACTAGATTACCAACTTCTAATTGGTGATTTTTTGGTAAAAAATCTAATAGAGCAAATTCTTTCCCAGTGCCACTCATAATTGCTTGATAACCCATTGGTTCAACGATGACTGGGATTTTGCTATTTAAATCACTGATTAATAATACTCTTGAAGACAAATAATTTACTTCCGTTATTCGGCCAACAAAATAAGAACCTTTTAAAACTGGCATTCCTTTTTTAAGTCCTGAGCTAAATCCTTTATTTAAAATAACTGACTTTAAAAAAGGACTTTCTTTATCCACCAAAACTTTGGAAGTAATAGTTTCATAACTATGGACACTGTTGTCATCTATAACTTTTTTTAATTTATTATTCTCTATTTTTAGATAATTAATTTGATTTTGTTGATCATTTAATTGTTGCAGTTCCAATTTTACCATTTCATATTTTTCGTAAAGTTCAAAATGGCCTTGAATGTTAGAAAACATAGGACTAATGATATTTCCCGGAATAGAGGTGATAAAAGAAGTTCTATAAATCACATCCTTAATTGCCGAACGAACAAAATTAAGAGATTTTGAATTGATTGATTCTAAAGAAAGTAAAACAACCGATATAATAATAAGGGCTAATAATGAAAATTTTTGTTTAACACTTTTTTTTAAGAAAGGCTGATCGTATTGCTATTGAAAAATCATCTCGACTTGTTACCATGGCATGTCATCAACTAGTATTCGGATAACATGGTAGAAAATAAATCCTGGTTTTCTAGAGCTCTTCCAGTTCCAATTGCAACACAGGCCAAAGGATCATCGGCAACCGCAACAGGTAATCCTGTTTCTTTTGAAATTAATTTATCGATATTTTTTAATAATGAACCTCCACCAGTAAGTGTTAACCCCATATCAACCAAGTCTGCAGATAATTCTGGAGGTGTATTTTCTAATGCATCTTTAATAGCATTCAAGATCTGGCCTAAAATTGGCTGAAGCGCTTCTGATGTATCTTCTTCTCTTAGGCTTATTTCTTTTGGTGTTCCGGACCTAATGTCTCGACCTTTCATAAGATAACTATTGTTAGAAGTTGGAAAAGCGGTTCCTATTTCTTTTTTAATTTTTTCAGCACTAGCTTCCCCTACAAGAAGATTATATTTTTTTCTCATATAACTGATGATTGCTTGGTCCATTGCATCTCCTGCTACTCTTATTGAATTAGAATACACTACGCCTCCAAGTGATAATACAGCAATTTCAGTGGTACCTCCGCCTATATCAACCACCATGGAACCCGTTGCTTCTGAAATTGGAAGATTTGCGCCAATTGCTGCAGCAATCGGCTCCTCAATTAATTGAACTTTTCTAGCTCCTGCAGCTAATGCAGAGTCTTGAATTGCCTTCCTTTCGACAGGCGTTGAACCTGTTGGAACACAAATTAAAATTCTTGGATTTGCAAAAGTTCTTTTATTATGAACCTTCTTAATAAAGTGCTTAATCATTTCTTCCGTTACAATGAAATCAGCAATCACTCCATCCTTTAAAGGCCTAACTGCTGTTATGTTTCCAGGTGTTCTCCCTAACATCGTCTTTGCTTCATCTCCAACAGCTAATACAGTTTTTTTGCCTTTATCATCAAGAATCGCAACAACAGAAGGTTCATTTAAAACAACTCCTTGACCCTTGAGCACGACTAATGTGTTTGCCGTTCCAAGATCAATTGCCATATCCGTAGACCAAATTTTAGCAATTCTTTCAAAAAAATTTTTGATCATATTTTATTTTATATCCCTTTCATTTTTTGCTGTTCATATTCTTCTTCTTCTGGAGCTGTTCTTTTTCTTTTTATAATCATTTTGTTTAATGCATTTAAATATGCATTGGCTGAAGCCACTAGGGTATCAGTATCAGCTGCTTGGCCAACTGTGGTCTTGCCATTTTCCTCAATTCTTACACTTACCGTAGCTTGAGCATCGGTTCCTTCGGTTACTGCATGAACTTGGTACAACTTAAGAATTACATCGTGAGGATATAATTTTTTTACACATTTAAAAATAGCATCTACCGGACCGTCGCCAGTTTCGGTTGCCTTTTTAATTTCTCCATAAACTTCTAGCGTCATATCTGCTCTTTGTGGCTCTCCAGTTCCAGCGAATACTCTAAGAGATTTTAAATTAATAACATTATCTTCTTTAATTAAACTATCATCTACTAGAGCCGCAATATCTTCATCATAAACGTGTTTCTTTTTGTCGGCAAGAACTTTGAACTTTCCAAAAGCAATTTGGATGATATCATCAGTAATTCCCATATAACCAAGATCATTTAATTTTTCTTTAAATGCATGTCTTCCAGAATGTTTTCCCATAACCAATGAAGTTTGTTTTACACCCACACTTTCAGGAGTCATAATCTCATAGGTGTTTCTATTTTTTAACATTCCATCCTGATGGATGCCTGCCTCATGAGCAAATGCATTCTTTCCAACAATAGCTTTATTAAATTGAACAGGAAAACCAGTTGCATTTGAAACAACTTTTGAAGCTTTGCTTAACAATTCTGTTTTTATTCCTGTTTTAAATGGCATTAAATCATTTCGAGTTTTCATTGCCATTACAATTTCTTCAAGTGCAGCATTACCAGCTCTTTCACCAATACCATTGATGGTACATTCAATTTGTCTAGCACCCGCAGAAACGCCAGCTAAAGAATTTGCCACCGCTAAACCTAGATCATTGTGACAATGCGTTGACAGAATAGCTTTATCTATATTGGGTACTTTATTTATGAGTGTTTCAATTATTTTTTTAAATTCTGCAGGAACCGAATATCCAACTGTATCGGGTATGTTTATTGTTTTTGCTCCACAATTGATTGCAAGTTCAACCGTTTTACATATAAAATCCATATCAGTTCTTGTTCCATCCTCGCATGACCATTCCACATCATCAGTAAATTTTCTTGCGTAAGTTACATTTTCTTTTATTGCTTCAACTACTTCTTCTGGTGATTTATTTAGCTTATGCTTCATATGAAGCGAACTTGTTGAAATAAAAGTATGAATTCTAAATCTTGGCGCTGCTTTTAAAGCTTCATAACATGCATCAATATCTTTTTTATTGTGTCTCGATAATCCACAAGGGATAGATTTTTTCAAAATTTTACTTACCTCTGTTACTGCTTCAAAATCCCCTGGAGAAGCTATCGGAAATCCTGCTTCAATAACATCAATTCCTAATTCATCAAAAACTCTCGAAATTTGTTTTTTTTCTTCTAAACTCATAGACGCGCCCGGTGACTGTTCACCATCACGCATTGTGGTATCGAATATTACTACTCTATTTTTATCGCTGGTCATTTGTAAGCATTTTTGCTTTTTTTTTATCAACCAATATTACAATCTCTAGGCGAGATTGCAAAATAATTGTTTAAATATTAGCAAGAATTTAAAAGATTGTTAATTCTTATCTTTATCAACTAGCTTATTTTTACCTATCCATGGCATTAAGGCTCTAAGCTTTTCACCTACTTGTTCGATTGGATGATTAGACAAATCTTTTCTCATTTTTAAGAAATTTTTTTGTCCATTTTTGCATTCATTCATCCATTGTTTAGCAAATTTTCCTGATTGAATATCTTGTAAAATTTCTTTCATTCTCTTTTTGGTGTCGCTATCTATTATTTTTTTACCCGAAACATATTCTCCATATTCTGCTGTATTTGAAATTGAGTAATTCATGTTTGCAATTCCACCTTCATAAATCAGATCGACAATTAACTTTACTTCATGCAAGCATTCAAAATATGCCATCTCGGGTGAATAGCCAGCTTCAACCAATGTTTCAAAACCATTTTTAATAAGTTCTACTAATCCGCCACATAGTATTGTTTGTTCTCCAAAAAGATCAGTTTCACATTCTTCTCTAAAAGTTGTTTCAATGACACCAGATTTGCCTCCACCAATCGCCATAGCATATGAAAGGGCTAGATCGCGAGCTTTGCCAGAACTGTCCTTGTGAATTGCCATCAAACATGGAACGCCGCCGCCTTTTTGATATTCGCTTCTTACTAAGTGTCCGGGACCTTTCGGAGCAATCATAAAAACATCTAAATCTTTTCTCGCATTAATTAAATTGAAATGAATATTTAACCCATGCGCAAATGCTATACTTGTTCCTTCTTTCATTCTTTGTTCGACATGATTTTTATAAATTTGAGCCTGGAGTTCATCTGGAGTTAAGATCATAACTATATCTGCCCATTCGGCTGCATCCGACAAATTCATTACTCGAAGTCCTTGGGTTTCTGCTTTTTTCTTACTAGTAGATCCTTCTCTTAAAGCAACTACAACTTCTTTTACACCGCTGTCTTTTAAATTAAGAGCATGCGCATGTCCTTGACTTCCAAAACCAAAAATTGCAACTTTTTTGGATTTTATTAAACCGACGTCAGCATCTTTTTCATAAAACATTTTCATTGTTTCTCTCCAAACACTTCGGAACCTTTTGACATTGCTACAACTCCCGTTCTTGATATACTGGCAAGACCTAATGGTTGCAAGAGGTTTATTAATTTATCAATTTCTTTTCGTAAAGCAGCAACTTCTACAACAAATGATTTTTTTGTGTTATCCAAAATTATTGAATTATATTTTTTACATATTTTTTTTGCCTTATTTCTTCTTTGTTCGCTAGATATCACCTTTAAGAGTGCCAACTCCCTAAATAATGTTTTATCTTTGGAAAAATCAGCAACTTTATGAACAGGGATAAGTTTCTTTAATTGAAGTTTAATTTGCTCTATCACCCGTGGTGTTCCTGATGTAACAATTGTAATCCTGGATAGGTTGTTTTTTTTATCAACTTCTGCAACGGCTAAAGAGTCGATGTTGTAACCGCGTCCAGAAAAAAAACCAACAACTCTAGCTAAAACACCCGCTTCATTATCCACCCAAACAACAATGGTATGTCTTTCAATTTTTCCAATTTTTCCTGCAACACTGTACGCTGATTTAGAAATTCCCATTTATACTAATACTTTCCCTTCTTCTGAAATTTCTTCCTCATCTTGCGGTCCAAGCAACATCTGATTGTGTGGTTTTCCTGATGGTATCATTGGAAAACAATTTTCCTCTTTATCAACTACACAGTCAAAAATAACTGGTTTATCAACCTCAATCATTTCCTTGATTTTTTGATCTAATTCATCAGGAGTTTTTGCACGAATTCCTACACAACCATAAGCTTCTGCTAATTTTACAAAATCGGGAAGTGCTGCGGTATAACTTTCTGCATAATTTTTTCCATGTAACAATTCCTGCCATTGACGAACCATTCCCATGTATTCATTGTTTAAAATAAAAATTTTAATTGGTAATTTGTGTTGAACCGCAGTGGACATCTCTTGCATTGTCATTAACACGGATGCTTCTCCAGCAATATCAATAACTAATTTTCCAGGATTAGCAACTTGAACCCCAACTGCTGCAGGCAAACCATAACCCATTGTACCAAGTCCACCTGAGGTCATCCATCTATTAGGTTTATTAAATTTATAATGTTGGGCTGCCCACATTTGATGTTGGCCTACTTCAGTAGTAACAAATACATCTTTATGTTTGGTTAATTCATATAACCTTTGAACTGCATGTTGTGGTTTAATAATTGTTGTGCTGTTTATAAAATTTAATGATTTTTTTTCTCTCCATTTGCCAATTTGTTCCCACCACTTTGAAATCTTTTGTTTATTTGATCTCCCAAAATTGGGATTTTTTTTCTTAAAGTTTTTAATGAAAGACTTTAAAACTTTACTCACATCTCCTACTATTGGTAAATCAACTTTTACATTTTTATTAATAGAAGATGGATCAATATCTATATGTATTTTTTTTGATTTTGGAGAAAACTCATCAACCTTTCCTGTGATTCGATCATCAAATCTGGCTCCAATATTGATTAACAAATCACAATCATGCATCGCATTGTTTGCTTCAAAAGTTCCGTGCATACCTAACATTCCAATAAATTGATTGTCTTCACCTGGGTAACATCCTAATCCTTGAAGTGTTGAAGTAATCGGAAAACCCGTTATTGCAACCAACTCCCTAAGCAAGGTGCTTGCCTTAGGTCCTGAGTTTGTAACACCGCCCCCCGTATATATTATGGGCTTAGAAGATTTTTTAAAATATTCAATCGCCGTCTCAATGTCTTTTTGAGTAAAAAGATTATTTTTTTTGTTATTTAATTGTTTCTTATTTTTATAAGAAATATATTTTGTCTTATTAAACTGAATATCTTTTGGAATATCCACTAAAACAGGGCCTGGCCTACCCGAAGTTGCTACTTCGAAAGCTTTGTGCATGACTTTAGACAACTCTTTTACATCTTTAACCAACCAATTATGCTTTGTACATGGTCGTGTAATTCCTGTGGCATCACATTCTTGAAATGCATCTGTTCCAATCAAATGGGTAGGTACTTGACCTGTAATACATACTATTGGAATTGAATCCATATATGCATCGGTTAAAGCTGTTACCGTATTAGTAACTCCTGGACCAGATGTAACCAAAACGACTCCCGGTTTACCAGAAGATCTTGCATAACCTTCTGCTGCGTGACCAGCGCCTTGTTCATGACGAACTAAAAAATGTCTAATTTTTTTATGATTTTTTAGTTCGTCATAGATAGGCAAAACTGCTCCACCAGGATAACCAAAAATAGTATCCACTCCCTGTTCTTCAAGAGTCTTGAAAACAATTTCTGCTCCCGTCATTAAATTTCCCATTAGAACAATCTAACGGAGTTTAGTTTTTGGTCAAGTTTAAGAACAATTAATTGGCAAGTGTATATAGAATATCTTTATAATTTTTAGGATTAATTATCTTCCAAGAACTCATTTTTCCTCTAGCCCACGTAAACTGGCGTTTTACATATTGACGAGTTCTAATTTGGATTAAATTTTTAACCTCAGTTAATGTTAATTTTTTTACTAAATGATCCTTAATTTCTTGTATGCCGATCACTTTATTAGCGGTCAAATCAGGACTAATTTTTAGTTTTAAAAATTCTTTAACTTCTTGCTTTACTCCTTGTTTAAACATTTTATCTGTACGTATATTTATTTGTTGCAATAAAAATTCTTTGGAAGGATGAAGAAAAAATTTTTTAAAAAGATTTGGATCAAACATTGGCTTAGTATTTTTAATCCAATCATATAAAGATTTTTTCGTAAACTTTTTAACTTCATAAGCTCTAATAGATCTTTGATTATCATTTTCAAGAATGAAATTCTTGATTTTTGGGTCCAATTTTAATAATTTTTTATAAAATTTTTCCTGACCAATTGTTTTGTGATATTTTCTTATTTTTTTTCTTAGTAATATTGGAATATTAGGAATAGTAACTAAACCATCAACTAATGCTTTAAAATAAAGACCCGTCCCACCAACTAAAATGGGAACTTTATTTTCTTTCAGAATTGATTTAATTTTTTTATTTACAATATTTAACCAGGCACCAGTTGAAAAACTTTTTTTTACAGAAATAAAACCATAAAGGTGGTGTTTAATCATTTTTAAGTCTGAAGCAGAAGGCCTGGATGTTAAAATTTTTAACTCCTTGTAAACTTGCATGCTATCTGCATTAATAATCTCTCCATTAAGAATTTTTGATAATTTAATTGCAAGCTTAGATTTTCCTGATGCTGATGGACCAGCTAATAAAACTATTATGGGTTCTCGCTCCATGGAATGGAAAATTAATTTAATTTAATCCCTAGATAGCGTCTAATGTTTTGATTGTTATAAGTTGCAAACAATAAAATTTTTTCGCCCTTGTCGACGTTTTTTTTTATTATATCGTTTAATTGTATTGAATTATTGATTTTTGTTTTTTGAAGTTCAACAATAATATCATTTACTTGTAATTGATTATAAACGGGACTATTGGAAGCAATTTCAGTAATTACAACCCCGGTCGTATCTTTGGGTAATTGTCTTTTATTAATGTCTTCTTCTGATAACAATCTTACTGTAATTCCAAGATTTTCAATTTCAGTTGGTTTTTCATTTTCTCTAAGTGACGCAAACTCTTTGGAACTTTCAAGTTGCCCTAGCAAAACTTTTTTTGAAATTATTTTTTTATTTCTCCAAACTTTAACAACTACATTCTTGCCTACATCTGTCAATGCAACAATTTTTGGTAAAGTTCTCATTGTATCAATATTTTTGCCATCAAATTCCAAAATAATATCTCCGGGCTTGATACCTGCTTTATCTGCTGGACTATTATCACCTACACTAGCAACTAAAGCTCCGTTTGGAGAATCTAGTTGCTCCACTTCTGCGATTTCTTTTGTAACTTCTTGGATTCTAACTCCCAACCAACCTCTTTTGGTCTCTCCAAACTTTATCAATTGATTGGCAACTAGAGATGCTGAATTTGAAGGGATTGCAAATCCAATTCCGATTGATCCTGATCGACCTAAAATAGCAGTATTAATTCCAATAACATCCCCATCCAAATTGAAAAGTGGTCCTCCAGAATTTCCTTGATTAATTGAAGCATCAGTTTGAATATAATCTTCATAACGAGAAAGACCAATTTCTCTATTGCGGGCTGATATTATTCCAGAAGTAACGGTTC
>AZYB01000005.1 GCA_000513055.1 alpha proteobacterium SCGC AAA288-N07
CACTAGCCTACACTCAACTTAAGTTAAGTTATAAAGGAAATAAATGAATACTAATTTAGATATTAAACCGGATATTAAAATTTCAGTTAATCAATACTTTGGTATTGATACGGACATGTTGGTTGATGGATTTTCAAAAAAAAATGAACATGTTCCTGAAATTGATAAAGATTATAAGTTTGACAGGGATACCACACTTTCTATCTTATCTGGTTTTGCATTCAACAAAAGAGTCTTAATACAAGGTTATCACGGAACAGGTAAATCTACTCATATTGAACAAGTAGCTGCAAGATTAAATTGGCCATGTATTAGAGTTAATTTAGATAGTCATATCAGTAGAATTGATTTAATTGGAAAAGACGCAATAAAAATAAAAGACAACAAGCAAGTTACTGAGTTTAAAGAAGGTATGCTTCCTTGGTCAATACAAAATCCTGTTGCACTAGTCTTTGATGAATACGACGCAGGAAGACCAGATGTAATGTTTGTGATTCAAAGAATTTTAGAATCTGATGGAAATTTTACATTATTAGATAAAAACAAAGTACTTAAACAAAATAAATATTTTAGACTCTTTGCAACTACTAATACTATAGGGCTAGGTGATACAAGTGGTCTATATCCTGGCACTCAACAAATTAATCAAGGTCAGATGGACAGATGGAATATTGTTGCAACTTTAAATTATTTAGATTTCGATAAAGAATTAGAGATTATTTTAGCAAAAAATAAGAATTTGAATACTACTAAAGGCAAAGAAAAAGTCTCGAATATGATAAAAGTAGCAAGTTTAACAAGAAAGGGTTTTATTGCGGGAGATATTTCTAGTGTTATGAGCCCAAGAACTGTAATTCATTGGGCAGAAAATTCAGAAATTTTTAAAGATACAGGGTATGCTTTTAGAGTAACATTTTTGAATAAATGTGACGACCTAGAAAAAACTATTATTGCTGAATACTATCAAAGATGTTTTGGTGAGGATCTTCCAGAATCTACTATAAATATAAAAATATAAATGAACAAAGAGGAATTAATAAAAGAAAAATTTAAAATTGCATTAACCTCAACTATAAAAGTAATTTCAGAAAAAGATAAGGTTCAAATTAATTTTGAAAATAAAAATTTAAGTTCTAAGAATTTCCTTTTTTTTGACCTAGATAACTTAAAAAGCATTCATGATTATACCAAAGTTAGAGCAGAAACTGATTCTGAAGCATTAAAATTAAGATATTCAAACAAGGAAATTTATGAAAAAAATTTACCAAAAACTTCTACTGCAAAATCTCTATATAGTTTAACAGAAAAAATTAGATATGAAAAAATAGGTTCCAATAATCTTAAAGGTATTAAACAAAATTTTTTAAAAAATTACGAATTTAGACAAAAATACAAAAGAAAAGATCAACTAAATACTAAAGAAGATGTGAGCGCAAAGGAAGCTTTTGAATTATATTTATTAAAACATTTCCATAACGTTAAACTTACAAAATTATCTAAAGAGATATTAAGTTTTTGGGAAAAAAAATTTGATGAAAAGCTAAATAATAAAATAGATTTTTTTAAAAAAAACATTTATAGCCAAGAAATTTTTAATTCAACTTTTTCCGAAATAATTGAAAGTATGGATATTGTAGATAACTCTGAAGAAAAAAAGTCATGAAAACGAGAGTGAATCTAATAATAATGAAAATCAAAATGATAACAAAAATGAACAAAATACTTCAGAAAAAGAAAAAAACAAACAAGGGATAGATCAAAATAATCTTGGAACTGAATTTGATATTAATGAAATCAAAATGGATGAAAGTTTGATGGATCAAAGTTCAGAATCTGATAATAATCCAAAAATAGTAGAAAGGCAAAACTATCAGAATAATAATAATTTTTATAAAATCTACACTGAAGAATTTGATGAAATTTCAAAAGCTGAAAAACTAGAGACAAATGAAGAAATGATAAGATTGAGAAAAAATTTAGATCAACAACTAACAAGTTTTCAGAACATAGTAGTAAAATTGGCAAACAAACTACAAAGACAGTTGTTGGCAAAACAAAACAGATCCTGGCATTTTGATCTTGAGGAAGGGCTATTGGATAGCTCTAAATTAACAAGAGTCATAATTGATCCATTTAATTCACTTTCATTTAAAAAAGAAAAAAATACAGAATTTAAAGATACTGTAGTTACTTTACTTATTGACAATTCTGGTTCAATGCGTGGTAGACCAATTACTATTGCTGCACTTTGTGCCGACATATTATCCAGGACATTAGAACGTTGTGCAGTTAAGGTCGAGATTTTAGGATTTACTACAAAAAACTGGAAGGGTGGACAAAGTAGAGAAAAATGGAATTTGAATAATAAACCCGCCAATCCAGGTAGACTTAATGATTTGAGACATATAATTTATAAATCTGCAGATTCACCTTGGAGACAATCAAAAAAAAATATTGCTCTCATGCTAAAAGAGGGTCTTTTAAAAGAAAATATTGACGGTGAAGCAATTAAGTGGGCGCTTAATAGAATTAAGAAAAGAAAAGAAGAAAGAAAAATTATTATGGTTATTTCGGACGGAGCTCCAGTTGATGACTCGACTTTATCTACAAATCCTGGAGATTATTTGGAAAAAAATTTGAAAAAAACAGTTAAATTTGTCGAAGATAAAACTAATATAGAAATTTTAGCTATTGGAATTGGTCACGATGTCTCTAGATATTATAGTAAAGCAATTAAAATTGCCGATATTCAAGAACTAGGTGATGTAATGATTGACCAACTAGGCAATTTGGTTGGTAAAAAAACATCTAGATCTTTAAATTAAATATCTAAATTTGAAACATCTAAAGCTCTACTAATAATAAAATCTCTTCTAGGGGCCACATCATTGCCCATTAAAGTTTGTATTAATTTTTGATCATCTTTAGATTTTATCTTTGTTTGTTTTGAATATTCAACTTTTAACAAAGTTCTAGTTTCTGGATTGAGAGTAGTGCTCCATAATTCTTCTGGGTTCATTTCACCAAGTCCTTTGAATCTTTGAATACTAATTTTTAACTTTTCTTCATTAATTAAAGCTTTATATTTTTGTGATTCTTTCTTAATTTTTTTTAAATTTTTGGAAGAATTTACAATAAAATTTTCTAATTCCTTATCGTTTTTAATATAATAACTCTTGTTCCCTTTTGAAATTTTATAGAGCGGTGGTTGAGCAAGATAAATATGTCCCTTCTCAATAAGTTCATAAAATGGATGATTATTAAAAAAAGTTAACAATAATGTTCTAATATGTGAGCCATCAACATCAGCATCGGTCATAATGACAATTTTATCATATCTCAAATTCTTAATATCAAAATTATTCGAACCTGTACCAATTGCATTTATTAAAGTTACAATTTCATTTGATGACATCATTTTTGAAAGGGTTTTAGTTTGGTTGTTTAAATTAGATCCATTTTGTTTTGATGAGCCATTATTTTCAACATAAGTATTTAAAATTTTTCCTCTTAAAGGTAAGACAGCTTGAAATTCACGATTTCTAGCTTGTTTTGCAGAACCTCCTGCAGAATCTCCTTCGACAATAAATAATTCGGTACCTTCGGCTTTGCCTATTTGACAGTCAGCAAGTTTTCCAGGAAGTCCTGTTAGCTCTAGAACTCCTTTTCGTCTAACATTTTCGCGTGCTTTTCTAGCTACGTCCCTAGCTAATGCTGCATTAATTATTTTAGCTAAAACAACTTTAATAATTGAAGGATTTTGATCAAACCAGGTAGATAATTTTTCATTGAGAATTGATTCTACTATTAATCTGATTTCTGATGAAACCAATTTATCTTTTGTTTGAGATGAAAATTTTGGATCGGGCATTTTAATTGATAAAACAGCAGTTAATCCCTCTCTAGTATCGTCACCAGATATAGTAATTTTATTTTTTTTTAAAAGTTTGTTTTCATTCGCATATCTATTTACTACTCTAGTAAGTGCGCTTCTAAACCCTAGTGAATGAGTTCCTCCATCTTTTTGAAAGATATTATTTGTAAAAGCAAGTATATCTTCAGAATAACCCGCATTCCATTTAATAGAACTTTCTATTATTATGTCACCTTTTTTACCACTAATTGAAATAGGGTTTCTAAATAATTCATTTTCATTTTTATTTAGAAGTTTTTCTTTTTTATTATCTAAAAACTCTACAAATTCATCAATTCCACCATTATATTTGTTTATAAATTTTTTTTGCTTAGTTTCAGTATTGTCAACAATAGAAATTTTTAAACCTTTATTTAAATATGCCAACTCCCTCATTCTTTTCTGAACAATTGAAGAATTAAACTTTGTTGAAGAAAAAATTTCTCTTGAAGGTAAAAAATTTATTAAGCTACCTGTTTTACTGGTCTTTCCAATAACTTTTAACGATGATACAGCTTTTCCATCTTTAAATTCTATATAATGTACTTTTTTATCTCTATAAATTGTCAATTTTAATTTCTGAGACAGAGCATTAACTACTGAAACACCCACTCCGTGTAAACCACCTGACACTTTATATGAGTTGTGATCAAATTTACCCCCTGCATGTAGTTGGGTCATAATTACTTCTGCAGCAGATTTTTTTTCACCTTTATGTACGTCTACTGGAATACCTCTTCCATCATCTATTATGCTAACACTTCCATCTTTATTAATTTCAATTTCTATATTTTTACAATAACCTGCTAAAGCTTCGTCAATGGAATTATCTACTACCTCATAAATCATATGATGCAAACCGCTACCATCATCGGTGTCACCAATGTACATTCCAGGTCTTTTTTTTACAGCGTCTAAGCCCTTGAGAACTTTTATTGAGTCTGCTTTATAACTTCCCTTTTCTGTTTTTGATAACATTTTTATTTTTTTATTGGAAAAGGAGAAATTAGCATTTTTTTTAATCTAAATAAAATAATCTAATTTTTTATACTTAAAATATGCTTGATAATCCTTGCCGATTTAAACTTTTTATAAAATTATTTCTTGCTTTTTAATTTATGCTTAAAAAAGTCATTTTTGACACAAAAAAGAGAGGGAACAAGGCATTTAGCGCTTGCTCCCTCCAAATGTAATATCTTTAGCTTTTAAATAAAAACAACTTAAATAATTGTAGTGATCTCTTATCTACTGTTGTGACCAAACGTACCAAACTACTAATGCTACTACTGCCCATTCCATAATTTTCTCCTTTTTGTTGTTACTTATTTTTTATTACTTACAAGTTTATAAAAAAATCTAATTGTAGTGATTTTTTATCTACTGTTGTGACCAAACGTACCAAACTACTAATGCTACTACTGCCCATTCCATAATTTCCTCCGTTTTGTTGTTACTTATTTTTTATTACTTAAAGTTTATAAAAAAATCTAACGGTTACAATTTTTATTGGTTTGTCCAAAAATAGTAGACTATTCCAGCTACTATTACAATTTCCCAACCACTCATAATTTCTCCTTTTATTATTTATTAAACGAATCTTATCTAAAATATAGCTCAAGGTATTTTATATTAAAACTAATTACTTTGAAAACAGCTAATATTTGGCTATTTTGTCCATAAAAGACACATTTAATGCACACCCAAGAACGGATGTGCATCAAGAATTCTTTAAATATTTAGATACTATTTATATCAGAAAATCTATTGATTACTGATTTTGAAAATACCAAACTAAAGCACCTAATGCTAATATTGGAACCCACATAAGTCTCTCCTTTATAAAATTTAACAAAATTAGAGCTTAACTTAAGAATTTTAACATTAAAGTCAATTGATTACTTACTGTTATATGATATTTGGTGCATAAAACTGCTGCCCACCACCCCTTTGGATGCTCAAAAGATACACCACTCTTGCTGCTCCCTGCCAAGATTAAAGACTAAATTATGTTAGAAAATATTTATTGATTTAAATAATATGCTAACCCTACTATACCAGCCAGTATAACCCATTCCATGACTTGCTACTCCTTTTAAATTTATTAAACAAAGTTCTATTTGAAAGATATTAAGAATTTTTTATATTAAAATCAATAAAATTTTTTAAAATGGCGGAGAGAGTGGGATTCGAACCCACGATACCTTTAACAGTATACACGCTTTCCAAGCGTGCGCCTTAAACCACTCGACCATCTCTCCATAACATCGATATAATGTAGACAAATAACTAAATCAGGAACGTAAATTAGTTGTTTTCATAAACATAGAGTATAGAACAAAAAAACTCAGACAAGAAGTGTTAATTGTTTGCAACAAGGCGTTGTGTTTTTTAATTTGTATAATGTTAAAAAAATTATTTAATTTTTGCTCTGTACCAAGATTTTTTTCCAATAATAGAATTATAAAGTCCCAAAAATCTCATCAAGTAAATTTTTGCTTTGATAGAATTAAAAGTTAATTTGAAAAATAAAAATTTAATTATTGATGTTATTAGCCTTTTATATGTTTTTTTTAGAGCAAAAAAATAACCATGGTGTTTTTTATTAAAATAAAATGTAGACCACATTAAGTGCCAATTTCTCGAAAATTCTACTTCATTGAAAAATATATCATTAACTGCTTTTGCGCCAAGATGTTCTATTTTAGCTTTTTTTGAAACGTAAATTTTTTTTCTCAAATTTTTAATTCTTTTACATAAATCAATATCATCAAAATACATAAAAATGTTTTCATCAAAAAAACCGATATCTTTTAATTCATTTTTATTCAACAAAAATGCACAACCCTGTATATAATCAACCTCAAAAAAATCTGAAGTTGTATTTAAATTTTTTTTATATGACCCATAATTTTTTGTTAAGCCAAATCCTTTTTTCAATTCATCGCTTATTAAAGTCGGTGCTAATATTGAAAAATCTTTTATTTTATTTGAAACCTGGTCCAACTCTTCTAAAGTATTATTTTGTAAACGAACGTCTGGATTTAAAATAAAAACTAATTTTGTTTTAGACATTTTGATCCCACAATTATTTCCAAAAGAATAGCCCTCATTTTTTTCCATTATTTCGCACTTTACATTGGGATATTTTTTTTCTATTTTTTTTTGAAAATCTTTTTTTCCTGAATTTTCAATTATTATTATTGGATAGTCACTTGGAATTGAAGATAAACAATCTTCAATTATATGATCACTTTCGTAAGTAACTATAACAAATGTTAAATTATTTTTTATTCCCACCCTAATTTTTTAGTTTGTTTGTTTTTATCAATTAATTTGTAATATTAATTATATTTTTCATTTCGTCTTTTAAAGAATTATCAATATAAATACTCGAAACACCTATTCTTGAAAAAAGAAAATAATCATTAGAATTCATAAAATTTTGTATGTTGCCATTTATGATATCTTTAATATTATACTTATTTTCTTCTATACACACCATTTTTGGTCTAATTTTATTTAGATTAAGAGATGATAGAACTTTATAATCTGAACCCTCAACATCTATATTTAAGAAATCAATATGATTGATATTTAATTTTTCCAAGAGTGTCTGTAATTTAAATGCTGATATTTTTATTTTTTTTAAATTAGCTCCACTATTTTCTAAAGTATTTTGTTGATTAATTATGCCATTTTCAAAAAAATGAGTTTCTCCATCAAAATCTGTTACTGCTGCTTGGATATTGTAATCCTTTGGCCTAGCTAATTTAAATAGATCAATGGAAACTTTGCTTAAATCAACGTTTAAACCATTCCAACCATTTTTGTATAAATAATACGTTAGTGAACCTTTGGTCGGATGATAACATCCAATATCCACGTAAAATCCATTATTTTTTTTTCTAAAGAATCTATTAATAATTATATCTTCTCCAAATTCTCCAAAATAATTTCCTTTTTTTTTATTTTTTAAAAGTTTGATTATTTTATAAAAATAGTAGCTTAATGAATGATTAATCAAAAATTTTTTGATTTTTTGTTCAATAATTTTATATTTGGACATTTATTACAACAATAAAAATCTTATTATAAATTGAATTAAATAATTACTCTATAACAAATAGATTATTAAATTTTTTCAGTATCTATAAAAACCAGGGGCCAATCAATACTGTTTGTATATTTCTTAAACCAAAAAGACAAATATCTTTCAGCTAAATAAGCATATAATCTTTTCGTTTCATAGCCTTTAAGTTTTTTAAATCCAAAAATTTTCTCACAGTCTTCTAACCATTTAAAAAGATCAGAAAACCATCTATTAGCAATATTTGGCTTTGATATAAAAACTATATGTGGATTATAACTTATGGAATTATACATAAATTTTTTAAAATCTTCTTTGTCTCTTGAGTGCATAACGTCCATCGCCAAATCAATATTACCATATCCATGACTCATATCAAAATGAAGTTTTATTGTTTGTTTTTTTTTATCAAAAATTATAGAAGGGTCTTTTAATAAATTTTTGAAACCATGCTTAAGTATTTTCATAAATTTAACACCGCTTACTCCAACAGGCTCACAAATTATTGCATCAAAATTTTTACATTCTTCTGGAATTTTATAAAGAAATTTATTTTTAATGTTTCCATTTATTTTCAAATTAATATCTTCTTTTTTTTGCAACCAAAATCTTCTTTTTTGACAGAATCCAATCCATGTTTCGTTAGAATAATTATTTAATAAATTTTTCCAGAACCAGTAATGAAAAGTTAATTCAGAATAATATTCTTCTTTGAAGAAAATATTTTCACCTGTATTACAAGTTATATAATTGGATGGAAAATTGTTTTTCCCCACAGCAGCTAATTTATATTTAATATCATTAAAAAAATTAAGATGTTTATCAGTAACACAAAATATTTCTAAATTTTTATCCATAAAAATTTATTTTTTTTTGATGAATGCAATTTCGTTTACATTACCCTTAAATATTTCTATAAAAGCACAATTTTCCAATAAATATCTTTTATCATTTTCTGAGACATATTTTGAATTAAATTTCTTTTTTTTAATAATTGATAATAAAATATTTTTTAATGTAGGTTTTTCATTATTTATATTCATATCTTTTCTGGTGTCAGGAAAATCTAACTCTTCCGTAATAAATAAGCCACCTGGATTTAATTTTTTAAATAACAAAAATAAACTTATTATTTGATCTTTGAAAAAATGACCCGCATCATCAATGATTATATCAAAACTTATATCTTTATTTAATAAGTTCTCTTTAATCGAATTCTCTGAACTAGTATCAATAAAAAAATTGCTTATTCTTTTTGATTTATATCTATACAAATCAGGATATATATCACCAGAATATATTGTAGAATGTTTAAAGTAAAAAAAAAGACTGGCAGATTCATTCCCATAAAATGAGCCTAGCTCTAAAATATTACATTGTTTTTCTTTTTTATCAAAAAAAAATTTTTCATAGAATTTAGAATAGCCATGCGCTGATATTTTTTTATCATTTTTTTTTATAGGTTGTACATACTGATCTACAAAGAATTCTCCTTTATCACTATTAAAATATTCAAAAAGAAAATTGATATTTTTGTTATATAGATTGAATGATGTGCGTTCTAGCAAATCTAAATCTATTTTTTTTGGGAAAAAAAAAAAATTTAAAAAAAATCTTATGGGAAAAACAATATACAAATATAATTTGTGCATAAAAGAAGCTTTTTTAAATCGATGCTTATAAAATAGTTTATAAAAAGTTTTAAAATTCATTTACGCAAGAGTTATAATCTAATAAATACAAATTTATTAATATTTTTTAATAAAGTAAAATAACTGTGGTTTATTCATTTTTTTTTTTATATTTTAGAATCAATATATTTATATGACAATATTTAAAAAAAAGATTCAATTTTATTTCAAAAAAATTTTTCAATTAGTTTTTTTGCTAATTTATGGAAAAATAAAATATCAAAAAGACACTGTCTATTCTAATAATATTATTAAAAGAAAAATTGAAAACATAGTTTCGGATATTAAAGATTCTAAAAGCTATTTTTCTTACAAAATAAAAAATGGCAGGATTTATACAGATTATGTTGAACATGTTGCAATTATTGATGGTAACACCTTGGTAAACGAGGCGTCATATCAACAAGTTTTGGGGAAATTAAAAGATGCCAAGAAAAATATAGTTTTAAATAAAGGAACTCCAAGAATAAAAAAAAGAATAGAAGGAAGAGTCCTTTCTTTGGTTCAGGGAGCCAGCGGAAATAAAAATTATTTACATTGGGTATTAGATATTTTACCAAAAATAAAATTGTGTTCAGAACATTATCCATTAAGTGAAATAGATTTCTTTTATGCTCCAAGCTTGCAATATTTTCAAAAACAAACTCTTTCGATATTAAATATCGATGAAAGTAAAATTTTAAATAGCAATATAAATAGACACATCGAGGCAAGGGAACTTATTGTTGTTGACCATCCATGGTATCACAAAGGATTTATTCTTAATGAAGTAGAATTTTTACCTGCTTGGATTATTAACTGGCTAAGAGATGTCTACCTAAAACATGCAAAGCAATTTGATAATAATGAAAAAATTTATATTGATAGAACAGAATCTGAATTTAAACATTGCCAGATTCAAAATGATAAAGAAGTTTTTGATTTTTTAAAACAAGAAGGTTTTTCAAAATATAAAACTGGAAAATTATCTTTCTTTGAGCAAATCTATCTTTTTAACAATGCAAAATTTATTGTTGGGGCTCATGGTGCAGCATTTACAAATTTGACATTTTGTAAACCGAATACAAATATTATTGAAATTAAGCCTTCAGCACACCCAAATAATGTAAATAAAAGAATAAGCCAGATCAATAAATTAAATTATAGGTTAATAAAAACAAAAGATCTGGAAGAAAGTCAAAAAAAATTTGGAGATATATATTTGCCTATAAAGGAACTAGAACATTGTATAAAAAGTTTCGATTAATTTGATGTTTGTTAATTGCTTGATATATTTTCAAAATTATTTAATAAAAATAAGTGAAATAATTTATTAGAACATTTAAAGATTGATAAATAGATGGTAAAATATTGGACTATCGTCAGAAATATAGAAAATTTAAATTTTTAATCTTTATAATGAAGTTTTGAAAAAATGATAGTGGTACATAAACTTAATAAACCAAAACATTTAAAACAGATAATTCATAAAGATTCTAGAGGAAGTCTTACAGAAATTTTTTTGAAAAAAAAAATTAAATTTAATTTTTGTAAAAGCATTACTGTAACTTCTAAAAAAAATGTTATAAGGGGTTTACATTTCCAAAAAAAATTTGCCCAACATAAAATTATTTTTGTTTTAAAAGGAATTATTAACGATTTTGTTGTTGATATAATAAAAAAAAGTAAAACTTTTGGTAAAGTTTACAAATATAAATTAACTGCCGGAGAAGGATTAATTGTTCCAAAAAAATTTGCTCATGGATATAGTACCTTAGCTAAGGAAAATATAGTGGTTTATTTTTTGTCAGAAGATTGGTATCCAAACCAAGAAAGTGGAATTATTTGGAATGATAAATTTTTAAATATAAATTGGGGAATTAGAAAGCCAATTATTTCTAAAAAAGACAAATTGTTAAAACCATTTTTAAAATATTAAAATAACATAATAATGAATTTTCGCATTGATGAAATAACTATTATAATTTTACTTTACGAAGAAGATTTAAATCTCATATTGAAATGCATAGAAAACATTAAAAATTTTAAAATTATTATCGTAGATAATGCTGGAAATATTTCTCTTAAAAAGCAAGTTGAAGAAAAATTTAAAATATATAAGTATATTTTAAACAAAAAAAATTATGGTTGGTCAAAAGCAATCAATCAAGCAATCAAGCAATGCGATACGGAATATATTTTACTTTTGCAGGCTGATTGTTCTATTTCAAATAAAGATATATCAATATTGCTGAAATCACATAAAAAGTATGAAAACTGCTTTATGACATCTCCTACTTATTACGATGAAGAATCAAGATTAAGTTATAATGGAGGATGTTTGCCAGAAAAAAAACTTAAAATGGATGTTTTGAATTTGGAAGGTGATGTGTGTGTAGATAGTGTTATAACAGCAGTCGTTTTATTCAAAAAAAGGATATTTTTGAAATTGGTTTATTCGATGAAAATCTTTTTTTATATTTTGGAGATTATGAACTAGGGAGAAGAATAATAAAAAGAAAAAAATCAATTATTCAAATTTTTAATACAAAAGTTCAGCATGCTCATGGCAATATTAAAGTAAAAAATTTGCTAAAGAAGACTTTTATAATAAATTATAATTTTACTTTTGATGAACTTTATTATTTTTTTAAAATAAATAAGCATAATGAAATATTTAATAATCTTAGAAAAAAATTACCCAAATATATTATTAAGACATTAACCAATCTTTTTTTACTAAGACTAACTCAAAGCGTATATTATTTTTCAAAAGTAGCTGCATTTTATAAATTTGATAAATTCTTAAATAAAAATAGATGAAATTATTTAAAATAAATTTAAATTGAACAAATATTCTTATACTGGAGAATTTAAAATCAATTAATGAAAAATTCATATTCTATATTTGGCCAAGGATTTGTCGGAACTAACTTTGTTAAATTTCTTAAGAAAAAAAAATATAAAGTTTTTATACCTAAAAAAGGTAAATATAAATTTAATAAAAATCTTCATAATGTGATTTATTGTATAGGTGAAGATTTTTCTCCAAATGATAGTTATACCAAAAACCATGAAAGGTATTTTGCCGCAAACTTAGGAATAGTGCCAAAAATTATTTTTAATAATAAATTCAACAGTTTCACATTACTTTCAAGTACAAGAGTTTACTTGGGCAATTCTTCAAAAAAAACTAATGAAAATGACTTAATATATGTAAACACTAATATTACTAATTTTCTTTTTAATTCATTAAAACTTGCAGCTGAAAATTTATGTTTATCATTACCAAACAAAAAAATTAAGGTTGCTAGAATGTCAAACTTATTTGGGAATAATTTTACAAACCAAACCTATTTATTACCCAGTCTGATTAGAAATTCGTTGGGTAAGAAAAAAATTAATATTTTAATAAACAAAAAATCTTCAAAAGATTTTCTCCATGTAAATGAAGCAATTGATGTATTACTTAAAATTATAAAAAATGGGAAACACAGATTATATAATATAGCTTCTGGAAAGAATATTGAATTATTTAGAATTTCACAAAAAATAAAAGAAATAACCAATTGTAAAATTGGTTATAAGAACCAACATAAACTAATTAAAGAACCAATTATAGATATTAGTAGAGTCAAAAAAGAATTCAATTTCAAACCAAAAAAAGATTTGATTAAATCTTTAAATCAAATAATTATTAATTATAAAAATTATTAATAACAAAACAACTCAGTGTTCGAATTTTCACAATAGGATATTATTAAATTTTATTAAATTTCTAAAGTACTCTAGTTTAAATTAATTTTTTCAGTTCTTGAATAACAGTTCCTTGTTCTTCATCAGTTAAAGTTGGATACATTGGAAGTGAAAAAATTTTTTTTGCTTGTTCTTCTGTTTTTTTAAGATGCGTACAATTTGAGCCAACAAAGTGTTTATAAGCGTCCATAATATGAATGGGCCATGGATAGCTTATATTTAAATGAATATTTTTTTTTACTAATTCAGCTAAAATATGATCTCTACTTTTATGACCAACTACATATATATAATAAGCATGCTTATTATTTGGTGCCTCGAGAGGTAAACTAATTTCTGAATCTTTGAGTTCTTTATTGTATCTTTTGGCTATTACTCTTCTTCTATCGATCCAAGTGTCTAGATATTCCAATTTCTTAAGTAAGATTGCTGCATGAACTTCATCTAACCTTGAATTCGTTCCATGTTCAATGGCATAATATTTTCCATTCCAGTGACCGGATGACATTTTCTTTTTTTCCATTCCTAAAAATCTAATTCTATGCATTTTATCATAAAGTTTATTATCATTAGTTGTTATAAAACCGCCATCACCATATGCTCCAAAAATTTTTGTGGGGTAAAATGAAAAACATCCCACATCACCCATAGATCCCGCTTTTTTGTTATAATAAGTTGCTCCGTGTGCCTGAGCACAATCTTCGATTACCTTTAAATCGTATTTCTTTGCTAATTCCATAATTTTGTTCATATCGCAAACTTGCCCAAATAGATGAACAGGTATTATCGCTTTAGTTTTTTTTGTGATAGCCTGCTCAATTTTACCAACATCCATTAGGGAATATTTATCTATGTCAACAAATCTAACGTCAGCTCCTGCATTTACTATTGCTGTAACTGTGGGAACTGCTGTATTTGAAACTGTTATGACCTCATCATCTTTTCCGATTTTACATGCCTTCAAAGCAATATAAAGAGCATCTGTGCAATTACCAACTCCTATTCCAAATTTACATTCATTATATTTTGAAAATTTTTCCTCAAATTCTTCTAATTTAGGTCCAAAAATTAGAATTCCACCCTTAAATACTTCATCAACAGCTTTGAGGATATCATCTCTTAAAAACTCATACTCTTTTAAATAATCCCAAACTTTTATCATAAAATATTTTTCATATTAAAGCATGCAAACAACAATCTTGCATCAATGTTAAATATACCTTTTTTTATAAAATGTAAAACTTGGTTATGAGACATCCACATATAATTATTATTTGTCTTTATTTTTTCATTTTTATCTATTTGCACCACTACATATTTGTTTTGAGAATGATAAAACCTTCCACCTTCATCTGAGTGAATTTTGTTATATTTTATTTTTCCACTTTTGTTGTTTATAAAATAGCGCTTTAGATAGTGTTTCATGAGATCAGCGTGATTATGATTCTTTAAAGAATCTTCTATATTAGAAGTACGAACTGTACACGATAAACCTGGATATTTTAATCCAGCCTTAAGTGAAAAACTGACTAAATAGTGATATGTAGAATTTATCTCTTTCATTAGAAAACCAGATAATCCAAGTCTTCTTTCATAAATAATAGGCTGTTCCCATTCTTTAACTTCTCGTGAATCTGTTTCTATTTTAATACCGATAACAGAAAAATGTTTTTTATTTTTATGAAAAATACTTTTTTTATCAAATTTCCAATTCCTTATTTTTGATATAGGAATTATTTTTCTTTTAATAAAATATTTTTTTTTCACAGTATAAAACCAATCTTGTATTTTTTTTAAATTATTTTCTGGTAGATCATAAATATTTTTTTTAATGGCGCATGAAAGCACTGAAATACTATCCATATTTAGCAAATTATTTTTTTTTATAAGTTTACTAATCTCTATTTTAGATAACCAAATATAATTTGGATCTGGTTTAATTTTTGTATTAACGTTAACAATCATATTTCTATTAAACTTAAACAAATATCTACTTCCTTGTTCTGATTGAATCGAATTAACTAATATTTGTTTTTTTTTTATATTTTTAAAGAAGTTTAGATATTTCACCTTTTTCCCACTATGAACTCGAGTAAAATTACTTTTTGTAGCTTGTACTGTTGGAGATAATTGCAATTTGTTTAAATTCCCAGGTTCCATTTTTGCTTGCATTAAATACTGGAAAATTCCTTTATTATTACGTCTTACTATACCAAGAATTCCTATTTCATTCTGGAAAATAAGCGGCTGATCCCAATTCTTATTTTTGTGAAAATTTGATTTTAATCTTACTCCTATAACTTGAAAAAATTTTTTACTTGTATGATAAATTTTGTTAGAAGTTATATGCCATTTTTTCAGTTTAGATAATTTTTTTTTTTTAACTTTAAAAAAAAAATCCTTTTTGCGCGAAGTTATCCATTCATTTATATTTTTATAATTTTTCATTATTTATAAAAGTTTAAATTATTCTCACATTGGGCACATGCGTGATGAACTTTCCACCTCTCTTCAAAAAAAAATTTTCTTTAAGTTGTATTTCTTTTTTAAAATTCCAAGCTCCCAAAAAAGCATAGTCTACAGCATCGTTTAATCCAACTTTGGGAGAAATTATTGGTATATGCTTACCCGGTGTAAACTTTCCTTGTTTATTTGAAGTTGTATCAATTACATAGTCAATAAAATTTGTTCCTATGTTGCAATAATTAAATACAGTTGTTGACTTATAGGTAGCTCCATAGCTAATAATTTTTTTATTATTTTTTTTAAGTTTTTTTAGAATATGAATAAGTTTTTTTTTTGATTTTTTTACTCTGTTAGAAAATTTTTTGAAAGTAATAAATTTATTTAAACCTTGTCGAATTTCTTTAGATATTAAAAATTTCATATTTTTTGTTTTTTTGAACTTTGAATTTCTCCTACAAATATAAAACCTGATTGATCCACCATGAGTTTTGATAATTTCTACATCAAATACTTTTAAATTGGTGTTGGATAATATTTTTGAAACTGATAACAAAGAAAATAGATGTGCATGTTCATCATAAAATTGATCATAAGAATTATTTTTAATTACCGAACCAATATATGGATCTTCAAAAACAAATACTCCGTTTTTTGACAATCCAATTGAAGCGGCATCAAAAACCTCTTTAAAATCAGGAATATGTGAAATTGTATTTGCTGAATAAATTAAATCTATCTTGTTATTTGATTTTACTATTTTTTTTGCAAGTCTTTTGTTCCAAAATTCGCTATAAGTTTTAAAACCAGCTGATTTTGTAATTTTCGCAAGATTTTTACAGGGTTCTACTGCTATTACCTCTCTTTTATCAAAGTTCTTAATAAATACCCCATCATTACTTCCTATTTCTAAACTTTTTTTTGGTTTAAACCTTTTTTTTAATTTAGAAGCAATTACTTTAAAAGATTTTCTCATTGTTTTAGATGATGAAGCTCTATGTGCATACTTATCATTAAACATTTTTTTTGGATTTACATAATTCATCAGAGAAACGAGAAAATTTTTTTTATCAAAGCCTATTGATAAATTATAAAAAAACTCGTTTTTGGTAGTCTTCTTATCAATCTTGTTTAAAAATGAATTTGTTATGGGTTGCTTGCCTAAATTAAGAAATATTTTTTTCATAAAAATAAATACATTTAAATTGAAACTTTATTGTTCAATCCATTGATAAAATTCATTTCGTTTATTTAATATATAATCTGGGAATGTGTTGTCTAATTCAACTTTATAATATTTGTATCCTCTTTTAAATAAATCTCTCATTTCATGAATATTATTTTTGATTACACCTATATTAGTAAATGCATCCTTATTATATTCAGTATGAGCAAAAGTTTTTAATTTCTTTGATATCTTTTCAGGTTCCATTAAATAATTAAAGTGCCAGCCACCATTATCAATTAATTGTATACTTTTTTCTTTATCGATTCTCCAGAATGGGTAACGAGTATTTTTTTTTCGTATTTTTTGTCTAAGAAAATCAAATGATTTTAAATTTTTTTTAAGGCAAATTCTTGAGCCTTCCCATGGACTCTCATGAGGATTATAAATGTTTAGCTTATAGCAAAACATTTTTTGAAGGAAAATTCCAAATTTTTTATTTAACTTTAAATTTATTAATATTTCTGGTCGTGGTATTTCATCAGGATCTGAAAACATAATATAATCTTCCGGCTTTGCATTGTTTAAACCATTAAAAATAAATTCTCTTTGAAAAGCTTGGGATTTCCATGAATTAGAAATATCTGGAAATTGTTCATTAATAACCAAATGGGTAATTTTATTTTTAAATTCTTTATAATCATCTATATTAAAATTAACTCCTTTATAATGACCATTATGATCAAATTTTGATTCACATACTACAAACCGCTCAACGCAATCATTTAGTATGTTAAATCTTAAGCTGGCTTGCAAACTTTCATCAAAAAAAGTTATGCAATCGTAAATTTTATTACTCATAATTTAGGCTCATTTTTTAAATTAACCATTTATCCAAAATTCTCATATTTTCTAGAGTTTCATTAATGGTCATACCAGGAAATTCGGGTTCCTTTTTATTTTCTAATATACATTGACTCAAAATATCAATTTCATAGGAATAAATATTTTTATGACATTCAATTTTAATTGTTTTTTTATTTTTACCATTAATTTGTATTGATGAAAGATTAATTGGAGACCAACTATCTTCTAAAACTAATTCTCCTTTAGTTCCAATGATTTTTGTTTTCTTTCCTAAATTTTGTGTCAGCGAAGCGCCGATTGTAGATTTAAAATTATTTTCAAAATTTAATTCTGCAAATGAATTCATATCTACTCCGGTTGCTCCAATCTCTTTTTTTTTATTTAAAACTTTTGTTTTAATAAAATCAAATTTAGAAATTAATGAAGCAATAAGAATACTTAAAGAGACAGGATAACAACCTATATCAAGTATTGCTCCTCCACCCAATTCTTTATTGTATAATCTATAATTTCTGTTAGGTTTTTTTTTTAATTCTATACCAAGTATTTTTTTTCTACCTAAAACATCAATGCCAAAAAATGATTCCATAGAAACTAGATCGCCTATCAATTTATTTTTTATTAAATCTATAACTTTTGCAATTTGAGGATGATATCTATACATAAATGCTTCGGAAAAGAAAATATTTTTGTCTTTCAAATTATTTTTTATATTTTCCATCTGTAAAAAATTTATCGTGGCGGGTTTTTCTACCAAGATATTTTTTCCTTTTTTAATAGATTTGATTACCCATTCATGATGAAGTGAGTGGGGTAAGGCTATATAAACTATATCTAAATCTTTACATGCCAATAGACTGTCATAATTTGTAAAGCAATAATTATCATTAATTTGAAATCTATTTTTGAATGTCAAAAGTTTATTTTGACTTCTACTTGATATAGCAAATAATTTAGCATTTTTAGTATATTGAAAACCCTCAGCAAATTTCAGGGCAATATTTCCTAAGCCTATAATTCCCCATCTAACTTGTTTCATAAAATTAATTTTTGTTTATTTTTAATATTCCAATAAATGCTTCCTGTGGAATTTCAACTTGGCCAAATTGTTTTGATCTTTTTTTCCTTTTTTTTGTTTATCTAAAAGTTTTCTTTTTCTATCTCTGGCACCACCACCATGTATCTTTGTTAAAACATCTTTCTTAAATCCTTTGATAGTTTCCCTTGCAATGATCTTTCCACCAATTGCTGCTTGAATAGGAATTTGAAAATTATGTCTTGGAATTAGTTCTTTAAGTTTTTCACATACGAGCCTTCCTTGTGACTGAGCAAAATCCTTGTGGATTATCATTGAGAGGGCATCAACAGGTTCTGTATTAACTAATACCCCCATCTTAACTAGATTACCTTCTTTGTAATTTGTAATTTCGTAATCAAAACTTGCGTACCCACTAGAAATCGACTTGATACGGTCATAAAAATCAAAAACTACCTCGTTTAATGGCAATTCATACTTTAGTACTGCACGGTTTCCTGAATAAGTTAAGTTACTTTGGACTCCTCTTTTGTCCTGACAAATTTTGATAACTGATCCCAAGTATTGATCTGGAGTAATTATTGTAGCTTTAATCCAAGGTTCCTCTATAGATAGAATTTGAGTTAGATCTGGCATATCTGTTGGATTTTGTAATTCTTGAACAGAACCATCCTTCTTATTAATCTTATATATTACGCCAGGTGTTGTGGTTATAAGATTAATATTAAATTCTCTTTCTAATCTTTGAGTGACGATTTCTAGATGAAGTAATCCTAAAAAACCACACCTAAAACCTAAACCTAATGCAGTTGAAGATTCTGCTTCATATGAAAAACTTGAATCATTAAGTTTCAGTTTTGCTATACCATCTTTTAATTTTTGATGCTCTGAATTATCAACTGGAAACAAACCACAAAATACAACAGGTTTACTTGGTTTAAATCCGGACAAAGGTTTATCGATAGGATTTAATGAATCGCATATTGTATCCCCCACTTTGGTATCAGATAAGCTTCTTATTCCTGTGATAATAAAACCAATCTCTCCGCAAGATATTTCTTCTACATCTTTTGGTTTTGGTGTAAAAACACCAACTTTTTCAATTATATGTTTGCTACTGTTAGACATCATTTTAATTTCCATGCCTTTTTTCAAATTGCCATTTATCACTCTTACTAAAATAACAACTCCTAAATAACTATCATACCAACTATCTACCAATAAACATTTTAATGGCTTCTTTATATCTCCCTTAGGTGAAGGCAAAATTTTAACTATAGTCTCTAATATGGTATCAACTCCCTCGCCTGTTTTTCCTGAACAATTAATGGAGTGATTGGTATCTATTCCAATTACATCTTCTATTTGTTTTTTAACCTTTTCTGTATCCGCTGCTGGTAAATCAATTTTGTTTAGAACAGGTATAATCTCATGATTGTTATCGAGTGCTTGGTATACATTTGCCAAGGTTTGTGCTTCGACTCCTTGTGAACTATCAACAATTAAAATAGAACCTTCGCAAGCGGATAAAGATCGACTTACTTCATAACTAAAATCTACATGACCGGGGGTATCAATAATATTCAAAATATAATTTTTTCCATCTTTTGCTTTATAATTTAAACGAACTGTTTGGGCCTTTATAGTAATTCCCCTTTCTCTTTCAATATCCATGGAATCAAGAACTTGTTCTTTCATTTCTCTGTCACTTAGGCCTCCGCATTTATGGATTAACCGATCAGCTAAAGTGGATTTACCGTGATCGATGTGCGCAATTATTGAAAAATTGCGTATAGACTCATTATTAGACATTAAGATCTTAACGTTGCACCTGTTGTTTCTTGAACTACAGATATAATTTTTTTGCTTATTTGATCAATATCATTATCGCTTAAAGTTTTATCTCTAGGTTCCAGTGTTACATTAAAAGCAATAGACTTTTTACCACTATCAATATTATCTCCTTGATAAATATCAAAAATTTTTACAACTTTAATTAATTCATTATCAACTTTTTGAACTAAATTTATAATCTCACCAGAACTATATTTTTCATCAATGACAAAGGCAAAATCTCTAAATACTTTTTGGTAATCAGAAACGATAAATTGAGGTTTAGCTTCTCTAATTTTTTTTCTCGATTCAGGTATGTTATCCAAGAAAATTTCAAATCCTAATACATTTTCAGTTCTCAAATCTAGTCTTTTAATAATTGATGGATGAATTTCTCCAAAGTAAGCTAATTCGGGACCGCCTGTAGATCCCAATGATAACAAACCAGATCTTCCTGGATGGTACCATTTTTTTGTTTTATTGCTCACCACTATCTTGAGATTATTAATACCAATTTCATTTAAAGTTTTCAAAGCATCATTTTTGATGTCAAAAACATCGAAGTTTCTTTCTTTTTCAATCCAATTTTTTCTAGAATATTTTCCAGTTTTAATAGCACTAATCATTGTAGATTGTTCACCAGGTTTGGTACCTTTAAAAACCGGTCCTATTTCAAACAGCATTAGATCTTCAAAATTTCTATGAATATTTTTTTTCGCACTAATAATTAAATTTGAATAAAGAGATGATCTTAAAACATCTAAATCAGATGAAATTGGATTAGATAATTTAATCTCACTTTTTAATTCTGAAAATAAAATATCTGTTTTTGAATCTGTAAATGACCAGGTTACAGCTTCTGTAAAACCTTTTGAAGAAACTGATCTTTGGACAAAATGAAAAAGTTTTTGTTTATGATTTAAGGTATCCTTAATATTTTCTTTTTCAGGATTTATTAGAGGTATTTTATCATAACCTTTAATTCTTGTTAACTCCTCTATAAGATCAATATCTTCCTTAATATCTGGTCTCCAAGTTGGTGGTAAAACTTTTATTTTTTTTCCACTCATTCTTAAAGAACATCCTAACGAGAATAAAATTTTTTTGATTTCTGCGCTTACAATTGGAAAACCAATAACTTTTGAAAACTTTTCTTGTTCTAAATCGATTATTTTTCTTTCATCTTTTATTTTTCCTACAATTGAAAACTTGCTTGCCTCGCCACCACATATGTCAAGTATCATACACATTCCAAGCTCTAAACCTAATTTTATAGAATCAGGATCTATACCTCTTTCAAACCTATATTTTGCGTCAGTATCAATATTTAATATTTTAGAAGTTTTTCTAATTAGTGATGGAAAAAAATATGCAGATTCCAATAAAATATTTTTGGTAGAAAACTCTGTGCCGGATCTTGTTCCTCCAATAATTCCTCCGAGACCTAAAACGCCCGATTTGTCACTTATTGCACACATATTGTTTTGAAGTGTATATTTTTTATTGTCTAATGCTTTAAAAGACTCGCCTTTTTTTGAGTTTCTAACAATAATTTCTTGATCAATCTTATCAGCATCGTAAGCATGTAAGGGGCGATTTAAATCAAACATTACATAGTTTGTAGCGTCTACAATAGCTGAAATAGGTTTTAAACCTAAAGATATAATTCTTTTTTTAAGCCAATTTGGACTTTCTTTATTTTGAACATTTTTTATATATACGCTTCCAAAAATACCACAACCTTGGTCTTTTTCTTTTTTTATTGAAACTTTAATTGGGCTTTTGAATTTTTGATTTATTTTAATACGAGGTTGTTTTTTTAACTTACCTAAACCAGAGGATGCCAAATCTCTAGCAATACCTAGAACGCCCAAACAATCAGGTCTATTAGGAGTAATGGCAATATCCATAGTTTTTTCTCCAATGTTTTTAAAATATTTATCGCCAATATTTTTTTCTTTTTTATTTAATTCAATAATTCCTTCTTTATTTGAAGATTCATTAAGTTCGTAACCTGAACAAAGCATTCCATGAGATTCTATTCCTCTTATTTTTGCTATTTTCAATTTCATATTTGTTTTTGGAATAACTGCGCTAGGAGGAGCATAGACTGAGAATAATCCATCTCTAGCATTTTGAGCTCCACAAACAACTTTGACTAAATTTCCAGAACCTGTATCAACGTCACAAAGCTTTAGTTTATCTGCGTTAGGATGTTTTTGAGATTTTATAATTTTACAAACAATAAAATTATCTAAATTATCATTTGATGATTTTATATTTTCTACCTCCAGCCCAATTTCTGTCAATCGCTCTGCAATTTGATTTAAGTTTGCTTTAGTAGCTAGATGATTTTTTAACCATGATAAAGAAGTAATCATCTACTTAAACCTCTATAATTTGTTGGAACATCGAGTGGATCAAATCCATAAAATTCTAACCATCGAATATCACTTTCAAAAAAAGCTCTTAAATCGTTTATTTCATATTTCAACATAGCTAATCGATCAATTCCTACACCAAAAGCATACCCTTGGTATTGGTTTGGATTTACTTTTACGTTTTTTAGAACTTTGGGGTGTACCATTCCACAACCGAGAATTTCTAACCATTTATCACCTTCACCAATCTTAATTTTTCCATTGTGAATTTTATATCCAATATCTACTTCTGCCGATGGTTCAGTAAAGGGAAAATGGCTTGGTCTAAACCTTATTTTTACTTTTTCAACTTCAAAAAATTTCTTAACAAAATAATATAAACATCCCTTAAGATGACCCATGCTAATGTTTTTGTCTACATGTAGACCTTCCAATTGATGAAACATGGGTGAGTGTGTTTTATCACTGTCATGTCTATAAGTTCTTCCAGGAGCAATTATTTTGAATGGTGGTTTACTCTTCAGCATTGTTCTAATTTGAACTGGTGATGTATGTGTTCGCAAAAGTAAATCTTTGGAACGATCAAGATAAAAAGTATCATGCATATCTCTTGCTGGATGATTTTCGGGTGTGTTTAGTGCAGAAAAATTATAATACTCATTTTCAACATCAGGTCCATCCTCAACAGAAAAACCAATTTCAGAAAAAATAGAAGTTACTTCATCTATTACTTGAGAAACTGGATGAATTTTTCCTGCAAAGTATGTTCGACCTGGTAAAGTTACATCTATCTTTTCATTTTCAAGTTTTTTATTAATTTCTGACTGATTAAAATCGGTAAGTTTTTTTTCAAGAATTTCTGTTATTTTTGTTTTTAGAGAGTTAAGTTTTGATGCATATTCTTTTTTTTCACTTTGATTCAAACTTCCAATTTTTTTAAAAAGCTCGGTAATAATTCCTTTTTTACCAAAAATTTCGGTTTTAATTGAATCGTAAGAATTGCGATCATTTACGTTTTTTATTTTATTTAAAATATTAGATTCAATTTGATTAAAATTTTCCATATCAAAATCTTTTCTAGCGATTCTCTACTTTATTGAAGATAATAGAAATAATCTTATTAGTTAAGGGAGGATTGTACTTTTTTTACTATAGATTTGAATGCTTCTGGGTTGTTATAAGCAATATCTGCTAGTACTTTTCTATCTAACTTTATCCCCGACTTGTTGAGCCCATTAATAAATTTTGAATAAGTTATACCTTCGGCTCTCACACCTGCATTTATTCTTTGAATCCACAGCGACCTAAATTCTCTTTTTTTAGCTCTTCGATCTCTGTAGGCATATTGAAGAGCTTTTTCCATTGCTTGTTTAGCAACTCGAATAGTATTTTTTCTTCTGCCCCATTGACCTTTTACAGCTTTTAATACTTTTTTATGTTTGGCATGACTTGTGACGCCTCTTTTAATTCGTGACATTTTAGCCTCTTAAATTATAGGACATGAATAACTTTACAATTTTTGCATCCTGCTTGGACATAACAGTTGTGCCTCTTTGTTTTCTAATTTGAGAATTAGTTCTTTTAATCATACCATGTCTTTTACCTGATTGGGACATTATAACTTTACCTTTAGCACTTATTTTAAATCTTTTTTTTACTGAACTTTTAGTTTTTAATTTAGGCATAAAAATAGTTGGCAGTTTATACAAACAATATAATTAATTTACAATAACTAATATTTATTATTAAAGTGGCTGAATTATCATTGTCATCAACTTACCTTCAAATTTTGGGTTAAGCTCTAATTTGCCAATTTTTTTTAAATCTTCTTCAACTCTTTTCAATAATTCAGTTCCTAGATGGTGATGTTGCATTTCTCTTCCTTTAAATCTTACTGTAAATTTTACTTTATCTCCTTTCGAAAGAAATCTTTGTGCATTTTTTATTTTAAAATTATAATCATGGGTTTCTGTATTTGGTCTAAGCTTAATTTCTTTTAGTTCTGATATTTTTTGTTTTTTCTTCGCTTTGTTTGCTTTTTTTTGTAAATCATATTTATATTTACCCATATCTATTATTTTACAAACTGGTGGTTTTGCATTGGGAGAAATTTCAATTAAATCTAATCCTTCTTGTTCAGCTAAAAATATTGCTTCTTTAGTAGATATAATTCCTAAATTTTGTCCTTCACTACTGATAACCTGAACTTCGAGTGAATTAATTCTATTATTTGCTCTCGGACTTCTTGTTTTAGTCCTCCTTTGGAAATAGTTTTGTTTAAATAATGCCACTTAGTTTATAGGAGCTTTACTTTGAGAAGAAATATACTGAACAGATTTATCAAGTTTCATTGTTTCCTGCTTTTCAAAACCTAGTCTTCTAATAGTAATTGTTTTTGTATCAAGTTCTTTTTTTCCACAAATTAAAAGTATAGGTACTCTAGCAAGTGAATGCTCTCTAATCTTATAGTTTATCTTATGATTTTTTAAATCCACCTCACAATTTATACCTGCTTTCGTAAATTGTTCAAACACCTTTTTAGCATAATTATCAAAGTCTTGAGATATAGGCAATATAACTGCTTGAACTGGAGATAGCCATAACGGAAGTTTGCCAGCATAGTGTTCGATTAATATTCCAATAAATCTCTCTAAGGAACCGAATAAAGCTCTATGTAACATAACAGGAACTTTTTTTGATCCATCTTTGTCGACAAAAGTTGCACCTAGTCTGCCGGGCAAATTAAAATCTACTTGAAGCGTGCCACACTGCCAATTTCTTTCAATCGCATCTCTTAATATAAAATCAATTTTTGGACCATAAAATGCTCCTTCTCCACTACTAATACTATATTCTAATTTTGATGTCTTAATTGCTTTTAATAATGCTGCTTCAGCCTTATCCCAAATTTTATCTTCACCTACTCTTATTTTTGGTCTATCAGAAAATTTTAATATTACATTTTTAAATCCTAAATCTCTATAAATTTCTAAAATTAGATTTGTAACACTTAAACATTGCTGAGTGATTTGATCTTCAGTACAAAATATATGAGCATCATCTTGTGTAAATGCTCTTACTCTTAATAAACCATGTAAAGCTCCTGATGGTTCATATCTATGAACTTTTCCAAATTCAGACATTTTTAATGGTAAATCTCTATAACTTTTTAAACCTTGATTAAAAATTTGCACACATCCAGGACAATTCATTGGCTTAATTGCAAATACTTTTTTATCTGGAGTAGTTGAGGTAAACATGTGTTCACCAAATTTTTCCCAATGACCGGATTTTTCCCAAAGAGATTTATCAAGTAATTCTGGAGTATTAATTTCTTGATATCCATCCTTTTTTTGTTTGTTTCTCATATATTCAATTAGTTTAAGAAATAGATTCCATCCTTTACTATGCCAAAAAACCGACCCTGGGCTGTCTTCCCTAAAATGAAAAAGACGCATTTCTTTTCCTAATTTTCTGTGATCTCTTTTTTCAGCCTCATCTAATCTTTTCAAATAATTATTTAGATCTTTTTGATTAGTCCAACAGGTTCCGTAAATTCTTTGAAGCATTTCATTATTTGAATTTCCACGCCAATATGCTCCTGATACCTTAGTGAGTTTAAAAGCCTTTCCTATTTTTCCTGTTGAAGGTAGATGTGGTCCTCTACAAAGATCATGCCATTTGCCATGTCTGTAAATTGATATTTCTTCTTCTTTTGGAATATCTTTAATTATTTCGGATTTATAATGTTCACCAATCTTTTTAAAATGATTAATTGCATCATTTCTTTTCCATACTTCTCGAATTGTTTTTTCATCTCGATCAATTATTTCTTTCATTTTTTTTTCTATTTTTTTAAGATCATCTTCAGTAAATGGCTTTTTTCTTGAAAAATCATAGTAAAATCCATCTTCAATAACAGGACCAATAGTTACTTGCGTTCCAGGAAACAATTCCTGTACGGCCATTGCTAAGACATGAGCAGCATCATGTCTTAGTACCTCCAAACCTTCTTTGTCCTTGGATGTAATTATTTTTACAACTGAATTTTTTTTTAACTCATAGCTTAAATCTCTTAGTTCACCATCGACACTCATAATACAAGCTTCTTTAGCTAATGACTTACTAATTTTTTTAACTAACTCAAATCCACTTATTTGATTTTTAAATTGAATTATTTTTCCATCTAGTAATTTTATGTCTAGCATATTAAATATTATTTCATTAATTTTTTATATTCCGCAATAGTAGAATTGCACATTTTTTCAATTTCAAATTTTTTTAAAACGTTTTTCCTACCTTCTATTCCCATTAATTTCAATGTACTATTATCTGAGCTTAATATTTCTTTTAATTTCTCAGCTAAAGAAATAGGATCTCCAGATTCAAAAAATAATCCACTTTTATCTTTCAATATAGTTTCATTTGATCCACCAATATTACTTGCTATAATTGGCTTTTCCATCGATTGAGCTTCAATAGACACTCGGCCGAATGCTTCCGGTTCAATTGACGCTGACACTACTACATCAGCTAATTTATAAGCTAATGGCATTTCTTTACAAAAAGGAATAAATTTTATTTTTTGATTTAATCTGCATTTTTCAACTAATGATAAAAGTTTTTTATAATAAACTTTTCTACCTTGATCGCTTCCTAAAATAATTGCTGAAAAAGGTTTAAGATCAGTTTGTTGATTTAATATATTTAAAGCTTCAATAAAAACAATTTGACCTTTCCAATTTGTTAATCTACCTGGCAACAGAATAATAAAATTATTTCTATCAATCTGCCATTCTTTAATTAGTTTTTTTAATTTTGCATCAGAAACATTATTTTGAGCAAAATATTCTGAATTTATTCCTCTAAAAATTACTAAAAGTTTTTTATTTTTATCTTTTAAATATTCTTCATAATCCTTATAAATATGAGAAAAAATAAAATTTGATCCAGCAATGATAAGATCTGACTTGACCATTACAGAATTATAATATTTTTTTAATGAGTTATTATAATTATAAGTGCCATGAAATGTTGTTACAAATTTTCTACGTGTAAGTTTTGTAGCTAATAAGCATGACCAAGCAGGCGCCCTGCTTCTTGCATGAACAATTGAAATATTGAAAAATAAAATGATTAAGATAATAAAAATAGAATTCAATATTATTAACAATGGATTTTTTGAATGTACTGGAAGTCTAAATAATTTTACTTTATCTTTTTTAATATATTTTAAAAGTGGACCACCGCTAGTAATTAGATAGGATTGACAGTCTTTTTCCGACAAATAGTGTGCTAGATCATAACAGCCTGTTTCAGCACCACCATAACCAAGTTTTGGAATCACTTGCAAAACTTTCATTTTGGAATTCATAAAAATTAAATTATATATTCAAGTTAAATGACAAGCAAAAGATTTAAATTTTTTTTTTCTTCTAACAAAAAAAAAATAAGATATCAGATTCTTAATAAAGAAAAAGATTTATTCATTATATTTTTCCATGGTTTTATGTCAGACATTGCTGGAGAAAAGCCATTAACATTCAGAAAATATTGTAGAAAGAAAAAAGTTGGATTTTTAACATTTGAGTATTCCGGGCATGGTAAATCATCAGGAAAATTTATTGATGGAAATATATCAAAATGGTCAAAGGATGCTGAACAAATAATTAAGGCAAAAGTAAAAAACAAAAAAAAATTAATATTTATTGGGTCAAGTATGGGAAGTTGGATCATTCTCAATTTGCTTCCAGTTTTTAAAAAACAAATTAAAGGCTTTATAGGAATATCTTCTGCTCCCGAATTTTTAGACAAATTAATGTGGAAAAAATTCACTAAAAAAATTAAAAAAATTATTATGACTAATGAAATTTACCTTCTTAAAGAAGGTAAGTGGATTTACCCTATAACCAAACAGTTAATAATTAATGGAAGAAAAAATAAGGTATTGAATAAAAAAATTAATTTAAATATTCCGATAACCTTATTTCATGGTTTAAAAGATAAAATTGTTCCTTTAGTGTTTTCAAAAAAAATTTTGAAAATATTTCCTAAAGCCAAAAAAAAATTGATTAAAATTAGTAAAGGAGATCACAGTTTATCAAAAAAAAATGATTTAAAAAAAATTTGTAAAGAATTAGATTATTTTATACAGCTGTTTCGACAAAAGATTTAGCAGTTATTGGTTGTTTAAGTTTATCTAACATTTCAATTGGACAGATTTGCAAAAAGTTATTTTTTTCTAATTCAAAATCATTTAAAATTCTCTTAGCAAGAAAAGAGTTAGTTTCTTCATAATGTTTAACAATCATATCTTTTAAATATTTAACCCAATACACATTTTCAATTTTTTGCCAAATTACTGATTCAGGATTAACATATTTTTCAAATTCATCTGCAGGATCATAGATAAAAGCCATTCCTCCAGTCATCCCAGCTCCAAAATTATCCCCTACTTTACCTAAAATAACCACGGTTCCACCGGTCATATACTCACATCCATTAGAACCGCAACCTTCCACTACAGCTTCTGCGCCAGAATTTCTAACTGCAAACCTTTCTCCTGATTGTCCCGCTGCAAATAGTTTTCCTGAGGTAGCGCCATAGAGTACAGTATTTCCAATAATTGTATTGTCTTTGGCAATCAAATTACTATCTAAAGGAGGCTTGATAACAATTGTTGCTCCTGAAAGTCCTTTTCCAACGTAATCGTTCGCATCGCCAATAACATTTAATTTCAAACCTTTTATTCCAAAAGCTCCTAGTGACTGACCTGCTGATCCTGATAAATTAATTTCAACAGTATTTTCTTTAATATTTTCTTTTCCGAATTTTTTAAAGATGTAATGTGATAGCCGTGTTCCTACAGCTCTGTGGGTGTTTTTAATTTCATAACTTGATTCCAATTTATCTTTGCCAATAGAATTTTTTATATCCTCATAAATTTTTTCATCCAGCGTAGGAGGGACTTCATTTATTGAATGAGTTACACAATATCTTTTATTTTCTCCAGGATCTGCCTGGACTAATAACGGACTAAGATCCAGATCATCTAAATTTGATTTTCCTCTACTTATTTGTTTTAAAAGGTCAGTTCTTCCAATAATTTCATTTAAGGTTTTAAAACCTAGCCCTGCTAGAATTTCTCTGACTTCTTGAGCAATAAAGGTAAATAAATTAACGACTTTGTCTGGTGTTCCAGTAAATTTTTTTCTTAAATCTTCATCTTGGGTACAAACTCCAACTGGACAAGTATTAGAATGACATTGGCGTACCATAATACAACCCATTGCTACCAGGGAAGTTGTGCCAATTCCAAACTCTTCAGCTCCCATCATGGCGGCCATAACCACGTCTCTGCCGGTTTTTATACCACCATCAGTTCTTAAAGTTACTTGCTGTCTAAGACCATTTAAGGTTAATATTTGATTTGCTTCTGTAAGCCCCATTTCCCAAGGAATTCCGACGTGTTTTATACTTGTCTGAGGACTAGCACCTGTTCCACCTGAATGTCCCGAAATTAAAATTACATCAGCTTTTGCTTTTGCTACACCAGCGGCAATCGTTCCAACACCAGTTGATGCTACTAACTTAACGCCCACTCTTGCATAAGGATTAGTTTGTTTAAGGTCGTAAATAAGCTGAGCTAAATCTTCTATAGAATAAATATCGTGATGAGGTGGGGGTGATATTAAAGTTACTCCTGGTGTGGAATATCTTAATTTTGCAATTTCTTTTGAAACTTTAAAACCAGGCAATTGACCTCCTTCTCCAGGCTTAGCTCCTTGGGCAATTTTAATTTCAATTTCGTTACAATTGTTTAAATATTCAACAGTTACTCCAAATCTTGCGGAAGCAATTTGTTTTACTCTTGAATTAGCACTATCACCATTTTTCATTTTAACAAATCTTTTTGGATCTTCTCCTCCCTCTCCACTACAGGAGGCTGCCCCAATTCTATTCATTGCAATTGCTAAAGTTTCATGAGCTTCTGCTGATAAAGCTCCATGAGACATGCTTCCGCTTCCAAATCTTTTTCTTAAGCTGGTTTCTATTTCTACTTCATTGATGTCAATAGATTTTCTTGGACTTTTAAAAATTAAAAGATCTCTTAAATTAATTAAAGGTAAATTGTAAATGCCTTGAGCATATTTTTGATAAGTCTCATAAGAATTAACAGTTACCGCATCTTGTAGCATATGAATCAGCTGGCCTTGGTATTGGTGACTTTCACCGTTTTTTCTATATTTATAAATGCCACCGATTGGAAGAATTGATACGTTTTTTTGAAAAGCTTTTTTATGTAGTTCTTTTATTTTTTTTTCGATCCCAAAAATACCTATGCCAGATATTCGAGATATTATACCTGGAAAATATTCAGCTACAACTGCTCGACTTAGCCCGACAGTCTCAAAATTGCATCCACCTCGATAAGCACTTAAAACTGAAATACCCATTTTAGACATAATTTTTAACAAACCATTATCTACAGATTTGATATATCGTCGGACGCATTTCTCATAATTAAGTTTGCCAAACAGTTTTTTTTCATATCGTTGGTAAATTGAATCAATAGCCAAATAAGGGTTAATGGTTGTTGCTCCAGCTCCTAATAAAACTGCAAAAGAATGTGTATCTAAAACTTCTCCTGTCTGAACATTAATCGAAACAAAACCTCGAATGCCCAAATTAACCAACCTCGAATTTATTGCCCCAAATGCAAGGATCATTGGGATTGCTGCCCTATTTTCAGAAAGTTGTTTGTCACTTAAAATTAAGTGTTTATATCCCTCTCGAACTGCAGTTTCAGCTTCAGAGGACAGCTGATTCAAATTTTCTTTTAAATTATTTTGAACGTTAAATGTGCAATCTAAAATTTTTATGCTATCTCTAAAAAAATCCATAAATTTTTTATGCTGAGAATTGGACAAAATTGGACTTTCCAATACATAAATATTTTCTTTGGTTAAATTTTCAAAATCAAGAATATTACCAAGATTGCCAAAACGAGTTTTTAAACTCATCACCTCATTTTCTCTTAGTGAGTCAATTGGAGGATTAGTTACCTGACTAAAGTTTTGTCTGAAAAAATGTGATATAGGCCTGTATCTATCTGACAATACTGCAGTAGGTGTGTCGTCACCCATAGATCCTACCGCTTCTTTCGCTTCCTCCACCATTGGATGTAAAATAAGTTCTAGATCTTCAATATTCATTCCAGCTAAATACTGTCTCCGTCTTAACTCATCACCAGAATAAATGAATTTTTCTTTTGAAATATTAAACTTTTTATCAAGATCTATAATTTGTTTATTGTATTTCTTATAGTCTTTTGAGATATAATTTTTAATACTTTTACTATCATACACTTTCCCTTTATCTAAATTAACCGCGATAATTTGTCCTGGGCCTAGCCTTCCTTTAAAAACAATTTTATCGTTTGGAATCGGTACCATGCCAGTTTCAGATCCAGCAAATAATAGCTTATCTGAAGATACCATATATCTTAAAGGACGAAGTCCATTTCTGTCTGTGGCTGCAATAATCCATTTTCCATCTGTAGCAGCAATGGCCGCTGGCCCATCCCAAGGTTCAATTGTGCTATTTAAAAAATTAAATAGATTTTGATGAGCTCTTGGAATTGTTTTCCTTCTCTTTGACCAAGCATCTGGAATAAGCATAAGTTTTACTAATGGGATAGACTTTCCTGACCTAACTAGTAATTCAAATACATTATCTAGGGCTGCCGAGTCTGAATTGCCAGGTGTAATAACCGGTTTTAACGATTCAATATCATCAAAAAGTTCATTGCTCATATCTTGCTCATGAATTTTCATCCAATTGATATTTCCTTTCAGAGTGTTAATTTCACCATTGTGGGCTAATACTCTAAACGGTTGGGCTAAATCCCAGCTCGGAAAAGTATTGGTTGAATATCTTTGATGAAAAATTGCAAATCTGGAAATAAATCGTTTATCCATTAAGTCGGGGTAAAACTCGGATAACGCTTCTGCCAAAAACATTCCTTTGTAAATAATTGACCTTGAACTAAAAGAACAAATATAAAAATCTTTTAGTTGTAATATGCTAGATTGTTTTTCAATTTTTTTTCTAATAACAAATAAATCTCTTTCAAGATCATCTCCTGTCAAATTCCCATCGTTTGACTTAAAGATTATTTGTGTAATCTCAGGACGATTATTTTCTGCTTTAACTCCAAGAACACTAGTATTAATTGGAACCTGTCTCCATCTATAAATATAATAATTTTTGCTTAAAAGTTCTGTTTCGATCAATATTTTGCATTTTTCTTGAGAGCTATAATCATTTCGGGGAAGAAAAATCATACCAACACAAATTGTTCCTTCATAATGTTTGCGACCTGCAAATTCAATCCTTTCTTTATAAAAGTCTGTTGGAATTTCAACTTGAATTCCGGCTCCATCTCCTGTCTTGCCATCAGCATCTACTGCACCACGATGCCAAACGGCTTTTAATGCTTGTATGCCAAACTCCACTATTTTCCTTGATTTTTTACCTTCCGTTGAAGTTACAAGTCCAACTCCACAAGCGTCATGTTCAAGACTTGGGTAGTATGCGTTAGCTTCGGTTAATTTTTTTAAATTTTTTTTATAAAGATTCATGGTTATGCTACTTTTACAATTTTGCTCTGCTTGTGTTCTAAATACTTTTGAATTGATATAGTTGCATCTCTACCGTCTTTAATTGCCCAAACAACCAGAGAGGCTCCCCTAACAATGTCTCCTGCGGCAAAAACGCCGGAAAGATTTGTTTCCATGGTTTTTAAATTGATCTTTATAGTCCCCCATTTAGAAATAGATAAATCTGGGGAGTTAAATAGTTTTGGTAAATCTTCAGGATCAAAACCCAAGGCATTAATTACCATATCCGCTTTCATTTCAAATTCAGAATTTTGGATAGGCTCAGGTTTTTTTCTTCCAGATGAATCCGCCCCACCAAGTTTCATCCTCTCTACTAACACTGAAGAAATTTTCGATGTACCAATAAATTTTTTTGGGTTTGATAGCCATATAAACTCAACCTCTTCTTCTTCTGCATTATATACTTCTCTCGCAGAGCCTGGCATATTTTCTCTATCTCTTCTATATAAACACTTTACTGATTTTGCGCCTTGTCTTACTGCAGTTCTAACGCAATCCATTCCGGTATCACCTCCACCAATTATAATAGCGTCTTTGCCTCTAGCATTGAGTATTCCGTTATCAAAATTTTCTACTTTATCTCCCAGACCTTTTCGATTGGATGCCGTTAAAAATTCCATAGCTGGAAAAATATTTTTTAATTCAGAGCCTGGTAAATTAATTTCTCGTGGTTTATAAACGCCAGTTGCAATAAGTATTGCATCATGTTTTTTTCTTAATTCATCGAGAGATATATTTTTTTCAACCTCAAAATCTTGTTTAAACTTTATTCCACTCTCTTTTAAAAGATTGGTTCTCCTTTCAACAGTAAATTTTTCTAGTTTAAAGTTTGGTATTCCGTAAATCAAAAGTCCACCTGGTCGATCGTACCGATCGTAAATAACTATTTTATAACCTAATTTTCTTAACTCTTCCGCGCAAGCCAATCCCGCTGGTCCTGCACCTATTATACCAACAGACTGGTTTATTTCTTTCAAAACTTTAATTGGTTTAATCCACCCCTTTTCCCACGCGGTATCTGTTATGTATTTTTCAACAGATCCGATTGTAACGGTTCCATGTCCTGCTCTTTCAATTACACAATTACCTTCGCACAAACGATCTTGGGGACAAATACTTCCACAAATCTCTGGCATATTATTTGTGCTGTGGGCTAATTCATGAGCCTCTTGAAGTCTGCCTTCGGCAGTTAGCTTTAACCAATCAGGAATATTGTTGTGTAAAGGACAATGAACTTGGCAAAAAGGAACCCCACATTGTGAACATCTGCTGGATTGTTCTTTTGCTTTCTCATGAATGAATGCATCATAGATTTCTTTAAAATCTTTAGTTCTTGCACCACCGGTTCTTTTGGCTGGCATTTGCATGCCTACGTTTACAAATTTAAGCATTTTATCTGGCATAATATTTTTCTAATAAACGCTTACTTTTATACCAATAAAAATAATGCTAAAAAGCTTTTTAGGACATAAAAACTGACCTATATTTTGAAAAACCCAGTAAATAAGTGATTTATTTTGCATATCTGCTATGCAATAATATTTTTAATGCTTTCTTCAGTTGAAATATTAATTCTAGGAGCAATTCAAGGTATTTCAGAATTTTTGCCAGTTAGTTCTGCTGCTCATCTTGTATTATTTTCCAAGTATTACGAATTTAACAATCAAAACTTATTAATAGATATTAGTTTACATCTTGGATCTTTAATTGCGATTATATTTTATTTTAGAAAAGATTTATTTAATTTCGTTCAAAATAAAAGTTTCTTAATCAAAATTGTATTAGGAACTATTCCAATAATTCCTGTTGGTTATATTCTTTACCAAACTGGATTAATTAATCATTTAAGAAGTTTAGAAGTTATTGGTTGGATGAGTTTAATATTTGGTATCTTATTATATATTAGTGATAAGTTCAAAATCACAAAAAAAATTGATACTGAATTTACTAACAGCTCAGCGATCATCATTGGCTTATTTCAAGTTCTAGCTTTAGTACCCGGAGTTAGTAGATCGGGTATTACTATTACTTCAGGAAGACTCTTAGGTTTTAGTAGATTTGACTCGGCTAAAATCTCATTTTTCCTATCAATACCTACTTTGGGTGCTGCGAGTTTTTTAGGAATTTACAATATTTATAAAGAAGGTAGTACTGAGCTCAACTTCTTAGCAATCATTGCTGTTATATTTTCTTTTATTTTTTCTTATTTTACAATTTCGATTTTTCTAAATTTTATTAAAAAATTTAGCCTAAACATATTTATAATTTATAGAATATTACTATCTTTATTTATATTAGCTGTAGTTTATTTATAACTTATCTTTTTCAACAATTGGTGCAAGTTGAGACAACAAAATACCTCCAAGTATCAATGTGCAGCCTATAATATTATTTAAACCTAAAATCTGATTGAGAATTATCCATGCCGAGATTGCTGCAAAAACTCCTTCGAGTGACATTACAATAGCGGCAGGTGCTGCTGAAATATGTCTTTGACCAAAAAGTTGTAAAACGAATGCTGCTCCCCCTGATAGAATTCCAGCATACAAAATCTCTAATGTTTCTAATTTGATTTTAGAAAAATCAAATTCTTCAAATAAAATTACTAGTAAGAAAGATAATATTGATACTAAGAGATTTTGTATAAAGGCAATAAAAAAAGGTAGATCAAATTTTCTTACCAGTTTTCCTATGTAAATAATGTGCAGTGCCCAAAATATAGCACCAATTAACACCAAGCTATCACCAAATCGAATGGAAGTGTCGCTCATATCACTTAAAAAATAGCCTCCAATAAAACACGCAAAAACGGAAGGCCATATAGACCAGTGTAATTTTTCAGAAAACAAAAAATAAATAATTATTGGCACCATTGGTACGTAAAAAATTGTAAAAAAAGCAGAATTTGCTACATTTGTATAAAGCAATGAAACTTGTTGAAATACAGTTGCTAAAAATAAAAATACCCCAACGGGTATCATAAGCTTAATAAATTGACTTGGTTCAGCTTTTATTTGTGTAGGTACTTTTTTTTTTTCAAACAATAAAACAAAGGGAGCGACAGCTAAAAAACCCACAAAAAATCGAACAGAATTAAAAGTGAATGGACCTATATTATCCATACCTGTATCTTGAGCGATAAATGTCGTGCCCCAAATTAATGTGCAAATAACCAAACAGACAAACGATATTATCTTTTTCATAGGGAGGTATTATATTGCTAGTTTATAAGCGAAATCTTTTCCGAGACTTTCTCTTAAATGCTTACAAAATCTTGCTCCATCTGCGCCATCTATTATTCTGTGGTCATAGGATAAAGATAAGGGAAGCATAGTACGAGTTTCAAATTTGCCACCAGTAAAAACTTGTTTAACTTCTGATCTTCCGACTCCAAGAATGGCAACTTCGGGCTGATTTATTATTGGTGTAAAAAAACTACCTCCGATTCCCCCTAAACTTGAAATGGTCATAGAGCCCCCGAAGAATTCTTTTTTATCAATTTTTAGATTCTTGCAAGCTTCGCTGACCTTTTTTAAGTCTGAGCTAATAGTGGTTATATCCTTTTTGTCTGCATCTCTAATTTTTGGAACCATGAGTCCGTGGGGAGTATCTACTGCTATTCCAATATGAAAATATTTTTTTATAATCATTTTATCACTTGCAATATCTAAAGAAGAATTAAAAATTGGAAAATTAATTAAAGCTTTTACTAAGGCTCTTATGATAAATGACAAAGGAGTAGTTTTAATTTTTTCGCCAGTGTGAATATCTCTTAATGAATTTCTAAATTGTTCCATTTCAGTTATGTCTGCTTCATCATGTTGTGTAACATGAGGAATTTCAGTCCAAGATTTTACTAGGTGTGGACGCGCAATTTTTTTTATTCTAGGGATTGGTTGAATATCAACCTCTCCAAATTCAGAATGATCATATTTTTGAATTTCTTTAACTTCTTTTTTTGAAGTAATTTCTGACTCTTTCTTGATAATCACTTTGGTAAAAGATTCTTTAATAAAAGATTTAACATCATCTTCTGAAACTCTACCAGCTCTTTGGGAGCCTCTTATTTTTTCTATGTTTGCACCTAATTCACGAACAAATTTTCTTACTTTGGGACTGGCACTAATTATAGAAGATTTTTTTTCTGACATTTTACAATACCGTTGGTATAGGCTTGTCTTTATCTATCTTATATTTTTTCATCGCTCTAACTGCATCTTTCGATGCTATAAGTTGTTCTTTTGCTAAAGCGCTCAATGCATATGTTACAATATGTTCTTTATCAACTTCAAAAAATTCTCTTAATTTCTTTCTAGTATCGCTTCTACCATATCCATCAGTGCCAAAAGAATAAAATGCTTTTGAAATATATGGTCTGATTTGATCTGAATAACTTCTAATATAGTCTGATGCAGCTATAATTGGTCCTTCCCTTTTAGCTAAACATTTTTCTATATAAGATTTTTCGGCTTTATTTCCTGGATTCAAAAGATTTTTTCGTTCTACCTCCATCCCATCTTTTCTCAACTCATTAAAACTTGTTACACTCCAAACATCGCTATCAACATTGTATTCTTTGCTCAAAATTTCTGCGGCAGCTATCATCTCTCTTAAAATTGTTCCAGATCCTAATAATTGAATTTTTATTTTTCCTTTGTTTCTAAATTCTTTAAATAAATACATTCCCTTAAGGATACCTTTTTCACAATCATATGGCATTTTAGGATGTTTATAATTTTCATTCATAACGGTAATGTAATAGAAAATATTTTCTTGGTTATCGTGCATTCGCTTTAATCCTTCTCTTAAAATAATCGCTAATTCATAAGAAAATGTTGGATCATAGCTTACGCAGTTTGGAATTGTTGAAGCTAACAAATGACTATGTCCATCTTGATGCTGTAACCCTTCACCTGCAAGAGTAGTTCTACCTGAGGTAGCTCCAATAAGAAATCCCCTCGTTTGTGCGTCTCCTGCTGCCCAAGCAAAATCCATTACTCTTTGAAAACCAAACATAGAGTAAAAAAGATATATTGGTATCATTTCTAAATCATGATTTGTGTATGCTGTTCCTGCTGCAATCCAAGAAGACATGGCACCTGCTTCGGTGATTCCTTCTTCCAAAACTTGACCTTTTTTATCTTCTCTATAGGAACTGAGCTGTTCGGAATCTACTGGCTCGTACTTTTGCCCTTCGTGAGCATAAATTCCAATTTTTTGGAAAAAACCTTCCATTCCAAAGGTTCTGGCTTCATCAGGAATAATAGGAACTAATCTTGGCGCAATGTTTTTGTCTCTCAATAAATTTGTTAACATTCGAACCAATGCCATAGTAGTTGACATTTCACGACCTCCCGAAGATTTTAGCATATTTTCAAAAATATCTCTGGAAGGTTTCTTAATTGATTTTGCGTAAGAAGTTCGCTCAGGTAAATTTCCTCCTAACTTCATTCTTCTTTCTTTTATATATTTTATTTCATCTGACTTTTCATCGGGCTTATAAAATACAACATTTTTTACTTGTTTATCTGTAAGGGGAATATCGAAGCGATCTCTATAGTAAAGTAAATCTTCTTCATCTAATTTCTTCTGCTGATGGGTTGTGTTTATACTTTCTCCAGATTTTCCCATACCATATCCTTTAATAGTTTTTGCAAGAATAACGGTTGGTTTACCTTTTGTTTTCATTGCCGCATCATAAGCGGCATAAACTTTGTGGGGATCGTGACCTCCTCTGTTGAGTTTCCATACATCATTGTCAGTCATTGTTGATACTAAGTCTTTTAATTTAGGATATTTTCCAAAAAATTTTTCTCTAACATAAGCTCCGCCTTTAGCTTTAAATGCTTGATATTCTCCATCAACACATTCGTCCATTCTTTTTATAAGTAAACCAGTTTTATCCTTAGTAAGTAAAGGATCCCAGTATGATCCCCAAATAACTTTTATTACATTCCATCCAGCTCCCCTAAAGATGCCCTCGAGTTCTTGAATAATTTTTCCATTTCCTCTAACTGGACCATCCAATCTTTGTAAATTACAGTTAATTACAAATATAAGATTGTCTAGTTTCTCCCTAGAAGCTAACCCAATTGCTCCTAAAGATTCTGGTTCGTCCATTTCTCCATCACCTAAAAATGTCCAAATTTTTCTATTTTCTTCTTTTAATAAACCTCTATTAATTAAATATTTTGTAAACCTCGCTTGATATATTGACATGATAGAACCCAGGCCCATTGATACAATTGGGAACTGCCAAAATTTAGGCATTAACCATGGATGAGGATAAGATGAAAGTCCCTCACCATCAACTTCTTGTCTAAAATTACTTAATTGTTTTGCAGTCAGTCTTCCCTCTAAGAAGGCTCGTGCATACATGCCGGGAGCACTATGACCTTGAAAATAAATAAGATCACCTCTAAATTTATTATTTTTTGCTCTCCAAAAATGGTTCATTCCAACATCATAAAGTGTAGCCGCAGAAGCAAATGTACCTATATGTCCACCAAGTTCAGGATTTTTTTTGTTTGCTTTTACAACCATAGCAGCTGCATTCCATCTAATTAAAGATCGTATCCTTCTTTCTATATTTTGATCACCCGGAGACTTCACTTCTGATTCTTGAGGTATGGTATTAATATACGGGGTAATCCTAGTTAAAGGTCGATTAGAACCTTCTTTATAAGCTTCATCAATTAATTTCTTAAGTAAATAATGAGCACGGTCAGTACCATCTTTTGCAACCACTGCTGTTAGAGAATCTAGCCACTCTTGTGTTTCCGTTGGATCGATATCAGCACCATTTAGGCGTGCGTAAACTTTTTGTGGCAATTTTTCTTTTGGTTTCTGAAGTATGGTTGATTCTGCATCTTTAATAATTTTTTCCGTCTCTGGAAAAAGATCATCTTCTTTTAACACTAAAGGTTTAGTTTCCTCTTTTTCCTGTTTTGAAGATTGTTCTTCAACTTTCGTCTCTTTATCATCTATTAAAGCCAAAACACTTCCTTTTGAAACTTTGTCACCTATTTTAACTTTTAATGCAGAAATTTTTCCTGTAAATGGTGATGGCACCTCAACGCTGGATTTGTCACTTTCTAGCGTAACAACTGGATCATTTTTGTTAATTGTATCTCCTGGTTTAATTAAAATTTCTATGATTTCAACGCTTTCGAAATCACCAATATCAGGAACGGATATTTCTGTTGCCATTGCTAGTTAAATTACAGTTTTTGTTGATTTAATTCTACCACAATTTAATCTTTTTTCAGCCATTCAAATATTGACACTACAGCAATGACTTTAATTTTAAAAAACTTAGAAAAATTATTAGAACCTAAGCATAGTAATTTAGATGCTAAATTTTGGGTTCAAAAACTAATTCTAAAAAAATATTTTAAAAAAAATAAAAAAATACTTTCTATACACGTGCATTAATATTAATAACTAATTTCGCATAAAGACTCTTTAAATAGGACAAATTTTTTGATAAAAAAACAATGGGCGCCTGTAGCTCAATTGGATAGAGCGCTTGGCTACGGACCAGGAGGTTCTGGGTTCAACTCCTAGCAGGCGCGCCAAAAAATAAAGGTTTAGTATATGAATTTTAAATGGCTAACACATATTCCTTTGCAAAAAGCTGTCGTTTATTTTTTTATCCTTATATTTCTTATTCTTTTATTTTTAGCGTTTATTTTTTAAATTAGATTATGAGTGAAGAATTTAAACAAATTAGTACCTCAAATGGTTTCATGAAACATAACGGTGGAGTTTTGTTCAGAACTATTTCTGAAAATGAATATGAATTTAAAACTAAAATTAATGAAAATCATCTAAATGCTGCAAAGATTACTCATGGTGGTTTTATTGCAGCATTAACAGATGCTGGAGTTGGTACAGCAGCCCACAAGACAACAGGTGCAAACATATGCGTAACTATTTCTTTAGAATTAAAGTTCATTTCTCAAGTTAAATTAGGCCAAGAATTAATAGGATTGGCTAAAGTTCAAAAAAAAACAAAATCATTAGTTTTTTTGACTTGTGAATTAAGGGCCGATGATAAAATTGTAGCAACTGCTTCGGGAGTTTGGAAAATAATCAAAAAATAGATTATTTTTATATTTTAATTTCTAAGCCCTTATCCTGAATATATTTAAAATCATATTTTAAAGACAACTCTGCTTTGTGAAGTTCAATTCCCATATCAGCGGCATGCTGTAGTGTTGAAATAAATTTTTCTCTTATCAAAGTATTGACAATTTCTATCGCCGTTTTACCTTTAATTTCTGCTATCATATCATTAACAGGTGAACTACCTAGCTTTGTAAATTTACAATATCCCACTCTTATAATTTTATTTTTTTTATCGACAGCAATCAAAAAATATCCTTTTGGGTCCATTTTCCAATCTTTGATTCTGTGATACTTAGCAATTATTCTTTTTTTTATTTTTTTATTAATATTATACCACCTGCCTTTTATAATATTTTTATCTGTAAACTCTTTAGTCATTAGTCGTTGATTATATTTTTTTATCTCTTTTATAATTTAAATAACCAAAACCAAACAAAATCAATAAAGAAAAAGGATGAACAATTGCTTTATTTGGTCTATCTAAAATTTCAGTTTTAAATTCACTAATTACATCGCCAGTTTCAACTCCTGATGTTTTTTCAAGACCATTCCATTTAAGTGTGTCTATGGTCATTCTTCCTTCTTTATCGACAAGATTAACCCCATATTCCTCTAATGAGTAATTTTCCTTAAAGGTATCTTTGTTAATTACAAAAAGCTTATACCGGTCACCATATTCTGTTCGTCTCGTTACCCTTATATGAACATCTCTATCTGGCTTTAAATTAATAAATTGTAAATTATTTATTTGTAATTGAGCATATTCATAGTTTGGATAAAATTTATCAAGCACGTAGTCTGGCCTAAATAATGATAATGATATTAAAATAAAAATTATTATTTCATACCATCGTAATTTATTTATAAACCAACCCTGTGTCGCAGCTGAAAAAACCAGTATAGCAATCAATGATGTTGTTATTACCATCAGACCGTGCCAAATACTTTTGATTCCGATAAGCAAAAGTTCACTGTTAAAAATAAAGACTATGGGAAGTATTCCTGTTCTTAGACTGTACCAAAAAGCTTGAATACCTGTCTTGATAGGATCAGCTCTTGATATTGCTGCAGCTGCATAAGATGCTAAACCTACTGGTGGTGTAACATCAGCCATTAAGCCAAAATAGAAAACATATAAATGTACCGCTATTAAAGGAAAGACATAACCTGATGCAGCACCAACCTCAACAACAACATGTGCCATCAACGCTGCAACGACAAGATAATTTGCCGTAGTTGGCAATCCCATTCCCAAAATAATACAAAGAACAGCAGTTAATGATAATAATATAATTACATTGTCCCCGGCAATTGCCTCAACAATTACAATTAAATTATTGCTTAATCCAGTGGAAGCTACCGCTCCAACAATGATCCCCGCTGTTGCAATGGCAATTGCAACATTAATCATATTAATTGCTCCTTTTTCTAAACCTGCAATTATTTCATTGATACCAAGTTTTAATCCATTAAATCGGCTAAGATTATTTTTTTTTGCTGCCAATGCCTCTCTAACAAGAATAATAACCATTAAAGAAAGAATGGAGTAAAATACAGCCGATGCGGCTGTCCATCTTTCTATTAAAAGAAGATAAACCAAAATAAATATTGGAATTAAATAGTGAATTCCGCCTAAAAAAGTTTTTCCAAGTGGTGGAATTTCACTTTCAGGTAATCCTCTAATATTTAGTTTTACAGATTCAAGGTGTGAAATATAAAAAAGTGCAATGTAAGATATAACAGCCGGCAAGAATGCATGAGTAATGACTGTAAAATAAGAAATACCTAAAAGTTCTGCCATAACGAAAGCAGCTGCACCCATAATGGGTGGCATTATTTGACCATTTACAGAAGCTGCAACTTCTATAGCACCTGCTTTAACTGCAGGAAGTCCAGATTTTTTCATAATGGGAATTGTAAAAGTTCCTGTGGTAACTGTATTGGCTACTGATGAACCTGAAATTAATCCTGTCAGTCCCGAAGCAAGAATAGCTGCTTTAGCAGGTCCTCCTCTCATTTTTCCAACTAAGGCAAAAGCTAAATTTATAAAGTATTTACCTCCACCCGCTGTATCTAAAATTGCTCCAAATAAAACGAATAAAAAAATGAAACTAACTGAAACACTTATTGGAATTCCGAAAATTGCTTCTCCACCAAACCAATGATACCCAACTAATCTTGTGATCGATAAACCTTGATGCGAAATTAAATATGGCATTGATTGACCAAAGATTGAAAAAAGTATGAAAATGAGCGCTATTGCTACCAAGGGAATTCCTATTGCTCTACGAGTGGCCTCTAATAATAAAATAATTCCGAGTGCTCCAATAATTAATTCATAGGGTATAACAAATGATCCAAATTCAATTTTTGCTAAAATTCCTTGACGATAAACCAAACCTTCATAATCAAAAAAAATGTATAAGGTCACTAAAAGCGATATAAAAACCAAGACAAAATCTGAAGTTGATATTTTTGATTTTCTTTTTGATTTGAAAGTGGGATAAACCAAAAAACATAAAACCAATCCAAAAGCTAAATGTAATGATCTAGCAGGAACATCAATAATTTTACCAAAGTTTAAAATGTAGGGTAAAGGTGAAGCATACCATAGTTGAAATAGCGACCATGATATCGCAACAATGGCTACTAACTTTAAGTTCCAACTCTGAAGATTTCTTTTGGTACCGCTATTTTCGTCAAATTTATCTAGGTTAACTGATTTGCTATCAATATCTTGATCAACACTCATTATAGGAGAATAAAAAAAAAGGCCCAGTTTATTAACTGGGCCTTTAAATTTCTAAGACTTACATTAAGCCTGCTTCTTTATAGTATTTTATTGCTCCAGGATGTAATGGTGCAGATAAACCATCTACGATCATTTTCTTTGGATCAAGATTAGCGAATGCCGGATGTTGTTTTCTAAAATCGTCTAAATTTTCAAAAACAGCTTTAACAACCGCATAAACTAGTTCGTCCGATACATCGGCGCTTGTTACAAATGAAGCCATAACACCAAAAGTTGTTACATCTTTTTTAGATGTTTTGTAAGTTCCTTTTGGAATTGTTGCCCATGCATAAAATGGATTGTCAGCAACTAATTTTTTTACAGCATCTGTCTGTAAATCAATTATTTTTGCTCCACATCCATCTGTTGATTGTGCAACACCCGAGTTAGGTACACCAACTGTATATCCAAATGCATCTATTTTGCCGTCGCAAAGGGCACCTGATTGTTCTGATGAAGTTAGCTCAGATGTTCCTCCAAAAAAACTTGTGTCTACACCGTGGGCTTCCATTAAAACTTCGAAAGTTCCTCTTTGCCCTGAACCTGGATTTCCTATGTTGACTTTCTTGCCTTTCATAGAATTCCAATCTTTAATTTTAGATTTTTTTCCAACTATAATTTGAAATGGTTCTGGATGAGCAGAAAATACAGCTCTTAAACCTTTGAAAGGTTTTACTTTGTCTGGTTTTGAACCATTGTACGCATGGTATTGCCAGTCGGACTGTGCTACACCAAATTGTAGTTCACCCTCCATAATTTGACCTATGTTGTAAGTAGATCCTCCTGTAGAAGGAGCTGAACATCTTAAAGCTTTGTCAGTTCCCTTTTTTTCTTCCATGTTCAGCGGATTGAATTTTTGCAACCATTTTACAAACGGCATTACCCACTTGAAAATACACTCCTGTCGGTCCACCCGTACCGATAGAAAAATACTCTGCTGATTTTGCAACGCTAGTTAAAGAAAACGATGCAACAAAAATCAGTAGAGAACTTGCTAAAGACGAAATTATTTTCTTCATACTTTTTCCTCCATTAATGTTTTTTATGAAAATATCCTAACAATAAATTTAGAATGAGTCTTAAATATTTTCTGACCAATGTTTTAACTTTGAAACACCTTCAAGAATATTTGGAGCAAATTTAGAGAGAATATCTTGATTTATTTCTTTACAACCTGAAGTATTATTTAGGAATTTTTCTCCGTCAAAATCGGTAAAACTCAATCTTGCTAGCATTTTATTTTCAGAAAATCCAAAATCACTGCCAGGCAGCAAAGCAACTCCAGTCTCATTTATGATATTTTTACACATTTCTGAAGAAGTTCGAAATTTATCATTAATAAATTCCGGCATTAAATAAAATCCTCCCTCGGGCTTGTTAATCAAAATTTTATTTGATTTTAGATTTTCATATACGTACATGCCTACTTCTTTAAGAATTTTTTTAGTCCTATTAACATAATTGTCATGATCTTTGGCAAAGGCTGAAATAGCTGCATACTGAATAGGAGAACTTACAGAAGTAAAAGACTCACTAGCTAGTATTTTTAAAGAATTTTTTATATTATTTAAACTATCAGGAATGGCAAAAAAACCTAGGCGCCAGCCGCCAGCTCCACACCACTTACTCAATCCAGTACTAATTATTGTTCCTTCAGGATTATACTTCGAAATTGAGTCACATTCATATATTTCTTCTGCATTTAAGAATTGATCAAAACTAAATAAAAATTTTCTATAAATATTAAATAATTCTTTTTTATTATATAAATTATTAGCGGCAGCCCATTCGTACAAGTTAAATTTAGTTTCATCATCTAAATCAACAGAATCTGGATTTACAAGTAAATTGGAAGAGGATAAATATTGCCAAATATATTTGGTAGTTTTCATTGAAGGATCATATTGAAAATTACTATTAGTTATGTGGGATAAATAAAAGTTAAATAAATTTTTATCTGAAACTTCATCATCCGCTTCTTTAGAATATCCAAGTAAATAATTAATTTTTTTATTATAAAAATTATCTATAGATATTTTTTCATTTAATAAATCATATTGTAATTGAGCTTCTGCAAGATTGTCATTCTTAATAAGACAATAAATTTTAAATTTTTGTAAATATTCATCATTGGTTCCTTTATTAAAAAATTTAACTTTTGTGCAAGCATTGTTAATATCTGCTTCTGACAAATTTTCATTAATCAAATATTTTAATAGGTCTGTATTATTTTCTAAATCAGGGTTTTTATGTAAAAACTCTTCCATGATATTAATTTTATCTTTTTTAATTAGCCATTCTACTTTGTAATCTAAAAAATCCGATGAGTTTATATTTTTTATAGGCAAATATGCATTTGTAAATAAAATTTTAATTAATAATTCTTCTGAATCTTTTGAAAGATTAATTTTTTCTATCTTTTTTAATTGTTCCAATAATACTTTGCCATCTGATTCAGTCCAAATTTCTAAAGATAAGTCATTTTCTTCGGGATCAAAAAGACCATATACTTTTTTAAAATCTAAATCTTCATTATTGCTTTGAAAAATTTCAGTTTCACCCATTGATGTTTGCTCAAATAAAGTTTTTTCTTCATCATCTAGATTCATTTGATTGGATTCAGTTGATTCTATCTTTATTTCTGAATTGTCTTTCCAGATATCAACTGATTCTACTGCGATTGATTGTATTGAGAAGATTAATGTAAGTGGTAATTGAAATAATATACTATTTAATAACTTTGAAATTTTCATTTGAAATTTTTTGCTTAATAATTTTATTTGGCGCTGGCAGATCTAAGTTACCAATTAAAAAAATAGTTATTATTAATATTACAATGCAAATAAAAATTTTAACTAGTGGCTTTACTAGTTTTCCACCAAAGCCTCTTCTTGTTTTTCGATAAAATTGCATATATTATTTTTATTTGTATTTGTATTTGACAAAATAATTAAGACATAATTGTGAAAAATCAAACTTAAATTCTAAGAAAATGAAGCTTAAGAAAAACCTGGTTTTACTGGGGATGATGGGTGTTGGCAAAACTGGCATTGGAAAATATGTCGCTAAAAGATTAAAAACTAATTTTTTTGATATTGATAGACTTATTGAAAAAAAGAATGAAATGAAAATTGCCGAAATATTTAAAGTAAAAGGAGAAGTCTTTTTCAGAAAGGAAGAAGAATTTGTAACAATAAAATATTTAAATAAAAAAAAAGGTTCTGTAATATCCTTGGGCGGAGGAGGATTTATAAATGATAAAATTAGAAAAAAAGTTTTATCTGATTGTATTTCTATATGGTTGAATGTTAATTTAGAAATAATTCGCAAGAGATTAAAAAATAGCAAAAAAAGACCATTAATTAATAATAATAAACAGAACAATATAGATAAAATATTTATGGAAAGAAAAAAAATTTACTCCTTAGCTGATCACGAAATTAACTGTGACAATCTTAATTTAAATCAAATAAGTAATACAATTATCAAATTACATGAAAAGATTTAGAATTGTTATTAAGACTAAAAATAAAAATTATCCAATAATAATTGGTGAAAATATCTTAAACAAAACTGGAAATTTAATAAATACTCGAATTCCAAATTGTAAAAAAATTGCATTAATTTCAGATAGTAAGGTTCCAAAAAAAAATTTAATTCAAGTTAAGAATTCTATAAAAAATTTTGATAATTTTCATATTAAATTAAATACTAGTGAAAAAATAAAAAATTTTAAAACTGTCAATAAATTACTTAATAAAATATTGAAAAAAAATTTTCATAGAAACGATTGCATAATTGCATTAGGAGGTGGAATACTAGGAGACATAACAGGTTTAACTGCAAGCTTGATTAAGAGAGGCATAAAATTTGTTAATATTCCAACAACCTTTTTATCTCAATTAGATTCATCTATAGGAGGTAAGACAGGCATAAATTCAAAATATGGAAAAAATCTAATTGGTTCTTTTTACCAACCTGAAATGGTTATATCTGATATATCTACGTTAAATTCATTACCAAAAAGAGAAATTATTTGTGGATATGCAGAAATTTTAAAACATGCTTTAATTTTAGATAAAAAACTTTTTTTTTGGCTGCAAAAAAATGGAAAAAAAATATTAAATTTAAACAACAAAATAGTTATTCAAAAGGCAATTTATCAAAGTTGTAAAATTAAAGCAAAAATAATTGAAAAAGATGAAAGAGAAAAAGGCTTGAGAATGATTTTAAATTTTGGGCATACATTTGGTCATGCTTTTGAAGCCGCAACTAATTTTTCTAATAAAATAAATCATGGTGAATCAGTTCTATTGGGCATGATATGTGCTGCTGAATTTTCTTTTAAAAATAAAATATTAAAAAATAAAGAATTAAACTTAATCAAACATCATTACTCTATGCTAAATTTACCAAATAAAGTTAAAGATTATTTTAAAAAAAAAGACGTTAAAAATATAATTCAATTTATGAAATCTGATAAAAAAAATACTGATTCAAAAATAAAATTAATATTGATTAGTAAAATTGGAAAAACCTTAAAATCAAAAAGTGTTGGGGAATTTATTTTAAAAAATTATTTAAACTCAAAATTTCTTTAAGAATTAATTTATAATTATTTGCAAAGAATGAATATTTTCATATATTTCGTCTTTCAAAATATCGTGAATTTTCCTGTTTGCTTCAATAGAACTTGTTTTTTTTAATTCTGGTGAATCTATTGTTAACTTTATATGAAATTTTTTTTTATCGAAATTTTTATGTTTTCTATGTAAGAAGGACCTGTCTTCTATTTTAATATTATTAATTTTAATTTTTTTTGTCAATTTTTCTTTTAAAATTTTTATTAAGCCATTAATCTCCATTAATGTTACAATGTATACAAAATGGAAAATATTTGCGATCATAAAAATTGTAAAAAAATTGGCAAATACAAAGCTCCAATTGAAAAAGATAATAGCAAGAAATTTAAATGGTTATGTTTAGATCATGTAAAAGAATTTAATCATGGTTGGGATTACTTTAAAGGTATGTCAGATCAAGAAGTATGTGAATTTTTAAAATCTGACATAACATGGCATAAACCAACACAAAGTTTTAGCTCACCAAATAACTTTTTTAATATATTGTGGAAAAATACTCTTAATGAAGAAGGGGTTGTTTTTAGAAATAGACATGAAAAAAAAATTAAAACTAAGATAAATTTCTCAGATAAAGATAAGGAGGCGTTTAATATTATTGAGTTATCAGTTGGCACAAAATGGGATAAAATCCAAAACCAATTTAAAAAACTTGTCAAAAAATATCATCCTGATATGAATGCTGGAAACAAAAAATTTGAGGAAAAGCTTAAAATAATCACACTAGCCTACACTCAACTTAAGTTAAGTTATAAAGGAAATAAATGAATACTAATTTAGATATTAAACCGGATATTAAAATTTCAGTTAATCAATACTTTGGTATTGATACGGACATGTTGGTTGATGGATTTTCAAAAAAAAATGAACATGTTCCTGAAATTGATAAAGATTATAAGTTTGACAGGGATACCACACTTTCTATCTTATCTGGTTTTGCATTCAACAAAAGAGTCTTAATACAAGGTTATCACGGAACAGGTAAATCTACTCATATTGAACAAGTAGCTGCAAGATTAAATTGGCCATGTATTAGAGTTAATTTAGATAGTCATATCAGTAGAATTGATTTAATTGGAAAAGACGCAATAAAAATAAAAGACAACAAGCAAGTTACTGAGTTTAAAGAAGGTATGCTTCCTTGGTCAATACAAAATCCTGTTGCACTAGTCTTTGATGAATACGACGCAGGAAGACCAGATGTAATGTTTGTGATTCAAAGAATTTTAGAATCTGATGGAAATTTTACATTATTAGATAAAAACAAAGTACTTAAACAAAATAAATATTTTAGACTCTTTGCAACTACTAATACTATAGGGCTAGGTGATACAAGTGGTCTATATCCTGGCACTCAACAAATTAATCAAGGTCAGATGGACAGATGGAATATTGTTGCAACTTTAAATTATTTAGATTTCGATAAAGAATTAGAGATTATTTTAGCAAAAAATAAGAATTTGAATACTACTAAAGGCAAAGAAAAAGTCTCGAATATGATAAAAGTAGCAAGTTTAACAAGAAAGGGTTTTATTGCGGGAGATATTTCTAGTGTTATGAGCCCAAGAACTGTAATTCATTGGGCAGAAAATTCAGAAATTTTTAAAGATACAGGGTATGCTTTTAGAGTAACATTTTTGAATAAATGTGACGACCTAGAAAAAACTATTATTGCTGAATACTATCAAAGATGTTTTGGTGAGGATCTTCCAGAATCTACTATAAATATAAAAATATAAATGAACAAAGAGGAATTAATAAAAGAAAAATTTAAAATTGCATTAACCTCAACTATAAAAGTAATTTCAGAAAAAGATAAGGTTCAAATTAATTTTGAAAATAAAAATTTAAGTTCTAAGAATTTCCTTTTTTTTGACCTAGATAACTTAAAAAGCATTCATGATTATACCAAAGTTAGAGCAGAAACTGATTCTGAAGCATTAAAATTAAGATATTCAAACAAGGAAATTTATGAAAAAAATTTACCAAAAACTTCTACTGCAAAATCTCTATATAGTTTAACAGAAAAAATTAGATATGAAAAAATAGGTTCCAATAATCTTAAAGGTATTAAACAAAATTTTTTAAAAAATTACGAATTTAGACAAAAATACAAAAGAAAAGATCAACTAAATACTAAAGAAGATGTGAGCGCAAAGGAAGCTTTTGAATTATATTTATTAAAACATTTCCATAACGTTAAACTTACAAAATTATCTAAAGAGATATTAAGTTTTTGGGAAAAAAAATTTGATGAAAAGCTAAATAATAAAATAGATTTTTTTAAAAAAAACATTTATAGCCAAGAAATTTTTAATTCAACTTTTTCCGAAATAATTGAAAGTATGGATATTGTAGATAACTCTGAAGAAAAAA